>JBFZAG010000151.1:0-3273 GCA_041309145.1 Candidatus Omnitrophota bacterium | reverse complement strand
GGGGCTGACGTGATCAGACGGATCATTTACGCGGAAAGGGAAGAGTGGCTGGAAACTCTTCACCAGATGGCGTTGGTCGGCATCAATGAGATCATCGCCGGGCTGGCTAAAGAGCATAAGGTTGACCTCAACGATGTCACCGGCGTTTTCTGCGCCGGCAACACGACAATGATCCATCTTTTGCTGCGGATCGACCCTTCTTTCATCCGCAGGGACCCTTATGTGCCCGCGGCAAATTCATTGAACGCCATGCGCGCCGGGGAAGTGGGGATAAAAATAAACCCCCGGGGGATCTTGTCCTGTGCCCCCGGGATCTCCAGCTGGGTGGGAGGGGACGTTACCGCCGGAGTGCTTTCCGCCGGACAGGATAAGGCGCAGGATCTCTGCCTGCTTATCGACATCGGCACTAACGGCGAAGTGGTCCTGGGCAATAAAGAGTTTTTGATCGCCACCAGCGCTTCGGCCGGGCCGGCGTTCGAAGGCTCGGGGGTGGGCTGCGGGATGCGCTCTTCTTCGGGAGCGATCCAGAGAGTCAGGATCAGCTCCGATTATAAAGTGGAATTTGAGACTATCGGCCATGGCCGGGCCCGGGGGATCTGCGGCTCGGGCTATATCGATATAATCGCCGGGATGCTTGAAGCCGGGATCCTGGATAAGGACGGAAAGATAAAAGACATCGCCCACGAACGGATCCGCAAGACCGATCTGGGCCGGGAATTTGTCCTGGCTTTTAAAGAGGAAAACGATTCCCGGGGCGATATTGTGGTCAGCGAAGCGGATATCGAGAACCTGAAAAGAGCAAAAGCCGCGATATACGCCGCCTGCAATATCCTGGTCCGCCACCTGGACCTGGATTTCGAAAAAGTAAAAAAGATATTTATTGCCGGCGGGTTCGGGACTTCTTTGAACATCGAATCCGCAATAAAGATCGGCCTTTTGCCTTCTTTGCCTCTGGAGCGTTTCGTTTTCGCGGGCAATACTTCTTTAAGCGGGGCGCGGCAGATGATCTTGTCGGCTCAGGCCAGCGATACAGCAAGCGCCATCGCCGCGAAGATGGCTTATTTCGAACTTTCTACTGAACCGGCCTACATGGACGAGTATATGGCGGCTTTGTTTTTCCCCCATACCGACCTGTCCCGGTTCCCAAACATAAAATAACCGTGTCAACCGCGTAGGTTGCCTAAGGCAACCTACGCGGTTGACACCGGTTGGTGGCGGGGTTAAGAAAAAGGTCCTATGGGATATACGATAGCGATCGCGGGCAAGGGGGGGATCGGGAAGAGCACGATCGCCAGCCTGGTCATCCGCTGGTTAAGGGAAAAAAAGCTTGGGTCAATCCTGGGGGTCGACGCTGATCCTAATTCCAATCTGGGAGAGTTCCTGGGGTTAAAGCCCGGGCGGAGTATCGGCGAAGTCCTGGACGGGATATCAGCTCATAAAGATAAGATCCCCGCTGGGATGACCAAGGACAGGTATATCGAATACGAAGTCCAGACGGTGATCGAGGAGGGCGAGGGTTTTGATATTCTTTCGATGGGCCGGCCGGAAGGCCCGGGCTGCTACTGTTACGTTAATAACATCCTGCGCAATATAGTGGGCAAGCTGATCAAAGATTACGATTTTGTGGTCATCGATAATGAGGCGGGACTGGAGCATCTTTCCCGCAAGACGACGAGCTCCGCGGACGCCCTGTTGGTAGTATCGGATGCCAGCCCCGCCGGCCTGCGCGCGGCTAAAAGAATAAGCGAGCTGACCCTGGAGCTGAAGATAAAAACCAGGAAAAGATTTTTGTTGGTCAACCGCAGCGCAAAAGAGATCGATAAAAAAAAGCTGGAAGGGATAAACCTGGATTATCTGGGGAGAATTCCCGATGATGCCGGGATAGGGAAATTGAGCATTAAAGGCGAGCCTTTGTGGGAGCTGGAAAAAGATTCTTTGGCTTACGGCGCGCTGAGCAAACTTATGGAAAAAATCATTTAACCGATCAGGAGGATCAAAACATCATGGCGCTTGAACTTTTAAAGGAAAAATGGCAGGGGAAGATCTGCGAAGTCTCTATCGGAGCCAATAAAAGCGAGGGGGGCTCCCGCAGCCATACCCTGAAGCTCGGAGGGCAGTCCACTCTGCCTTTTTTGAGCGCGGAAGGAACTGCGCCGAACAAGCCTCAGGTGGCTTTTGAGATCTGGGATGTGGCTCCGTCCGATTGGCCGGAAGAATTAGCCGGGAATTTTAAGGACGTTTTTTCCGACCCTCTGGCCTGGGCGGAAAAGTGCGTCAAGACTTACAAGGCCCAAAGTCTTTGTATCAGGCTTATGGGCTCGCATCCGGATTTCGGGGACAAAAAGCCCGAAGCCCAGGCTAAATTGATCTCCAGCCTGCTCAAAAAAGTCAGCGCGCCTTTGATCATCCTGGGCTGCGGGGACGATGAAAAAGACAACGCCGTGCTGAGCGCCTGCTGCGAAGCCGCCAAGGGAGAGAAATGTTTAGTGGGATCCGCCGTGCAGGATAATTACAAGACTTTGACCGCCGCGGTCCTGGCTGACGGCCACAGCATCATCGCCGAATCGCCGATCGACATCAATATCGCCAAGCAGCTGAATATCCTGATCTCGGACATGGGGCTGGGGCTGGAGCGGATCGTGATCAATCCCACGGTCGGCGCTTTGGGATACGGGCTGGAGTATACTTATTCCATAATGGAGCGGGCCAGGCTTTCCGCTCTGGCCGGAGATAAAATGATGGGGCTGCCTTTTGTCTGCATGGTCGGCCAGGAGTCCTGGAGAGCCAAGGAAGCCCGGGCCAGTTCCAGCGAATTTCCATATTTGGGGCCGGAGAAAGATCGTGGTATAATATGGGAGGCGATGACCGCCGCGGCGCTTATCCAGGCCGGAGGAGATCTGCTGGTCATGCGCCATCCTTCAGCTGTTGAGAAGGTCAACAAATATATCGAAGAATTATCTAAATAATCAGTAACCGGGGCAACCTACGCGGTTGCCAGGACTGGCAACCGCGTAGGTTGCCCCGGTTAAAAGCAGGAGAAAGAGATGTTTATTATCGGGGAGTTGATCAACGGGATGTATTTGTCGATCGCCAGGGCGATCAAAGACAAAGATAAGGCCGAGATCCAGAAATGCGCTTTGGTGCAGATCGAAGCCGGGGCGGACGCGCTGGACGTGAACTGCGGGCCGGGGTCCAAGGACCCGGTTTCGGACATGCAGTGGCTGGTCGAGTCGATCCAGGAGGTCACCGATAAAACTTTGGTCCTGGATTCGA
>JBFZAG010000150.1:0-13244 GCA_041309145.1 Candidatus Omnitrophota bacterium | reverse complement strand
CTGAAGTTTTGCCGGAGATCGTGAAAGCATTAGGAAATTAAAAATACAAGGAGCCGGGTATGCCTAAAATAATAGTGATCTATTACTCCCCGGGAGGGAACACTAAAAAAATGGCGGAATTGATCGCCGAAGGCGCCGGAAAAGAGGGCGCGGAGGTCCAGATAAAAGAGGTAAGCCAGGTCAACGCCAAAGAGCTGCCGGATTACCAGGGGATAATCATCGGCTCGCCGACTTATTACGGGACTATGGCTTTTCAGATCAAGAAACTTTTGGACGAATCGGTCGCCTTTCACTCAAAACTTGACGGTAAGGTGGGAGCGGCATTTTCTTCCAGCGCCAACATCGGAGGCGGCAACGAAACCACAATTTTAGACATCTTGAACGCGATGCTCATTCATGGTATGATAATCCAAGGTGATCCACAAGGCGACCATTACGGCCCTGTCGCCATCGGCTCGCCGGATGCCCGCTCGAGCAAAGAATGCCTGCGCCTGGGCTCGCGGACGGCTAAATTAATCAAGAAACTTTCAAAATAAATTTAATATGCGCATTGTGATCTTTATAACCGCCCCCGGAAAAAAAGAGGCGGCCAGGATCGCCAAAGCTCTTTTGGCTGAAAAATCAGTTGCCTGCGTGAGCATCGCGGATAAGCTGGAGTCTTTTTTCTGGTGGAAAGGCAAGATCAGCCAAGCCAAAGAGTGTCTTTTGATCGCTAAATCCACCAGGGCCAAACTCGGTAAAATAACCAAAACGGTGAAGTCTTTGCACAGTTATGAAGTCCCGGAAATAATCGCAGTTCCGATCGCCGGCGGAAATAAAACTTATCTGGACTGGATCGATGATTCTATCAGGTAGTCTTTGGGATTATCTTTACGTGTTTCTGGGCGGGGTGGCTCTGAGCTTTACTCCCTGCGTTTATCCTTTATTGCCTGTGACCGCCGGATACATCGGCATAACCGCGGGCGGGTCCAAATTAAAAGGGCTGACTTTAAGCTTTATTTATGTCAGCGGGCTGGCGATAGTCTACTCGGGGCTGGGGCTGGCCGCCGCTTTGACCGGAAAGATGTTCGGAAGGATCAGCGCTCATCCCTGGACTTTGGCCGGGGTGGGGATCGTTTTCATATTGTTCGGCTTATCGATGTTCAATGTTTTTACGGCCTATTTTCCGGCGATAATAAAACTGGCCAGGTTCAAGAAAAAAGGGGTCTTTTCCGTGCTGATCCTGGGAATGATCTCGGGGCTGGTGGCCTCTCCTTGCGTGGCTCCGGCTTTAGGGGCGATATTGGCTTACCTGGCTGCCAGCAGGAATGTTCTTTACGGGATGACTTTGCTCCTGGTTTTCGCTTACGGGATGGGGCTGACCTTGATCATGGTGGGGACATTTTCCACGGCTTTGCTGCATTTGCCTAAATCGGGGAAATGGATGCTGTGGGTTGAAAAGATCTGCGCCTCGGTGCTCGTGGGCGCGGGCATATACTTTATTTTTACCGCTATAAGGAGAATCTGAAAAATGAGGAAATATCTCACTCAGGGGCTGCTGCTAAGTCTGGCGTTTTTCCTGATCGCCGCCAGCCCGGCGGCGGAAAAGAAAATCCCGGCTCCGGATTTTATGGTTAAAGACCTGGACCAGATTTCGGTGAAGCTGTCCGAATATAAAGACAAGAAACCGGTGATCCTGTTCTTCTGGACCACCTGGTGCCCGTATTGCCAGACCGCCCTGAAGAACCTCAGCCGGACCCAGGCTGACCTGGAAAAAGAAGGCATCGAGGTCCTGGCTATAAACGCCGGGGAGCCGCCTTCCAAGGTGGCCAGGTTCGTCAAAAACAACGGTTTTACTTTCAGGGTTTTCCTCGACTTTGACTCGTCGATCTCCGACGCTTACAATGTTTACGGGGTGCCAGTTTATTTTGCAGTGGACAAAAAAGGTTTTTTGCGGAAAATGGCCGGTTCTTTACCCCTTGAAGAAGCCCGGGGATTGGCCAGAGAGAAATGAAGGGAAGCCGGAGCCAGGGGTGAAGTTTACGAGCTGACTGCCGCGGCGGGATGTTTGCGCTGTATTCCCACAGCGGGATCAACACGGAGGTTATCAAAATGCAGGAGAAAGTAGGCGAACTTATCAGGATCTGGCAAAGAAGGAATATCGAAGGGATTTTCTGCCAGAATAAAGACCAGGCTCACAAGACCATATTGGAGATCATTCCCGAAAAAGCAAGCATCGGGTTCTCCGGGTCGCAGACATTGGAGCAGCTGGAGATGATCGAGATCCTGGAGTCGCGGGGCAATAAAGTTTTTAATCAGTACGATCAAAATCTCAGCCGGGACGAAAGCATCAGTATCCGCAAGCTGGGGGTCCAGGCTGATTATTATCTGGCCAGCGCCAACGCCATCTCCGAAGAGGGGGAGCTGGTGTTCTTTTCCGCCTACGGCCACCGGATCGCCGGGATCGCCGACGCCAAAAATGTAGTCCTGGTCTGCGGGATAAATAAAATCGCCCTTAACCTCGAAGAGGCGATCAGCCGGGCCAGGAATCATGTCACCCCGCTGAATTGCGAAAGGCTGCGCTGGGATTCTTTTTGTTTCAAAAACGGGGTCTGCCAGAAAGACGAATGCCAGGCTCCGGAGTATAACCGGATGTGCTGCCAGATCCTGGTGGTTGAAGCCGAGGTGTCCAGCGGCAGGATGACGGTGATCCTGGTCGGCGAAGAGCTGGGATTTTAAGAAAGGTCTTTCAGGATGCTGACTAAAACGATAATCGAGTTATTGAAGCACCGGGAATTTATCTCTATCGCCACCTGCGACCTCAAAGGCCGGCCTAACGCCGCCAGCAAGTTCATCTTAAAGATCGAAGGCGGTTTTATTTACCTGGTAGATTATATATTCGGGAAAAGCTACGAGAACCTCAGCGCCAATCCCCGGGTTTCCCTGTCTTTTGTGAACACCGAGACCCTCAAAGCTTATCAGATCAACGGCAGCGTCGAGCTGATCGAGACCGGAACGGTCTACGAAAAGATCGCCGCGGAGCTGGTCCAGAAAGAAGTCAGCCTTTCCACCGACAGGATCATTAAAGGGGTCAGCAGCGGCAGGCGCCATGAGAATTTCGAGGTCGCGATCCCGGAAAAATTCGTCATATTCAAGGTCAAGATCGAAGAAACCGTAGAGATGCCCTACGGCGGGGGGGTAAAAAGGGAGAAGGCTTAAAGTCAAAGGAGAATCATGTTCGATAAGGTAAAAGGTTTGATGGAGATGCGCAAAAAGCTGGAGGAGATCAAAAAGGAGCTGGATAAAACTTATTTCGACATCGAAAGCCCGGGGGGGCTGGTCAAGATAACCATGAACGGCTCGCAGGAAGTCCAGGCAGCGGCTCTCAGCGGGGCCTACCTTGAAGCGCCGAAGGACAAATTGGAAAAAGATATAAAAGACAGTTTAAACCGGGCGATCAAGCGTTCCCAGGAAATAGCCGCCCAGAAGATGAAAGAAGCCACAGGGCTTACTCTGCCGGGGATTTAACCGAAAGAAGGGGCAAACTAAAATAAAATGGAAGAAGTCAGAAGTTTTCATCAGGTGGTGGACCAGATCTGCGCTAAGGATAACCGGTATAAGCCGGACAGCTATGAGTTCGTGCTTCAAGCTTTGAGTTTTACCCAGAAAGAATTCAAAAAAGACGGCCATGTCAGCGGCCAGGAGCTGCTTGAGGGCATCCGCAAGTTCACCCTGGACCAGTACGGCCCCATGGCCAGGACGGTCCTGCGGCACTGGGGAATAACCCGGACTTCGGATTTCGGCAATATCGTCTTTAATATGATCGAGGACAAGCTGCTGGCCAAGACCGAAAACGACAGCCACGGCGATTTCGACGAGGTCTACGATTTCGAGACCGCATTCAAGCATATTGTAAAAGACCTGCAAATCTAAAAAAGGGGACGGTTCTCATTTTTTACTGAAGAACCTCCTTTGAGAAAAAATGAGAACCGTCCCCGGATTTTAATATGTCTATAAAAGGATTAGCTACAGGCATAGGATCTCTTCCTTTCCGCGACCCGGATGGGGCGGCGGATTTTGTTTTCAAATACCTGCCTCAGATCCCGTTTTGGCCCCAGCTTCCCAGAAGGGATATCCGGGAAGGGATGGTCGCCCAGTTCAGCGAAAACCTGCCCTGTTTGAGGGTGACCGGGGACGGGCTTTTTTTCGACGACCAGGATTGCGAAAAGGAGCTGGAGGTGTTTTACGACCGGATAATCTCCGGTGATGTCGAGCATTTCAGGATCAGCCGGGCTTTTGCCCAGGGGCTGTACAGTTTTTACGAGAAATTAAAGAAAACCGACTTAAAGCGGGTGGAATTCATCAAAGGCCATGTCACCGGGCCTTTTACTTTTTCCGCCAGCGTGAATAATAAGGAAGGGGTCGCGCTTTTGCACGACGAAATATTCATGCAGGCAATGATCAAAGGCCTGGCCATGAAAGGGCAGTGGCAGATAAAACTTTTCCGTCCTTTCGGCAGGAAGATGATCATTTTCATCGATGAGCCTTATCTGGCCGGATTCGGTTCGGCCTTCACTTCCCTCAGCCGGGAAGCTGTGGTCAGAGGGCTTTCGGAAATGGTTGCGGCCTTAAAAGCGCCGGATGTGCTGATCGGGGTGCATTGCTGCGGAAATACCGACTGGTCCATTTTTACTGATATCCCCGGCCTGGATATCATCAATTTTGACGCTTTTGGTTTTATCGATAAGCTTATTCTTTACGCCGGCAACCTGAAAGACTTCCTTGAAAGAGGCGGCATACTTTGCTGGGGGATCTCGCCAACTGCGGATATCCCGGATTTTCCGTCTCCGGCAGAGCTGGTCGGAAAGATCGAAGCCGGGATCAGTTCTCTGGTGAAAAAAGGGGTCAGCGCGTCTTTAGTCCGGGAAAACCTGCTTTTAAGCCCCAGCTGCGGCCTGGGCACCTTAAACGAGGCCAAAGCGGTCAGAATATTCTCCGCTTTGTCGGAAGTATCCGCCAGCTTAAGTAAATTTTAGTACAAAATAATGGGGACGCTTCTATTTATTCCAGCAAGAAGAGTCCCGCAAAAATAAATAGAAACGTCCCCATTATTTTATTTGACAAAGGGGGGGGAAAGTAATAACATATACGATATTTTCTCAAAGTTAACTTAATCGTAAGGAGAGTTTCAGATGAAAGAAATAAGGATCCACGCACGTGCAGGGCAGGGGGCGATCACCACCGCGTCTTTGCTGGGTTACGCTTATTTCACCAAGGGAATGTACCCGTACGCTTTTCCCCATTTCGGGGCCGCCCGGATGGGCGCTCCGATGAACGCTTTTGTCCGGGTAGATTCAAAGCCGGTCAGGCTGCGCAGCCAGATCTACGAGCCGGATTACTTGATCATCGTTGACGCTACTTTAATGCGCGGTTTCAACTGTTTTGCCGGCTTGAAAGAGGATGGGATCGCCATTATCAGCCAGAGAGAAGGGGTGGAGATCCCCAAGCTCAAGGCCAAGCAAAAGCTTTACGTGATCCCGGCCAATGATATCGCCATGAAAACCATCGGCCGGCCGCTGGGAAACACCGCTTTACTGGGCGCTTTTGCCGCGGCTTCCGGAGAGCTGGATATCGAGGCTTTAACCTCTTCAGTCAAGCAGCGTTTCAGCGGCAAAGCTTTGGAAGGCAATATCGAGGCGATCAAGCAAGGTTTTGAGTTCGTCAAAAACTATAAGAAGTAACAAGATGAGTATCTCGTCCTCGGTAGCATTCGCGGGTTTCGTTAAAACCCGCTCATACCTCGGACTAAATTCGGCCCAATACCTTATGTCGCACTACGTGCTCCATAAGTTATGGCCTCATTTAAGGAGTGTGAGAAATGTTCGGACCATTAGTGAGCAAGCCCGGTTCAAGCAGGAAAAACAAGACCGGCTCCTGGAGAGTCGAGGCCAGGCCGGTTTTTCTGCACAAGAATTGCATCGGCTGCAAGATGTGCATCTCGGTCTGCCCCGAAGGCTGTATCCTGGGGACGGAAAAAAACAAATTGGAAGTAGATCTGGCTTTCTGCAAGGGCTGCGGGATGTGCGCGGTCATCTGCCCTAAAAAAGACATTGAAATGGTCAAGGAAGAATCAACCGATAAATCCAAAGAATAAAAAAGAGGGATATTAAAGATGAAAGAATTACTAGAAGGTTCGATGATCGTAGCAAAAGCGGTTAAGCTCTGTCGGCCCGGCGTGATCTCGGCTTATCCGATCACTCCCCAGACCCATATCGTGGAGGAGCTGGCCCAGATGGTCGCCGACGGCCACCTGGACTCGCAGTTCGTCAACGTGGAAAGCGAGCACTCCGCGGCCTCAGTGGTCCTGGGCTCGGAAGCCACCGGGGTCAGGTCGTACACCGCGACTTCCTCGCAGGGGCTATTACTTATGGCCGAAGTGATCTTCAATATCGCCGGCATGCGTTTGCCGATCGTTCTGACCGACGCCAACCGGGCGGTTTCCGCTCCGATCAATATCTGGAACGACCAGCAGGACACGATCTCTTTGCGCGACGCCGGATGGATCCAGCTTTACGCCGAAGACAACCAGGAAGCCCTGGATTTCCATATCCTGGCTTACCGTTTGGCCGAAGACAAGAACATCATGCTTCCGGTCATGGTCTGCATGGACGGATTTATTCTCACCCACGGGATCGAGACCGTGGACATGCCCACCCAGGAGCAGGTGGATAAATACCTGCCCCCGTATAAAGCTTTGTATAAACTTGACGTGGACAATCCCCAGACCCTGGGGCCTTTGGCTGACCCGGATTATTATATGGAAGCCCGCTACGCTATCCACGAAACCCAGAAAAAAGCCTTAGCTTTGATACCTAAATTAACCGCGGAATTCGCCAAGGTCTTCGGCCGGACTTACAACGGCCTGGTCGAGGGCTATCAGATCAAAGACGCGGAACGGGTGATCGTGGCCATGGGCTCGGTCTGCGGGACGATCAAGGACGTGATCGACGAATTAAGGAAAAAAGGCAAGAAAGTCGGGCTTTTGAAGATCACTTCTTTCCGGCCTTTCCCGGCGCAGGAGATCTACGAAGCGCTGAAGAACGTCCCGAAAGTCGCGGTCCTGGACCGCTCGGTTTCCCTCGGATCTTTCGCGCCTTTAGCCGCGGAGATCAAAGCGTCTTTCTTCGGCAAGGCCAAGAAGCCGAAAATGATCTCCAGTTTCGTGGTCGGCCTGGGAGGAAGGGATATCACCAAGGATTCGATCAAAGAGATCTACAGCGCTTTGACCAAGAAAGAGAAGGCCTGCGAGTTCATTGACCTGAAACCAGAATTATTAAAGGAGAATTATGAGTAACCATCTTTTTAGTTCCGGACATACTGCCTGCGCCGGCTGCGGTCAGTCCCTGGCAGTGAGATTAGTGCTTGACGCGGCGGGAAAAAACACCATGGTCGCCAATAACACCGGCTGCCTGGAAGTATTTTCCACCAAATACCCGGAATCAGCCTGGGAAGTGCCGTTTATCCACTCTTTGTTCGAGAACGCTCCGGCGGTCGCTTCCGGAGTGGAAGCCGGCCTGAAATATTTAGGCAAAAAAGAGGGGATCAATATTATCGCTGAAGCCGGAGACGGCGGAACCGCGGATATCGGGCTGCAGTCACTTTCCGGGATGTGGGAAAGAGGCCATGATATTTTGTATATTTGTTACGATAATGAAGCTTATATGAACACCGGTATCCAGAGAAGCGGGCTCACTCCGTTTTCCGCGAACACCACCACTACCCCTAAAGGGGAAAAATCTTTCGGCAATCTGAGAATGAAAAAACCCATGCCGGAGATCGCTTTGGCTCACGGCATCCCTTATGTGGCTACAGCGAGCATCGGGTTCCCTCAGGATATAACCAGAAAAGTCAAAAAAGCTTTTTCGATCAAAGGCCCGAAGTATCTGCAGATCCATGTTCCCTGTCCTTTAGGGTGGCAGTACGCTCCTAACCAGAGCCTGGAGATCGGAAAACTGGCGGTGGAAACCGGGCTGTATCCTATTTTTGAATATGAGAACGGGAAAATGATCTCGGCGCGCAAGATAACGCCCAAGCCGGTCACGGATTATTTAAAGGCCCAGGGAAGGTTCAAGCATTTATTGAACAGCCCGGATGAGATCAAAAAGATCCAGGACGTGGCGGATAGCAATATCGCTAAATACGGCCTGAAAGTCGAACCCCAGCCGGAATAGCCGGCGTAGTAGAAAATCCCCCCCTCGGCGTATCCCGCCTCGGGGTCGAATTTTTCTTCTATAACAACAGTTACAAGAATTCGAAAGGAAATTAAAATGGCGAAAATTACAGTTGATGAAGGGACTTGCGTAGGATGCGGGCTGTGCGAGCAGGGCTGTCCGGAGGTTTTTAAGGTCGAAGGCGACGGGATCGCTCACGTCAAAGCCAATGCCTGCAGCGAGCACAACCTCAAAGAAGTGGCCGAGCAGTGCCCGGTCAACGCGATCAAAGTCAGCTAAAAAAGTAAGAATATAAGGGCCGGCTCCCTGGATCAGGTAGCCGGCCCTTTGCTTTTAGGAATAAAGAATAAAGGGGACGTTTCTATTTATTTTGAGATCAACCTACGCGGTTGCCAGAAGTGGCAACCGCGTAGGTTGACAAGGTTAAATAGAAGCGTCCCCTTTATTTTATTGGGATTTTTTGATCAGCTCTTTGAGGAATTGGTCGAAGAATTCCATTTTTTTCTTGGCCAGCAGTTCTTCGCTGAACTTGGCCTTTTCTTCGTCGAATTTTTTCTGGTCTATCGGCGGCTTTTCTTTGAGCTTGAGGATATAGAAGCCGGAAGGCATTTCGATCACTTCGCTGGCCGCGTTAGCTTTAAGGTTTTCGGCCGCGGCAAAGAAGTTGTCCGAGGCGCCGACCCCTTCGATATAGCTGTTGAATTTAAACAGGCCGCTGGCCGCGGATTTAAGGCTAAATTCCCGGGCGATCTTTTCGAAATCGGCTTCAATCAGCCCCGATGCCGACATATCCTTGATCTTTTTGGCGCACTCAGCGATCTTGGCCTTGGCCATTTCCCGGGACTTATCTTTGACTAAACGGGCTTTGACTTCTTCCGTAATATCTTTAAGCTCCGGAACGAACGGATCTTTTTTTTCCTTGAGCCGGAAAAGATAAGATTTTTTTTCGATCTCCATCGGCCCCATCAGCTCCCCGATCTTCAGCGCTGCAAGAGACTGGGAAATTTCCTGCGACCAACCGATCCCGGGGATAGGGTCAGCTTCCGCGAACAGGCCTGTTGCTTTGACGGAAAGGCCGCTGTCTTTGGCGATCTTATCCAGATCTTCATTCTTTTCCAGCCGCTCTTTTAAGTCCTTGATCTGGCCAATCGAATCCAGGGCCAGGTATTCCAGGTTAAAAGAGAGCGGCTTCTTGAACAGGAGAGAGTTTTTATCAAAGTATTCTTTGATCTCGGTCTCGCCGGGTTTGATGTCGCGAGCGAAATCCGCGGGGATCGCCGCCAGGTAAGAGACGCTTATCTGGGCGTTTTCCTTATTATAGGCTTCCAGGATCTCAGCTTCGCTGACTTTGACTTCCCTGGTCACATCTTCCACCAGTTTGCGGATGAGGAGGTTCTGGCGGCTGATCTCTTCAAAAGAGCGGGGCTGCAAGTGCAGGCTGTATTTGATGATCTGCTCGTAGAGGCTGTTGTCGAACACGCCTTTGCGGTAGAAGGAAGGGTCTTTCTGGATGTAGGAGATCAGCTCCGAGTCGCTGACCCGGATCCTTCTTTTTTCGGCTTCATAAAGCATGACCAGCCTTTGCAGGGCCATATCTTTATAGCGCTCAGAGAAAAATTTGCGGACCTGGTCAAAGGAATCTCCGAACTGCATCTGGAGCTGGACTTCCACCGCCCGCACGGCTTCGATGTATTTTTCCCGGGAAATGCTGCGGTTAAAGATCTTGCCGTATCCGGAGTCGGTCTCTTTCACGCTCCTGATCGAGCTTGAGAATCCCCAGATGACAAAGCCGGGCAGAATGAAGACCAGTAAGACTATCCAGATCCTTTTTTGAATTTTTTTGTTGTGAAGTTTGCGCAGCATGGCGATCCTCCAGTAAGTTTTAAAGTTAAGGTATTTCTTTATTATAACCAAAATCCGTTAAATTACAAATGAATTAAGTGTTGTGCTCGGTAATTGCGAGAAACCAAGTCCGGCTTTGCTTTTTTATTTTCCTTTACAAGCCCAGGCGGAGCCTGTATAATAAAAATCCGTGTGAGATTATTTTTGTTTATACCCACCCCCGGGGTGGGTGAGTTGGAAAGGTTGATCAGTAATGAAAGATAAGGTGTTGAAATTAGGGCTGCCTAAGGGGAGCCTTCAGGAAGCGACTTTCAAGATGTTCCAGAAAGCCGGGTTCAAGGTCGGGCTTTCTTCGGAGCGGTCTTATTTTCCGTCTATCGACGACCCCCAGATCGAATGCGTGCTTTTAAGGGCCCAGGAGATGTCCCGCTACGTGCAGGACGGCGCCCTTGATTGCGGGATCACCGGCAATGACTGGATCCTGGAAAACCGCTCGGACGTGGTCAGGATCACCGACTTAATTTATTCCAAGGTCAGCATGGGCAAGGTCCGCTGGGTCCTGGCTGTGCCGGAATCTTCGAAAATGAAGTCGGTCAAGGCCCTGAAGAACAAAAGGGTCGCCACCGAGCTGGTCAACGTGACCAAAGATTATTTCGCCAAAAATAAAGTCAAAGTGGACGTGGAGTTTTCCTGGGGGGCCACGGAAGTCAAGGTCAACGCCGGGCTGGTCGACGCTATCGTCGATGTCACCGAGACCGGAAGAAGCCTGAAAGCCAACAAGCTGGCGATCATCGCCACGTTATGCGAATCCACCACCCAGTTTATCGCCAATAAAAGCTCATTTAAGGATACTTGGAAGAAAAACAAGATGGAGCAGATCGCCCTGCTTTTAAAGGGAGCGATCGCCGCCGAAGGAAAAGTAGGTTTAAAGATGAATGTCAAGGCGACAGACGTGAGCAAGATCGTTTCTCTGCTGCCCGCTTTGAAGAAACCGACGATCTCCGGGCTGGCCAGCTCAGGCTGGGTAGCGGTGGAGACGATCATCGATGAAAACGTGGTCCGGACTTTGATCCCGGCTTTGAAGAAAGCGGGGGCGGAAGGGATAATCGAATACCCGCTGAACAAGTTGATTTATTAATTCTGCATAAGCAAAGGAGCAAGAAATGCCTTGCGGCAAAAAAAGAAAAAGACAGAAGATCAAAACACACAAAAGAAAGAAGATCCGTCGTCGTCTTCGCCACCTGAAGAAGCGCGATTGGGGCTGATGAAGTCGTGATCTTCCAGCCCGGAGTTTTTTGCGCCGGGATCGCCTGCGTTCAGAGTCTAGACGGGATAGCTAATTTATAATGCTTTCTACTTTATATAGAAGAAGTATCGCTTTTTTGCTTTCTTTTCTGGCGGTTATTTTCGCCGCTGAGGGAAAAGCTTTGGCTTTAGACCGCCGGGCTTCTTCCGCTTTGAGCCGCTATATCATGGCCGGCATCTATGAGAAGCAGGGCGATATTGATCTGGCGGTCCAGGAATACAAAAAAGCCTTAAAAATTGACGATAAAAATCCGGTCGTCCATTTAAGCCTGGCCGCGGCCTATATCAAGCAGAAGCAGATCCCTCAGGCTATAGAAGAGATCAACCGCTCTATCGCTCTTGAGCCTGAAGCGGTCGAACCTCACGCCATCCTCGCCCTTTTGTATTTCTCCCAGGAAAATCTTTCCGAAGCGGGAAAAGAATACGAAAAGGCCCTTCAGAACGCCGCCAAGCTGGAACCCAAGAACACAAGCATCATCAAGAGTCTGGGCACTTTATATCTTCAGCAGAAAAATTATAAGTCCGCGGAAGAGACTTTCCGCGCCATAATCGGGATAGCCCCGGGTGATGTTGAGGCCCATTTTTATCTGGCTAATATCCTGGATGAGCAGAAAAAAAGAGACGCGGCGGTGGAGGAACTGAAGAAAGTCCTGGAGCTCAAGCCCGACTACCACCAGGCCTTGAATTACCTGGGTTATTTATACGTCGAAGAAAACCGGAATCTGGGAGAAGCCGAAAAAATGATCCGGAAAGCATTAGAGGCCGAGCCGGAAAACGGGGCGTATATCGACAGCCTCGGCTGGCTGTTTTTCAAACAGGGCAAGATCAAGGAAGCGGTCAAGGAGCTGGAAAAAGCCGCCGGTCTTTTGGAAGATCCGGTTATCTTTGAGCATCTGGGAGATTCTTATTTTAAAATGCACGACCTGGTCAAAGCCCGGGAAAACTGGGAGAAATCCCTGAAAATCAATCCGGAAAAAACCGAGGTTAAGAAAAAGATAGAAGACCTTAAAGATAAAAAGTAAATTTTTCTATAAATCCAGCTTTATGCCAGCATGCCTTATACCGATAAACAGATCAAAGAATTAGAAGCCAGAACCAGACAGGTCCGCAAGGCGATCGTGGAGATCATCTGCCGGGCTTGTTCCGGACACCCCGGAGGAAGCCTTTCTTCGGCCGATCTGGTCACGGCCCTGTATTTCGCGGTGCTCCGCCATGATCCTAAGAATCCCCAGTGGCCGGAAAGGGACAGGTTCCACATGTCCAAAGGCCATTGCTGCCCTTTATGGTATACGGTCCTGGCGGAAGCCGGATATTTCCCTAAAGAAGAATTGCTCAAACTAAGGAAGCTGGGAGCGATGCTCCAGGGCCATCCTGACCGCAGGACTCCGGGGGTCGACGTAGCCAGCGGTTCGCTGGGCCAGGGGCTTTCCGTGGCTCTGGGGATGAGCCTGGCTGCCAGGCTGGATAAGAAAGACTACCGGGTCTACTGCCTGATCGGGGACGGCGAATCCCAGGAAGGCAATATCTGGGAAGCGGCCATGGCCGCCAGCCATTACAAATGCGATAATCTTTGCGCTATTCTTGATTTCAACGGATTGCAGATAGACGGCAAGGTCAGTGAAGTCATGGGAATAGAGCCGGTAAAGGATAAATGGCAGGCTTTCGGCTGGGAAACCATAGAGATAGACGGCCATAATATGCCGGAGATCCTGGCAGCTTTTGACCGGGCCAAGACAATAAAACTTAAACCCTCGATCATTATTGCCCATACCACTAAAGGCAAGGGCGTGTCGTTCATGGAAAACGCTTGTCATTTTCACGGGAACGCTCCCACTCCCGAGCAAGCGGAGAAAGCGCAAAAAGAACTTCAATGTGACTGAAACCGTG
>JBFZAG010000149.1:0-15830 GCA_041309145.1 Candidatus Omnitrophota bacterium | reverse complement strand
GAAACGAAAGACGGGATCGCCAAGGCCGCGAAGCTGTTGGGAAAAAATGACCCCGCTTCTCAAGAAGCGGCAGTGCATATTCTCGAATCTCTGCCTCCGGAATTAGGATTAGAAATATTAGACGCTATGGATATCAGAATACCGCAGGTAATCACAGCTTATGGTCAAATATTAGCCGGCCGCGATGATGAAGCGAAGAAAATAGAAGTATTGGATAAATTGACGGGATTGTTCGAAGATGAGGACTGGAGTGTGCGGAATTCCGCAGCCCTATCCTGCGGTTTTATCGGAGAGGACCTCAAGGATGAAGCGAAGAAACTTGAAATACTGGAGAAACTCATTGGTTTATTCGGGGATATCCACCAGGATGTTGAAAGGTTATCCGCAATCAAATCTTACGGCCGCATAGCAGCGAGTTTGCGGGATGATGCTGAAAAAATGGAAACATTGGATAAGCTCATGCGATCGTATCCGGATATGACGTGGGTCCTGCAATCTTACGTAGCCGAATCTTATGGTCTTATAGGGGCAAGTTTTAAGGATGAAACGAAGAAAAAAGGAATATTAGGTAAGCTCGCGAATTCATTTCTGCGCATTGGCGCGGGGGCAAGGGGTTTTAAGGTCAAATCCTATGGTTTAATCGGGGCGAGTTTGAAGGATGAAGCGGAAAGATCTAAGATATTAGATAGGCTTGCAGGATTATTCGGAGATGATACGGATGTCCGGTCTCAGGCGGCAGAGGCATTGGGCCGGATCGCAGCGAGCCTGGAGGATGATAAACAGAAAATTGAGTTATTAAATAAACTCAAAGGGTTGTTTTGGTATGAGGTGTGGGATGTAAGAGATTCCGCGGCCAAAGCCTATGGCGGCATAGCAGCGAGCTTGAATGATGAATCGAAGAAGATAGAATTATTAAATGGACTGAGCGAATTATTTAATGATGGAAATGATAATGTCAAAGTTTCCGCGGTCGTATCCAGCGGTATAATCGGAGCGAGCTTAAAGGATGAAGAGCAAAAAATAAAAATATTAAATAAGCTCAAAGGATTATTAAAAAGCAATGATTTGCACGCGATTCATTCCGTAGCCGAGTCCTACGGCCGCATAGGTACGACCCTGAATGATGAAACGGAGAAGAAGAGAGCATTGGATACGCTTTTTGGGTTATTAAAGCAACGTGAGTGGTACATCTGCGGGACCGCTTCCGATTCCTACGGCCAAATAGGGGCGAGCCTGAAGGATGAAGGTTTGAAGACAGAAGCTCTGGATAGACTTACAAAGTTATTCAAAAATGGCAATGTGCATGTAAGGATCGCCGCGATCCAATCCTACGGCCTTATCGGCGCCGGCCTGAAAGATGAAGCCAAGAAGCAAGAAGCATTGGATAAACTTCCGGGATTATTAGCGGACAAAGAATGGGTTGTGAGAGAATACGCGGCCAGATCCTGCGGTCTTATAGGAGCGAGCCTGAAGGATAATGCCGGGAAACTGGAAGCTTTAGATAATCTCGTTGGATTATTCGGGAATAAGGAAGTGAAGAATACCGCGGTCGGATCATACGGTAAGATCCTGACTTCTTTGCTGGCGAAAGATAAGACAAAGTTCGATCAACTTTATCTTCAGAACCGGGCCAGAGCCGCCGTCATCCAGGGTCCGAACATCAAGGAGCTCAGCCGCGCCCCATACCTGGTCAGAGAGAACAACGAGTATCTGGAAGGGATAGTCAACGGACGGGTTGTGGTAAAACAGCGCGTCTTCAGCAAGTTTTCCCGCAGCCAGGCTCCGCCGGAAAAAATGGTCCTGAACTTAGACACCAGCCGCGAGTTGATCGACCTGATGTTTTTCTCCAGCCTGGACAAATTGCAGCCGGTGTTTTTGATGGGCCCCACCGGAACCGGAAAGACTTCCAAGCTTAGGTATTTATCTTACCTGGTCAATAAAACATTTTTGCGGGTCCAGATCAACAGCCAGACCGATGAGCTGGATCTGATCGGCCATTTCATGCCTAAAGGGATGAGCATCAGCTTTATTGAAGCGGCGGCATTGGCCCAGGAGCACCTTAACGCGGAGCAAATAAGCAAACTGCAATACGCGGTATCCATCCTGATGCCTGAGCAGTACCGATCAGCCAAAGACAAAACTGAATTCGTCAAAAGACAGATCGAATCAGCCTTATATCTCAAGAATACCCCGGAAGCGGAGAGTTTTATTTGCTCTTTGGGCCATATTTTATTGCATGGGACCAGCGGAGTGGAATTGGAGTTCCGAGCCGCTCCGTTCTTAAAAGCGCTTAAAGCCGGAGATTGGATCCTGCTGGATGAGATCAACCTGGCCCGGGAAGAAGCCCTGGGCATACTCTACGGATTACTGACCAAGGGATACATCGATGTTAACGGAGAGCGGATCAATCTCAAACAGAATAACGGCATGCTCTTCGCGGCCGGAAATCCCTGGTCAGATATCGGAAGGCAGTTGTTCAGCGAGGCGCTGGAGAACAGGTTCCAGGTGTTCTACATGCCCGAGATCAAGTCATCGCAGATGGCTCACATCCTTTTCGAGAAATACCCGATAAAAGGAGTATCTTTCGCGGATATGGAAGCGCTGGTCGAATTGAACAAGCATCTGAACATCCAGATGCAGGCTTATTACTTCGAAGGATTCGAGAACGAGCCGCCGTATCCGTTCACCATCAGGAACCTCGAGCATATACTGCAGAACACTCAATTGAGGCTGTCCGGCGCGGGAAATAAACTTTCTCCCGGCCAGGCCTTGCTCAAGGAAACCTATATTGAGTATAAGGATATTTTAAGCCGGAATCCGGCTAACTTGCCTAAATTACTCACTGAGATGGAGAAATCGTTCAGGGATAAGGTGGGAGCTCAGCCAATAAATTTAAACTACAAAGAAGGAGACTCCAGCCTGGACGGAGTGGACTTGCCCCAGCCTGAAAAAGAAGTATCCGCGGAGGATAAGAACAGATTAACTACTGAAGATGTGAATCTGGTGCTTACCGCCTTGACCAAAGACACCATGCGCGCGGTCCTCTACGGGTTCCGGAACCAGAGACGGCCGGTCATGCTTCTTGGCCAGACCGCGGGAGGCAAGACCGATACCATCGCCAATACCGCCCGGATCCTGGGCTGGAAGTACCATTCGGAGAACCTGCGGGATACTACCTTATCCAGCCTGATCGGCAACTACAGCCGGGATTCTAAGACCGGGATATTAGAATTCCACGACGGGATCCTGATCAAAGCCATGAAAGAAGGGCATTGTTTGGTCCTGGAAGAGATCAACTTCATGGAAACCGGGTTATTGGAAGTGATCTCGGAATGGGTGGATGAGGGATATTTCACCAACCCCAAGAACCACGAAAAAATCAAAGTTCACCCTGACTTCCGGTTATTCGCGACCCTGAATCCGATCCAGGGCACGACCAGGTTGTCCATGGGCAGGAACCAGCTGCCAGCTCCTTTTATCAACCGGTTCAAACTGGTCTGGGTCCAGGAAAAAACCAAAGAAGAACAGGTGGAAATTTTAAAAGGGATATTGCTGAAAGAATTCAAAACCACAAAGAGCGATATTGACCGAACAGCCCCAGACATTGACAGCTCGGAAAGCAAAAGATCAGCAACGAAGCGAGGATCGAAAACAGCAGCTTTAAAAAATACCAAAATAACAGTCTCAACGAATAGTAATACTGTTCAGTCGCTGCTTTATTCAGAGGTTGAAAATGAAGATCCGGCCAACCAGGGCCGGCAGGAAGAATTATCTCCCGCGGACATCGAAAAGCTGATCCAGGACCTCTCCGTTGATCCCCAGAAACAGGCCGCGGCGCGCAAAAAGATCCAGGATTTCCACGCCCACTTTATCACTGTCGTGCCCGGCAGGATTAAAGTCAGGCCGGGTCCGAACTGGGCCTATGACCCGCAGAACGAAACCCTGGTATATTCGGTCCGGGACATTCTTACTATTGACCAGGATAAACTGGTGGCGATCGGGATGCACGAGGGCATGCATCGTTACGGGACAAGGTATTTCAATTTTATGCCCTTCATGGATAAATTGACCAATCTCCTCTTTAACAGCGCCGAGGATGTGACCATCGAGAACTGGCTGCAGGATCTTACCCAGGGAGCGTACAAATATCTGGAGAAAGCTTATGAAGACATGGATTCTCCCCAGTGGTTAGAGGGGCACCTGGGCGCCAATATCCCGGAACACATCAAATTCGTCTTCGGGATCCTCTATTACGGCAAGCGCAACGCCTTGCCGGATATTCTTCAGGGCCAGGCCCGGCAGGCCCTGGAAAAACCGGAGATCAAGGATGACCTGAACAAGGTTTTTTCTTTGATCCCCAAGATCAAAGACCAGGACGGCCGGATCAGCACGAATAAAGAGCCGACCGCGCTGGAGATCTCCCGGGCCGCGAAAATGAGGGTGAATATCATGCAGGATAAGATCTTGGCCGAGTATAAGAAATTGTTGAAAGAACACGCTCAGGATATGTTAAACAAGTTAAAGTCGGGTGAGATGAAGATCCAGCCGGGAGCCGGAGAAGGCGAGGGAGAACCTATTGACCTGGACAGCCTGCCTCCGGAGCTAAGGCGGGAACTGGAAAAAGAGATCGAAAAATACTCTAAGGAGCTGGAGGACAGATCAAAAAGCAATTCCCAGGATTGGAAGAACGCCAAGAATGAAAAAGATGACCTGTCCAAGGCCGGCCAGCGCCAGAAGGATTTCGACCAGGCTAAGGGGCTCACCAAGGAGCGCTCAGAGCGCGAAATGGAAGGCCGGCGTTTATCGGATCAGGAGAAATTCTCCAGGTACAAGGCTTACGAAGAAATGCGCAAAAAGACCCTGAATAAATACCAGACCAACCTGGACAAGGTCAAGGGGCTGGTGCATAATCTGGCCGGCCAGATGGGCAATCTGATCAAAGAGGATACCCGGCCCAGGTGGTTAAGCGGATTGCGTAAAGGCAAAGACATCGACTGGGACCGTTTCTTTGTTTCGGCGCTGTCCGGATTCTCCGACGAGAGATACTGGAGGGACCGGAGCATCCCCACAAAACGCTCGACGAAATTCACTCTGGTCATCGATGAAAGCGGAAGCATGTCCGGGAGCCGCGGGGATAACGCCATCCTTTCCGCGGTCGTGTTCATGGACGTGCTTAAGCGGCTGGATATAGATTTCAATGTCCGGGGTTTCGGGGAAACCACCTATTTGCATAAGAGCTTTACCGGCCAGAAAGTCACAGAGGTCAAAATGAACTATAATACTATCGCCGAACGCGACTCTTTGATCGGAGAGATCGCCCAGACCATGGGCTCGGGCATGGCTACCGCTGACGGAGACGCTCTGAACGCCGCGGTGGAAGACATGAAGAAACACGGCGCCGAGAAGAATATCATCCTGGTTTTGACCGACGGCGAAGGAAATACCGGCTTGCCTGTGCGGGAGGCCCTGGAGAATGCCCGCCAGGCCGGGATCAAAGTCATCGGCATCGGGATCGGCGAGGGGATCTCTTATGTCCAGAAGAATTATCCGTCTTACCTGCAGGTGCCGGACATAGATATGCTGCCTTTGGAGTTCAAGCAGATCCTCAAGAAAGAGCTCGAAGACCGGAATCGGAATCAACCCGCTATGCAGATCCCGCCAATAAAGCCCGGCAATAAAGACGGCGGCGCGGTTGAAGACCGGGAAGGCGTAGGCGGCATAGATCTAACCGAGATAACCAATAGTATAACCGAAGAGAGCATAAATCAAAAACTGTCTGCCATTAAGATGGAAAAGCAGCAGGTCCTGGAATCGCTGTGTTTCCTGGCGAATAAACTTAAAGAAGAAGAAGACAAGTGCATTCCCACCAACTCCCAGACCAAAGACCTCCTGGTCCAGCTCGAATCCCAGTTGTGAAAATAAAGGGGACGCTTCTATTTATTTAACCGAATCCAACCTACGCGGTTGCCAATTCTGGCAACATTCTGGCAACCGCGTAGGTTGACAAGGTTAAATAGAAGCGTCCCCATTATTTTTCTGTTAGATTTTGGTGTTTTTTGCGTCTATTGTAGTAGGAGGCAAAAATGACTAGACAAAATCTAACCATCCGCGATCTGCCCCGCGTCGAGCGGCCGCGGGAAAAGCTGCTTAAATACGGAGCCGGCCGGCTTTCGGCGGCGGAACTACTGGCTGTACTCCTGGGCACCGGCAAAAAAGGAGAGAGCGTTCTTCTCGTGGCCGGGAAACTGCTTAAAGCTTTTTCTTTCGAAAAACTTCCCTGTTTAACCCCGGACGAATTCCTGCAGATTTCCGGAATCGGACCGGCCAAAGCCTGCGAACTGCTGGCCGCTATCGAGCTGGGCAAGCGCCTTTTCCAGAATAAAAAAGTGATCATTTCCCAGCTGCTTAAGCCTCAAGACGTCTTTGACAGCCTGAAAGACATCCGGGAAAGCAAAAAAGAGCATTTTGTGGTCCTCTTCCTGGATTCCCGCAACCAGCAGATCCATCGCGAGATCATCTCTGTCGGCACCATTAACGCCAGCCTGGTCCACCCCAGGGAGGTTTTCGAGTCAGCAGTCAAACACCTGGCTGTCCAGGTCATTCTGGCTCACAATCATCCATCCGGCGACCTTAATCCTTCAGAAGAAGACCTGACCGTGAACAAAAGGCTAGTTGAATCCGGCAAGCTTTTGGGCATAGAAGTCCTTGACCACATTATCGTCACCAAAGACAGTTTCAGCAGCTTCAAAGAAAACGGATTGCTTTAAAGAATGGGGGAGATAGATCATGGAAAATAAAGATCTTGACAAATCAATAAAAAGTAATACAATTGTCTATACAATTAGCTGGAATCCGGTAAAAAGTATCCGGCTCAAGCGTATTCGGGGAGCTTCTTTTGAGGATTTATTTACCGGCAAATTGCTGGATATTCGCGATAACCCCGGTCGAAGTAATCAGCGTATGTTAATCTTTGAATACCTTGGTAATATTTGGGCTGCTCCCTGTGTTATTGAAGGGGAAGAGATATTTCTGAAGACTTTATACCGCAGCCGAAAATACCAGCGGATTTACCAAAAGAGGAGACTAAATGAGAAAGATTAAGCTTACTAAAGAAGAACAGTGGTATGAAGATCATGCCGAGGAATTCGTACCGGTAGACAGGAAAGAATTCGAATTGATCAAGCAGGCTATTGAGCGCAAGAAAAAGGACGCCGTCCTGAACATCCGCGTCAACAGCTGGGATCTGGCCCAGCTGAAGCAAAAAGCCAAAAAAATGGGGGTCAAATACCAGACATTCATCTCTGAAATACTGCACAAAGTAGCTGCGGGATAAATTGTCCCAAAGGAAATTAGGGGTAGGGGACGCTTCGCCGGTTTTTCATCTTATGCCTACAACCGCCACGTTTTGGGAACGCTTTCAATAATCCCCGTTTAGAAATTGAAAACAGCTGTAATTCAGGGTAAACTTTACTTAACAAGGGAAGTTTTTTACTATTGCCACGGATCTTAACATACATTGGAAAAACATGTTAAGAAATCGTGGTTTTTTTTACTCTTAAATTAAATGTTTTAAAAAGGATCTTAGAATGCGGAAACTATTAAATAAGATCGCAGCTTTGACTTTGACTTTTAGCCTGCTTTTTGAACAAACAGGTTCCGCTCAAACGCTTTTGCAGATCCAGATCCCGGCATATATAGGAGGGTATGTGGCCGAGGACAGGTTCCGGCCCGCGCAACTGCGCAGCTTGAGCTTTGATCCTTCCCAACAGGATTTCATCAAATTTTTGGATCAGGGCGACCTGGAAAAAATGAATCCCGGCCAGATCAGCCAAGAGGCCAAACAGCTGATGCAGTATTTTTGGATCGGCCTGGCTCTTCCCAACGAATCATTCTGGGTCAATCTGCGGCCGGATGCCCCGGACCAGATCATCGACCCCTTCCTGGAGAAAACCGATGTCGGCCGGATAATGCTGGCCGCTGACCTGCAATTGAAAAAAGACCTGGCTGTTTTTACCTCCCCTAATAACCAAGAGGGCAGGCAGTATTGGGACAAGCTTTATGCTAAGGCGGAAACCCTCTTTGCCGGCCAGGAAATAAGCATTCCCACCTTGACCCGGCCCTGGATCGTGCCCGGCGAGATCATTGTCCGGGAAACAAATTCCTCTTGCCATATTCTTAAAGCCAGCCTTAAGGTCTGTTTGGAACAGGATCACATCAAAGACAGCAAGACCTATAATTTCAGCGATCCGCGTTTAAAAGAGCTGAATGATTTTTCTTTCCAATTAGTCCGCGATCTTATTCTCCCTAAACTTACCCGGGAAGTGAATTCTTCCCGGAAATACGCCGCTTTGCGCCAGGTGTATTATTCCCTGGTCCTGGCCCAATGGTTCAAAGAGAAACATCAAGGCCGGCAGGGCGAATACTGCCGCAAGATCGACAGCTTGGATCTTAACGGCCTGGTCTCGGCCAAGCGCTGGGATAAAAAGGAATATTTTAACGCCTATAAGAGATCTTTTAAAAAAGGGGAATATAACCTGGCTGAGAACCGCTTTACAGTCCATGGCCCTTCTATCCGGCAGTATTTCAGCGGCGGGATGAAATTGGTTTTAACTCCGGGAACAAAAATTGTTCTCAGCCCGGATCCGGAGATAGCCGGAGCAGATGAACAGCTGCCTTCCGGCCTGGTCGCGGACCTGGTCCGGGTTTTGCCTGAGAATAATGTCCGGCTTCCTTTTCAGGGCGGAGGTTTGACCCGGGAGCAGCTAGACGAGAAGATCAGGGCCGCATTAAACGGGGATAAAGAGGCCGCGGATGTGGTGAGGGCAGCGCAAAAAGACAACCCGCGACTTTTCCGGGAACAGGTAGAGGGGTTATCGGAATATTACAGCCAGGCAGAAATCGAATCTTTGCTGGAAGAGGAGCTTGACAGGCAAGCGGAATACCTTGCGGAAAGGATAAAGTACTGGATGCAGAAAGGCTTTAAGCAAAGCGAGGCCTATATTCTGGCATCAGCGGAACTGGTGAAACGATTTTCGCCTGATGGAGCGCCTATCGCCCTGCATCAGTCCTGGCTCAGAGAAAAGGACGTTGATGAATTGCTCAATTCACTTGAAGAAAACCACACCGGGAATTATGAGCTGATCAGGAAGGCCAATCATGAATTCATCGCGCTGATCGATCTCGATTTTGTCATGGATTATGAATTCGGTCTTAAGCAATGCGTAGAATCAAGGCTCGAAGGGATTTTACAACCCGAGATAGCCGAGGAAAAAGCGGAAGCCGAAAAAAATCTCCACCGTAAACCCGGCCCGCGCAAGTCCGCGGATCAGGTGATCAGGGAAACGATCGAGGCGCTGGACAGCCACGATACCTTTAAAGCCGCGGCAGACAGCCTGGGCTTGACTACAATGGGTTTGTATTACCGGATAAACCGCAATTCCCGGATAAATGAGCATTGGCAGGCGCTAAAAACTGAAAGAGACCGGAAAGAGAATGAAAGGATAGAGGCAATAGCCGAGATCATCAGAAAAAACAATCAGCTTAGTGACGCCGCGGACGAAGCGATGGCTAAGGGCTTGATAAACAGCTTCAGCACTCTGCGCAGCCTGGTGCGGACCAATGAAAAGCTGCGCAAGGTCTGGGAGGAAAAGATCGGAGAACAGCTGACCGAAGAAGAATTGCCCGGGCAGATAGAAAAAAAGCCGCCCAGCCCCAGTGATAAGGTGATCGCGGAAACCATCGAGGCGATAGACAACCACCCCACCTTGACAGCAGCGGCGGAGAGCCTGGGCTTGACTACTCAAGCCTTGGATTCCCGGATCAAATACCATCCCGAGATAAAAGAGCATCTGCAGGCTCTAAAGTATGCCAGAAACCAAGAAGAGGAAGAAAAAATAGAGGCCATAGCCGAGATCATCAAAAAGCACAATAAGATCAAAGATGCCGCGGATGAAGCTATCGCTAAGGGATTGGTAAACAACTATAGCGCTCTTCGCAGTATGGTGCGGACAAAAGAAAAGGTGCGCCAGGCCTGGGAGGAAAAAAGCGGAGAACAGTGGCCGGCAAAAGAATTGCTCAAACAGACAGCGAGAAAACAACGCTATAAACGAATAGCGGAGATACTCGAAAGATACGATGGATTAAAGCAAGCTTTGCCGGAGCTGCGATCAGAGGGGCTGGTCAATAGTTACAGTGCGCTGGTCGGAATCGCCAACCAGGAAGGGACTCTTCCGTATGAAACCTGGAACAAAAAGATTACGAACGCGACAGACAGGAAAAAGTCTAATGCGGGTAAGGACGGCGGCGCAACCCAGGCCCCTGACGATACCGGCGGTGTCGATTTCCGGGCTATGCCGGTTAATGTTCCTTTAATTGGTGTTGTTCCGGGAGCTTCGGCGGTTATGCCTAAGGTCAGTCTTAAAGAGCTGGATGATCAGTGGAAAGATATCCAGCACGCAGCGCAGAACGCCCAACTGCCTTACGAGCAAATGAAGCAGTTTGTTTCCTGCTGTCAGGCCCAGGAAGAAGCCGCGGGTTTAAAGCAGGAAGTCATTGCCTACGTGGTTAACCTGCTAAAACTTGAAGAAGAAAGGGCTATAGCCACTCCTGACCAGCTAAAAGAGATCGTAGCCCTGATCGTCGCCTGAAACTCTTATTCAAATAATGGGGACGCTTCTATTTAACCTAAACAACCTACGAGGTTGTACTTTGTACAACCTCGTAGGTTGGATTCGGTTAAATAAATAGAAGCGTCCCCATTATTTTTTGTCCTGGACAAGGTCGCTCAGAACTAGAAAGAGGCACATCCCATGCCACAAGAACACCTGCACCCAGTTCCGGCCCCGGCAGGTTGAAACCATCCTCGACGAGCGGGAAACTCTGACCATCCTGCCCACCGGCGGCGGCAAATGACTTTATTTTAGGAGCAAGGGAGCATAAACAACAACCCGCGTTGACTTGAAATTTGCCCTTTTATAGGCTATACTTTTTAAGACTGAAGGGTGATTTTCTAACTGCTAAAATAGTTCAAATTGCCACGGAGCTCGATGGGTAACTCATTGAGTCGACGTGGCTTTTTTATTTTCCCTAATTAAGAACTTTAACAAACAATATGACCATGATCAAACGGATCATTACTTTAATCATCATATTCTGCCTTCTCTTCGAGCAGGCCGGATTCAGCCAGGTCGTGGGGCCATTGGTTTTGCCTTCCGCGATAACCGGCTTTATGGCAGCTGATAAATTCCGGCCGATCCATTTGCGCTCGGTCTCTCTGGAAGCAGGGGAGAATAACTTCCGCATCCTCCTGGATAAAGGCGATCTAAAAAACCCTGACCCCCAGGATCTGAAAGCTTCGACCCACAGCCTGCTCCAATATTTTTTTGTAGGCTTGAGCCTGCCCAATGAAAGTTTCTGGGTAAATCTCCGGCCGGATTCCCTTGATAATATTATCGATGACCATCTGGCCAAAACCGATATGGGCAGGATAATGCTCGAGGCTGACGTCCAGCTCAAAAAAGATACCGCCAAATACACTTCGCCTAACAGCGCGGAAGGCCGGCAATACTGGAATAAGCTTTATCAGAAAGCCGAGGAATTGTTCGGCTCTGAAAATATCAGCATCCCTACCCTGACCCGCCCGTGGATCGTGCCCAACGAAATAATCCTTCGGCAAACCGAAAATAACGCCTACATCTACAAAGCCACCCTGAAAGTCATGCTGGAAGCGGATTACCTGAAAACCTCTTCCAAAACCGCCTTCGCTGATGAACGGCTCAAGATCCTTAACGAATATTCCTCCCAGCTTATCCGGGAGTTGGTCCTGCCGAAACTGACCAGGGATGTGAATATTTCCCAGCGCTACGCCGGCCTGCGCCAGGTATATTACTCGCTGATCCTGGCCCAGTGGTTTAAAAGCAAGTCACATGTCACAAGTCACATGTCGCAAGTTGACAGTAAAGACTTAAGCGGGCTTACCTCTAAAACTCCCTGGTCAAAAGACGATTATTACCAGTCGTATCGCAAATCATTTCAAAACGGAGAATACAATATCCGGGAAAACGCCCAGACCCCGTATGGTCCTACAATAAGGCAATATTTCAGCGGCGGGATCAAGTTTGAGGCCGCGGGATTGATATCCGCTGGTCATATGACCGCCGTAGTGGGCGATCCTGCCATAAAGATCTTTCCTCAAAACACCCTGGCCGTTGAAGTGAAGATCGGCCCGGGTAATCAATACAATATAGAAAACACAGGAATGGGGGCGTCACGGCCCGAGGATCATCCTTCAGTCAAGGTTTCCTCTCCTGGCGCCCCTGTTTCTTCCGCGCGTGACGGCAATGAGGCAAAGTTTGACGGCGGTGAAGGCCAGGCTGTGGGCAAGACAGCCGGCGATGCGCTGTCAAATGAAGGTCAAGAGATCAGCGATATATCTATAGAAGAGGCTGCTCCCCGGCTTGCCGAAGTCGCGATCGAGATGGTCAAAGAGATCGAGAAAAGAGGTTTTGATGCGGTGGTGATGTCTGGGGGGAGCGCTCTGGTCACCTATAAACTCATCGGGGCCGCCTGGAAGAAAGTTTTTCCGGATAAACCCCTGAAGATCAACACATTAAGCCTGACAGAGAACGTTTATTTATATAAAGAAGCGCACGTTTCGACTGCGGAGCGCGTGTTCACAAAGCTGGAAGAGATGGCACAGTCAAAGCCTATCATGTATGTCGATACTCACTGGGTTTTGGGCGAAAAGAGACGCCGTATTGAGGTGCGCAATTCTAAACTGTCCAAACTGGACATTTCTTATGCCGTATTTGCCGCTCCTGTTCCGCGTGAGAAAGATATTGTGGGGACACACGATGAAAAGATCCTGCGTTTTATCGAAAATCTCGCGAAGAATACCTCTAACGCCATATCGTCGAGCCGTTTTATTTCCCTTTGCCAGTTGGATGATGCCAATATCGCAAGGTTCGAGAGTCTTCTTAATGCCAGGGAAAGGGATCATATTAATCTTATTGTCAGCGCTATTGAACAGAAAAAAGACGGCGGCGCGCAGGCTGACGGCGGGATCGTTGAGCGGTTGAAGGGGATATTCAGGCAACGAATGCCCGCGGAGGGACAGATACCGCCCGCGGAAGAGAAAAAAGTCTCAACGCCGGTGGCCCCTGAAGCGCAAGAAGACTCCTCCTGGGGGATTCCCGAGGTCATTGAAAAGTCCGCCTGGAAAGGTTATGGCCGAGGCGACATCGAGTACACCATGGCCGTGGAATTTCCCCTGTTCGACATCAACGGAATAGTTCCCTTATTGCGCAAAGGAAGCGTGCTGGATATCGGCAGCGGCGCCGGTGACCTTGATCTGCTCCTGGCGCTGGAAGGCCATCGCACTGTCGGCCTGGACCTTTCTACTAAACAGGTCGCTAAGGCGCGGCAGAAGAGAGCACGGGTAGCTCAGCTGGAGACCGGAGTTAAAATCTACGACGAAAAGCCTTTGATCAAGAAAGGCTCTGAATACTTCTTTAAATTTCAGATGCTTGAGCCGTACCGGCATTTCATCGACCCGGGCATGGAATACCTTACCAGCGCTCGCCCGTATTCCTCTCAGGCAATTGCCGCCGCGGTCAGCCGCCTTATTTTCCTGCCGGGCGATTTTGATATAGAGCGGCAGAGATTGGGGGAAATGTTCGGGACATTCGACAACATCGTTATCGCCTCAACGCACCGGTACCTCAATCCGCTTTCGCTCCTGGAATCCGCTAACCGCCTGCTTGTTGACAACGGCAGGCTGGTCATGCAGATATCGGACATCAATGCCGTAGATTTGGATGCGGTGGTGTTTAAAAGAGGCGAACAACGCTGGTACAGCGATTGGTTCCTGGCAGGCTTCAAGGAGGCCAGGGAAGATCCGAACAGGAGGTATGTTCCGTTTTTTGACCTGGCAACGGCAGCGGGATTCGAGCTGGTGCGCAAAACAGCCACGTCTGAAGACGGCGCCGTGTACCTGGTATTCGAAAAACGGCGGGACTTTTCCGCAGGACAGATAGATGAGTTGTGTAAGCAAGGCATCCCGGGAGACCGCTACGTGGAATTTTTTAAACAAAAGAACTGGCTCAAGATCGCCAGCCTGGTCCAGGAATCCCTTGAACTGCTTGATCCCGCCAGGGCCGGAAAATTCAAGGAGTATATCGGGAAAAAGGCCGGGGAGATGGACGCTATCCTCGCTCAACCCGAGCCGTATGAAAAGTGGGCTGATGCCATTGAAATAAGCTTCCTGTGGGAATTACAAAGCTATAATCGCGAAGTACTGTCGAAGCGGATCGATGAACAAGGGGAGGGATTGCGTGACGGCGGCGAGCTGCAGCCGGAAGACGAGAACGCCGGAGAACAGTTCGGTTTCAAGAAAGAGACCCTGCGGGACCGGGCGAAGTTCGCCTGGTATGAACGGCAATTCAAGCAAACCCGCCACAGTCAGTTTACGGTAGGCGATTACGATGCGGACGCGATCAAAGCTGTTAAAAAACTGGCGGAGATCAAGAGCCTGCGGGCAGCAAAAAGCATCCTCGATGATTTTCCAGCCGCAAGCGGAGACCTCCGGGAGGCCGAACTGGAGGCCTTGAGAAAGATGGGCGCGCCTGCATTAGAGTTGATGCGCAGTGTCATTAAAGAAGGAAACTCATATTCGAAACTTTACCATATCGCGCGCGGCATAGCTTCTATAGATAGGGCCAAGGCTATAGAAGACCTGCTTCCTATTGCCGGGGACGAGAACGAGGTTTACTCCTGGCGTGACCTGACCATTCTCGTCCTGGCTGAATTCGGCAAAGGTGATCCGCGGGTAATTAAGACCCTGGTGGATTTAGTGATTTCCGGTCTTAAAAAAGACGAGCATGACCTCGTTGCCTACAGTGCATCGAAGGGGCTGGCTGGGCTGGGCGAGGGGGCGGCTGAGGCGGTTATTGCCGAAGCCCTGGACCGCAATAATCCGGAAGTCGTGCGCAAAAAAATGTTCTGGACCCTGTATGCCATGTCCAGGAATGAAGCAGATACCGAATCGCGGCCGGCGCCTTTCCTGAAAAAGCCTTTCCTGGAATTCCTGCGCCATCTTGATCCCCTGGTGCGCGCCCAGGCGTGTTATTATGTGCCGCTGATCAGTGAAATAAAGGATGACTCCCTGGGTTTTCTGATGGTTCTCCTGGATGACCCGGAAGCTCAGGTGCGCGCAAAAGCTGAAGAGGTTTTACGGGAAGCATTCGCTTCCCAGGCTAAGCATTATGGACTGAATGGCAGTTACAGCTATACATATCCTATTCCGACTGAGGAATACCTTATATCGGCAAAGCGGCTTATCGGTTTGGCAAAGGCATTGCAAAGCGCGGGGGTGGATTCACCCGGGATATCCTCGGTTATTGGTCCTCTTAACAAAAAGCCTGTTGCCGTTGAAGACGCCCAGAGATTATCCGGGAAAGTGGACACATGGAAGCAAGAAGGCCTGGGACCGTTACAGATTATCGCCACCCTTAAATTGTCCCTGGCAAACACATTTACCAGAGAGCAGTTCGATCTGTATGAACCGGCGCTGCTTGAGTTGGCGCGCCAGGCGGGAGATATTGTCACGCCTTTGTTTGAGGAAGGCTTGACCAGAATAAAAGGCCTTATCGATAATGAGCAGGATCTGAAGGTATTCGGCTATGATTTGATCAGAATGGGAAAGGCGGCGGGAGCTCAGATAAATCCGGTATACGGCAGCCTCTTGATGCTAATGACCAGTTTTCACGTAAGAAAACTAAAGCGATATTGGCCTGAACTGCTTGAATCGGCGATAGCTGCTGAAGGGAACGCCC
>JBFZAG010000148.1:0-10370 GCA_041309145.1 Candidatus Omnitrophota bacterium | reverse complement strand
AAAAAAGATAACTCTGGGCGGGGGTAAAGCTTTTGGCCCGGGAAGCCGCGACCAGCCCCGCAACCAGGGAGACAAAGATTACCGTCCAGATCATTTTAAGATTATTATTTTTCTTTTCCATGGTTTTTTAAGATTGCCGGGAAAACTTTTCGATATCCTCATCCTTGCCGATGACCATCAGGATATCTGTTTCCACCAAAGGGTCGTCCGGCGCAGGGACGTGTTCCATATAATCCTCGAAGATTCTTTCTCCGAGGCTGTTTATCTGCGGCTTCTTTTTCTTGATCGCCACGATATTCAACTTGAAGCTCTCCCGGAGCCTGAGCTCTCTGATATTCTTACTTATAAAGCTCTTGGGCACCTTTAATTCGGCGATGCTGTGGCCGGGGGTGATCGGGATGCATTTGGAGATGCTCCGCGAGATCAGGCTGTTAGCTACCAGAACGCCCATCTCTTCTTCAAGATTGATTATATTATCGACTTCCAGGGTCTTTAAGATCTCCTGCTGCAAAGGGCTGATCGCCCTGGCCCAGATCTTATTGACCCCCATTTTTTTTAGTAAAAGCGTAGTCAACAGGTTAGCCTCCACATCCTCGCCTACGCAGACCACGGCGATGTCCACATTCTGGATACCGACCGCGCGCAAGGCGCTTTCATCCGTGGAATTCACCACCGCGGCATAGGTGACTGATTCTTTGATGCTTTCCACCCGCTCTTTATTCTCGTCCAGGGCGATGACCTGAGCTCCTCTTTCCGTAAGCTCCCTGGCGACCGTGCTGCCGAACTTTCCCAGACCAATTACAGCTACCTGGCGCATAATATTTTCTCCTTTTAGTTTTTCAGCCTACGGCCACGCTCTCCGCGGCATACTCGTACTTGGGGCCGGGACGAAGCTTCAAAAAAGCATACCCCACGGTAAGAGGGCCAAGCCTTCCGATGAACATCAAAACCGCGATCAGTAATTTGCCTTTTAAAGAAAGCGCCGTGGTCAGGCCGGTAGACAGGCCGACCGTGCCGAAAGCGCTGATCGTTTCAAACAGAGTATCCGCAAATATCTTTTTTTCCGTAAACAATAGCCCCGCCAGAACCAGAAATACCAGAATAACCGAGGAGAAAAACATGATCCCGGCTTTCCTGATCACATCCTCCGGGATGGTCCGCTTGAACATCTCCACTGTCTTCTTGGACTTGAACTCTCCGGCAAGGCTGGCCCAAAGAATGGAAAAAGTCGTGGTTTTGACGCCTCCGGCGGTAGATCCCGGGGAGCCTCCGATAAACATTAACCCCATCGTCACCAAAAGCGAAGCCAAAGAAAGCCGGCCTATATCGCAGCTGTTGAATCCCGCGGTCCGGGCTGTGACCGACTGGAACAATGACGCCAGGATCCGGCTTTTAGAACTGAGCCCGGAGAATAAAGCGTTTTTTTCCAGAAAATAAAAAACCGCCGCTCCCAGAATGATCAATATAGCTGAGGTCCAAAGCACGATCTTGGTCTGGACCTTAAGCTGCAATTTTCTTTTAATGGAAAAAGTGAGCCGGTTGCGAAAATTTTCCTGCAAGTCCCTGATGACCATAAAGCCCAGGCCGCCGATAATGATCAAAACACAGATCACCGCATTAGTGCTTATATCATCGCGAAACCCCGTAAGATTATCGGTAAAAGTGGAAAAACCGGCGTTACAAAAAGCGGAAACGGAATGAAAAACAGCATGATACAGGGTCTTGAACACCCCCCCGGTTTTACCCACCCAGGCCAGAAATAATAATATTGCCCCGAATAACTCAAAGATGAATGTCATCTTGAAAATATACATCACCAGGTTCTTGACCTGGGAAAGCGCGGACTGTTCCAGAACGCCGGTCATCATCGCTTCCTGTTTCATGTTCATCCGCTTGCCCAGGATCAGCGCCAGAGAAACCGAAAAAGTCATTATTCCTAATCCCCCGACCTGGATAAGCGCCAGGATCACCATCTGCCCGAAAACGCTGAAATAAGTTCCGGTATCCACAACGGTAAGCCCGGTAACGCAGGTAGCAGAGGTAGCGGTAAAAAGGGCGTCAATTAAAGATGTCTTGATCCCGGTCATAGTAGCCGCGGGCAGCATCAAAAGTACTGTTCCAATTCCAATAGCCATGCCGAATGTAGCGATCATCATCTGGGCCGGTTTGAGGCCGAGCAGATTGATCAGCTTTGTGGTTTTCCTGATCCGCGAAAGAAGCATGACGATAATGACCGCCTGCCGGATAATGACAAAAAAAGGCGTATTATCTATCCCCCGGATCAGCTGGATAAAAGGAATGAAAACGATCAGGTCAAAGCAGTTATGCCATAAATATTTTTTCTTATTGCTGCTGGAGAAGAAACGCAGGAGTATGTCCAGGATAAATATCAGGCCGATGATCAGGTTTATCTCGCCGATAATATAGGAATAAGGCTTAAGGTAGGCGGAATTTTCCAATAAGAGCAGGGCAAAAGCGAAAAAAGCGACAAAACCTACGAAATAATCGAACTTCATTCTTAATCTGTTGATCATTACCGATCGCTCCTTGGATTTTTATTATATCACCGGATCGATCCCAAGCAAACGGCTAATTTTTCAGGGAAGAATCTCTGGAGCGGGAAATAAACATCTGCCATAAGAGCCAGCCTCCGGCAGTAAAACAAACCAGCATCGAGATCATGGCCAGGACCCGGAATATCCATCCGACCAGAACGTCGTATTCCAGGATATTCATAGCCGAAAGCATATACTCCCAGTCATGGACCACGCTGTCCCCGCCAAAAGGACTTACCAGGGGAAGTTCCAGTTTTCTGGCGTCAGCGGCATAAGTAGCCACGCTGAATAAGTTTGTGGATAGCCAGCCAAAGGAAAGAGCTATGGAGAAAAAATCATTCTGCCGGTAGAAATTCCAGACCGCGAACAGCGGAACAAACAGCTGGAAAATAGTCCCTCCGGCAACCCCGAGAAACTGGCCCGTAAAACCGAAGATAACATGGCCCAGCTCGTGGATGCCCAGATTCAAGCCTCCCAGGATGCTCGAGTACACGGGATCGCTCAAATGCCTGATAAGCACATAGGAAAACCAAAGCAGGAACGGCAAACGAATAAGCCAGCTCTTTGCCTGGCACCACTCGATGGCCTCGTTTTTAAGCCTGACAAGAAACCCCATGTTCTTTATTTTGAACTGCGGCCGGGCATTCCCCGTTTTTTTAAATATTTCTGGTGGTAGAACTCGGCCTCGTAGAACTCCCGGGCCGGGATGATCTCGGTGGCGATCTCTTTCTTGAACTTTCCGGATTTCTCCAGCTCGTCTTTCGATTCCAGGGCGGCTTTCTTCTGCTCCGGAGAAAGATAGAAGATCGCGCTCCGGTACTGGGTGCCGATATCCGGACCCTGGCGGTTCTTTTGGGTGGGATCATGGATCTTCCAGAATACATCCAGCAATCCCGAATAGCTTATGATCTTAGGGTCAAAAACCACTTCCACGGCTTCGGCGTGGCCGGTTTTATCCGTGCAAACATCTTCATAAGTCGGTCTTTTCAGCGTTCCTCCGGTATAGCCGACTTTAGTAGTCGCCACTCCCTTAAGAGTGCGGAAAGATTCTTCTACTCCCCAGAAACACCCGGCAGCAAAAACCGCTTTCTCCTTCCCGGAGCTATCAACCGGAGGCAGTTCAACGAACTTTAAAGCCACCCCGTTAATGCAATAACGCTTGCCGGTCGGCTCAGGGCCGTCATCGAAAACATGGCCCAGATGAGCTCCGCATCGGCTGCAAAGCACTTCGGTCCTTTTCGTCCCTAAACTGCGGTCTTCTTCAAACCGGATATTCAAATCAGAAACCGGATCCCAAAAACTCGGCCAGCCGGTTCCGGAGTCGAATTTGGTGGCCACGTTAAAAAGATCGATCCCGCAACCAACGCATTGATAAACCCCTTTCTCTTTAGGCAGATCGCATTTGCCTTGAACCGGAATCTCTGTGCCTTTTTGCCTGGTCACCCGGAACTGTTCCGGCTCGAGGATCTTCTTCCACTCGTCATCGGTCCTCTCGATTTTTTCCACCTGCTCGACCTGCCCGGTAGCCGCGTTAAAAATAGAAATCTTTCCGGGGGTTCTCCCTTCTTTCATTTGACCTCCTAAAAATAGCGGAAACACCGCCAAAATGAAAAATATTATTTTTTTAGACATCGCAAAACTCACCGGGATATTCTACTGCGTTCTTTACTTTTTGTAAAGCCTTAGCAGAGCACTTAAAATTTGCCGCTTTTATCCGGCCGGTTCATTCGTAACGCAGAGCTTCGATCGGGTTGAGCCGCGAAGCCTGGCGGGCCGGCCACATCCCGAATCCGATCCCCACCCCGACAGAAAAAACTGTTGCCAGCACTACTGAAGAGATCGATACCCGGGTCGCCCATCCGGCGAACGCGGATAATAATACCGCCACCCCCGCCCCCAGACAGACACCCAGCAGCCCTCCGGTAAATGTCATCACCACTGACTCGACCAGGAATTGCATCATGATATCGCTGGCCCGGGCTCCGATAGCTTTGCGCAATCCGATCTCCCGGGTGCGCTCAGTCACCGAAACCAGCATGATATTCATGATCCCGATCCCGCCGACTAAAAGCGAGATCGCGGCGATCGCTCCCAATAATAAAGACATGGTCCGGGTAGTCTGTTGCATGGTCTGCTGGATCTCGGTCATATCCCGGACCTGGAAAGAATCCTTTTCTGCTGAGGTGATCAATTTGTGGCGTTTAATGATCAATTCTTTTAAAGCATCCGCGGCGGTTTTCATAACTGCGGTATCATTAGCCTGGACATCAATGCCGTCGACATATTCCTTGCCCAGCACCCGGTACATCGCTGTTGTAACGGGGATGACCACTATATCATCCTGGTCACGAAAAGGGTCCGAACCTTTAGAAGGAAGGACCCCAATTACTTTAAAACTCAGGCGGTTGAGCTTGATAGTCGCTCCCACCGGGTTTTCGCCGTTGAAAACCTCTTTCACTATAGTCTGGCCGATCACCGCGATACGCTGGCGCATCCTCATTTCTTCCTCGGTAAAAAACCTTCCTGCGACCGGCATCTGGGCGCGCATGGACGCGTAAGCCACTGACTGGCCTTCCAGCTGAGTATCCCAGTTCTTGTTCCCGTAGGCTATCCTGGCTCTGCCCCTGACCCAGGCTGAAACGCCTGATACTGAGTCGATTTTAGCGATATCTTGAGCGTCAAGCATGGTAAACCTGGTCACTTGTCCGGCCTGCAAAGCCACGCCATGAACATTTCTCGAGCCGGGGCGGAGCACTAAAAGATTTGAGCCCAGGGAAGAAAGACTCTTCTGAATAGACTCTTTAGCCCCCTGGCCCAGAGCAAGCATGGCGATTACCGCAGCCACGCCGATCAGGATCCCCAGCATGGATAAAAGAGCGCGCATCTTATGGGTCAATATCGCCTGGAAAGCCTGGCGCAGATGATCGACGAACTCAATGGTCTTTAAAGCGGAATGTTTCTGGGAAAGTATGGCTTCGCAGGCAATAGTCTTGCAGGATTGACCTTTCTTTACCGGTTCCGGGTTCTTGCGCGTATCCGAAACGATCTTGCCGTCACGCATCAAGATGATCCTGCGGGCCCGCTGGGCGATCTCCTGCTCGTGGGTGACCATGATAACGGTCTTGCCTTTGCGGTTCAAGCCTTCCAGGATGGCCATGATCTCAGCTTCGCTTTTAGTATCCAGGTTACCTGTAGGCTCGTCAGCGAAAATGATCGGCGGGTCATTGACCAGAGCCCGGGCGATGGCTACCCGCTGTTGCTCGCCGCCGGACATTTCGTTGGGCCGGTGAGCTGAGCGCGGAGCCAACCCCACGTCAGCGATCTTCTGCGCGGCAAGCAGGCTTTGCTGGCGCTTGCCGCCGTAGATCAAAGGCAGTTGGGCGTTCTCTAACGCGGTCATCCTGGGCAGTAAATGGAATTGCTGAAAGACAAAACCGGCCAGGTGGTTGCGCAAAAGCGCCAACTCGTCGTCGGACAAGCGGGTTACTTCTTTATCATAAATAGTGTATGAACCGGAATCCGGTCGATCCAAAAAACCTAAAAGATGTAAAAGCGTGGATTTGCCTGAGCCTGACGGCCCCATGATCGCGATGAATTCGCCGTCTTTGATCTCCAGAGACACGTCCCTTAAGGCCTGATACTGGAACTTTCCGGTTTTATATATCTTATTTAACTTTTGAAGTTTGATCATCGCGGATTTTAACGCCTTCTCGCCGGCATGAACGGATTCTTCCCGATTTTGTCCTCTGAAAGCTTGAATGACCTGGACTCCGCTATTACAGTATCATTCGGGTCCAATCCCGAAACGATCTCGGTATGCATATCGTCCGACATCCCCAACGAAACCTTCCGCAGCTCCGGGGCGCTGCCGGAATTCCCGGCCAGGCGGACAAAGGTCTCTTGTTTTTCCTTGATCAAAGCGTCATTAGGCACCAGCAGGACATTATCTCTGTTTTTCTCTACGATCGATACGTTGGCGGACATCCCGGAGCGGAAAAATTCCGGCACTTTCTCGGGCAGGATATCCACCTCGTATATCGTGACGTTATTGACCAGTTTAGATTCATAGGCGATATGATCCACGGTTCCTTTGATCTCAACAGACGGATAAGCGTCCAGGGTAATGATCACGGCTTGCCCGATCTTGACCTTGCCTATATCTGTCTCATCCACCTGGGCGTTAATGATCAAGCGGTCGGATAAAACCAGAATTGCGCTGGCGGTAGTCACCGACTGACCCGGCTCAACCGCCCGAACGATCACTTCTCCATCGATCGGCGCGGTAAGCGGAACCTGTTTATAAACCTCGCTCCAGTATTTCAGGCTTTTCTCATCCTGCAAAGCAGCTGCGTCCAGAAGCGCTGCCCGGTCCTCGGAGCTCATCATCGCCAGGGTCTGGCCTTTTTTGACCGTATCCCCTTCCCTGACCAGGATAGCCTCAATGCGGCCGCTGATCGCCGGCTTGATCTCCAGCCGGTTCTGCGGCTCAACGGTCCCGGTCGCGGTGATCAGGTTACGGATATTGCCGTAAACCGGCTTGACCTCTTTGACCACGGACTTAGCGGCATTCTTGGTCTTGGAAATATACTTGAACCCCAACCATCCGGCAGCGGCCAGGACCGCGATCGCGACAATAACAAATATCTTATTCTTCATAATCTATCTTGCCTCCTTTGGCCTGGACCCAGCTCGCTTCCGCGGTCAGGGCGCTTGCCTGCGCGTTAAGATAAGACTTCTTGGCGTTGACCAGGCTGTCTTCGATGATCGTCCAGTCGTTAAATGTGATCAGGCCGTTGGAATACTGGGCCTGGGCTATCTTGGAGCGCTCCACGGTCGCGTCGAGGAATTTATTTTGAACCCCGACATTCTCCCGGGCATCCATAAAATCAGCCCAGGCATGTTCCAGGGTAAAGATCACTTCGTCTTTTCCGCTTCTTAGGTCCTGCTCGCTCTGTTTAAATATTGATCGGGACCTGTCCACCTGGGCTTTTCGCGCTCCCGCCTCGAACAAAGGCCAGGACAAACTTATTCCGGCGCTCCAACGGTCTTTCTCCGGCAGGAATTTCTCGTCGCTTTTGCCCATTGAGCCGTCCGCGTAAACCTGGGGATAATTCTGCGCCTTGGCGCTGTCAATGCCCCAGCGCGCCGCTTCTTTTCTGGAGACCAGCTGTTTCAAAAAACTGTTTTCTTCGGCCAGCTTCAGCATGTCCGGTTTGGGCTCAGGTTCTTCGCTCAGGCTAAATCCTCCCTTGACCTTTACCGGCTTATATTTGCCCTCGCCCAACTCTTGATTCAGGCTAACCTGAGCTAATTCCAACTGGCGCCTGGCCTGGGAGGTCTCGAACAGCGCCTGGGCCAGATTGGCTTTTGTGGTCAACAAAGACCCGATATGTTCCCGGCCGGCCTGGTAACGAAGGCTGACCAACTCCATGTTCTGCTGGCGCAAAACCTCGATCTCTTCGGCCAAGCCGAGAGCTTCCTGCGCCCGTAATAGCCGGACAAAAGCCGCACGTAAATTCAAGCGGACGTCGGAAGAAACCACATCCAGGTTGTATTGAGCGGATTTTATATTTTCCAGAGCGGCTTTAACTTCGGATCCGGTTTTTTTCCCGTCAAACAACAATTGTCTTGCCGAAAGAGAAAGAGAATGGGTTTTGGATGATTTGGCGTTCTCGAGCTTGGAGACCGAAGAACTTTCCGCTGCCGTGATCTGGGGAAAAATCCCGCTTTTAGAAACAATCTTGTCGGCCATGGCCTGGTTAAGCTTTTCCTGCGCGGAAAGTATCTGCGGATGGATCTTTTGGGCGATTATCACGCACTCGATCCAGGTCAGGGGCTCGGTTTCTTCAGCCCTGGCCCAGGAGATCAAAAAAAAAGATATAATTATAAGGGAAGTCAATAGTTTATGCACGCTTCGCCTTTTTTTAGAAACTTGAGATCGCACTTACCCGCCATTTAAGTGATCCGGTCCAAGAACTTATTAAAGTTAGAAGCGGGGATCAACCCGATTTTCTTTCCGGGATAGGCCACGACAATAAGCCTGTCCCCGGGTTTTACCCCGAACATCTTCCGGACATCCGCGGGTATGACCACCTGCCCCCGCTCCCCCATGACGGTCGATCCTAAAACCTCGCTTTTAGTCTGCTCCTGCATACCGGCCCCTTTTCTGAAAACTATCCTATTTGTCAGATAAGTATGATTTGTATGATAAGCATACATCTTCTTATCTTTTTTGTCAAGACAAATCATCCGCGGGGCATAACCGTTTCAGCGGCTTCCGGCTAAAAACTCCCGACTTTAGGACTAATAAGAAAGGGGGAGACTTCCCTCTCCCCCTTTTACTCAACTCCCCGAGTTTCGGCCTTATTACATTTCCGGAGTCTGAGCTTTCGGCTTTTCCCGGGAATCTTTCCAGCGATCTTTCCCTCTTCTGTTTTCTCTCTGTTTTTCCATCAGCTGGTTGAACTTGGCGAATTGTTCCGCAGTCAAAATAGTTTTTACCGCGAATATCCCGTTTATCCGGTTATCGACTAACTGCGCGTCCAGAGATTTGAGCTCTTGGACCAGCGGCTCAACCGCTGCCCTGGTCACAGACTGTTTATTCAGTTCCTGCTGCAATTGAGCGTATTTGCCTTTGATCGCCGAGCGCAGTCTGGCTGACTCTTCGCCTTGAGCTTTACGGTTCTCCTCCAGTTTATTCTTTTGCTCGGAGGACAGATTCAGCTCTTTAAAAATTTCGCCTTTTCTTTCCTTCCAGCCCGGATGAGATCTTCCCTGCCCCTGGGCGCAGGCAGCGCTTGCCGCCAGAAAAACTACAGCCAGACTGACCGCCGCTACTTTTATTTTTTTCATCTTTTCTCCCTCCTTCTACAAAGTTAGACGCTTTGAAACCCAAAAAAGTTCCCTAAAGAAAATATTCTTCGATACTCGTGCCCATATCCCGGGCCAGCTCCCCGTTGTCGGAACTAAAACTATAAGCCGATATTATGTCGCTATTTATTTCCTGGTTGATCAACTGCTGTCTCCTGAGAATACCTCCGGCCAGAACCACGGCAAATATCATCATGGCCATAACCCGGACCACGGCAAATACCGGCCGCTGCGACCAGATCAGGCCTCTTAAACGCTCGATCAAAGTCGGCCTGACGGGATCTTCTTCCTTCATCCGCTCGTTAACAATGGCCTCACGGATATTCCGCCAAACCTGTTCGGGCGGCTGGAAGCGCCCGGCATTCTCAAAAAGCAGACGCTGAGAGCGCAATTTTTTTTCCACAGCGCGGCATTCCGGGCAACGATCTAAATGCTCTTTCACGTCCTGTTCCTGCCTCAACCCGGCTTCGTTGTCCAGATAATCGGACTTAAGTAATTCTCTGATATCTTTACAATTCATCTTGCACCTGGTCCTTTCCCGCCTGCTCCAACAGCGCCTGGCGCGCCCGTTTTAAGCGGGAGCGCACAGTATTAACCGGGATCTTAAGGCTCGCGGCGATCTCCTGATAGCTCAATCCCTCGATCTCCCGGAGCACCAGACACGCCCGGTGCTGCGGGCTTAACAGCTCCAACAAGGCTTTAAGCCTGGTTTCATTATCGTTTTGAACAGCTTTATCCGCGGCTGAGCCGGATCCGGGGATTGTTTCGATAATGCCCTGGTAATCCGCTTTGTCTTTTTCTTCCCGGCTGGACTTGCGGTAATGGTTGATGGCGGCATTGACCGTGATCCGGTACACCCAGGTCTTAAATGCCGAGCGGAATTGAAAGCCTTTGAGATTATGTAAAATTTTCATAAAAACGTCCTGGGTGACTTCCTGGGCGTCA
>JBFZAG010000147.1:0-12147 GCA_041309145.1 Candidatus Omnitrophota bacterium | reverse complement strand
CAAAGACCGGCCGACAAAACCAAGCTTAGCCCCGGAGGCCGAGATCAGCCGGCCGTTCTTCCTGATCCGCATTCCCAAAATACCGATCTCCACTTTGATCTTGGGCATGGCGGCAAAAGATACATTCTTCTTATACCCCAGAAGATAGATCGAACTTCCCAGATTCTTATCCAGCTTGCGGCGCAGGTCAAGCCGGATCAAAAGATCATTGCCCTGCAGGGCATAGGCGAGTCCCGATAAAGCCCCCTGCTGTTTTTCGGACCCTTCCGTGTTATTTTCCACCGGCAGATCTAAAAACAAACCCACATTATGCCAGGCGATCTTTCCGGACCTGTCATCTTTGAGCGGGATCGCCGGAAAATCACCGAAAAGCTCGTTCTTGCGCACATAGCTGTAAAGGTAAGGAGGATTGTAGGCGATCTCGGTTTGATAAAAATCCACCAGCTTCTGCTTGGTCTTGACTTCCTCCCGGCTGAGGGCTAAAGTCATCCAGGAGATCTCGCCCAGCCTCTCCGGCGGCTTTAAAGCCAGGTCCAGGTGATGCCCGCGGGGCTTGGGCCAGCCGACCACGTGGATGAGATAGGGATAAACAGCCGGTTTAGCGATCTTATCCTCGAGATCCCATAAAGAGATCCAAGTAAACAGGTATAAAGACTGGTGATCGCGGTTAGTGTCCGCGGGGTGAGAAACAAAAATTTTAGTGGGCTGGAAATCAGCGATCACGGTTTTTAAGTCTTTGAGAATGCTTTCCCCGACATACGGCGATCCCGGAGACAAAGCTTGCGGGTAAGCAACTTTGGAAATTCTGGTCATCAAGCTCCGGTAAGATCTTTGGGTCTGCCAAAACTGAGTAAGAATAGCCATGGTCCCGAAATCCGGATAGCCCAAAAAGATGAGATCCTGGCGGTCCAGCCCTAATGAAGTCATGGCCTTGACAGTCTCGCTCCGCCGCAGCTCTCCCATATAGAGGAATTCTCCGGTCCTGAAGGTCAAACGTTTTTCATAGACGATAAAAGCCAGCTGGTTATGGTCGCCGTTAGTATAACAGGCCACCTGGACCCTGGCTCCGGCAGCTATAGCCCGCTGGATCGCTCCGCCGGCGCCCAAGGTTTCGTCGTCAGGATGAGGCGCCAGGACCAACACCCGGTCATCTTTAGTAAACTCCGGAAGGCTGGACAGCTCCCGGGCATTTGCCGAAAGAGGAAAGAGTAGAAATACAGCTGCCCGGGCAAAAAAAAGTATTTTCATCTTCATGGGGTTTATTATACTGCTGAATTTTTTTACAACACTCTATTTTTTTACCCGGCTTATCGCGGCCGGGTAGATCGACCATTCCCCCTGGCGCTGATTGATCTTATCTATTGCCGCCAGAAGATCGCCTCTTTTGCGCTCAGCTTGAAAAAGATAAAGCTCCTCAGCCGGGGCCAGGCTAGATGCGCATACTCCTAAAGCCCGCACCGAAAAACGGTCCAGCCGGAAACTTTTCAGGAGAAAAATATTTCTTTGGTATATCCGCGCCGGATCAGCGGTAAAAAAGCGGAAATTCTTCTCCCTGGAAAACACGGCTTCATTTTCCCTGAGATAAAGACCCGATACCCGGGACTCTAATTTGTCCCGGCGCAAGCGGCTGGCCACCATTTCCGAAAGCATCCGGATCCAGGCTTCCAGCTCTTCCCGGCTGAAGATCTCTTTCTCCAAGGTATAGGAATGGCTTACGGACTTCGGGGGGGCATTTTCGTCTTGCCAATAACTTACTTCCTGGCTGTCCTGACCCCGACTCACTTGCGCCATCCATATCCCGGTTTTGCCGAAACGGTTGACCAGGATTTGAGGATCCACCTGTCTTAATTGGCCGCAGGTAAACACCGCAATATTGTTCAGGCTGTCAGTCAGGCGCGGGCCGATCCCGGGAATTTTTTCCACCGGAAGGTCTTCTAAAAAGCTCAAAACGTCTTTTTCTTCCAGAACCAATAAGCCGTCGGGCTTTCTAGCCTTAGCCGCAACTTTGGCGATGATCTTAGCTGGGGCGATCCCGGCTGAAGCGGTAATAAAAAATCGCTCTTTGATCACGGACTTGATCTCTTCGGCTGTCCTGACCGCCGCGTTCAGCCCTGACAAGCTTAGATCCAGATAAAACTCGTCGATGGAAGCTCTTTCCATCCGGAGCGAATAATCCCGGAGCAACTCTTCTATCCTGTCCGAGGTATAAACATATTTGGCTGTGTCCGCCGGGACAAAATCCAGCCAGGGGCACAGCCGCAAAGCCGCCCCAGTGGACATTCCCGAATGTATCCCCAATGACTTGGCTTCATAGGAGCAGGCCGCTACAACCGTATGGAATTTCCTGCCCCGGGAACCGACTATAAGCGGTTTGCCCCTGTATCTGGGATTAGCCGCCTGCTCGACCGAGGCAAAAAACGCGTCCATGTCTATATGCAGGATGATCCTCCCGGCCATAGCGGTTAACCGGAAAAAAGACGCCAAACCATGGCTTCGGGGTCCAGACACAGACGATAATCGTCACTTTTATCCGAGACGCTGAAATAGTAAACCAGGCTTTTGCCTTTTCTTTCCGTCCATGAGTAATTGATGCGCCGGACATCGCAACGCCTTTCCCGTAAAACAAAATAAAGCGGGGTTACCCTGCCCTTAAGGAAGCGAACAACCACTTCCACGGCTTCGCCGTTTTGACCGGCGTCACCGGGAAGGCTTCTGTCCCAACGCGCCTGCGGGTTAAACATAATTTCTTATGACCGAGATCACCCGGCCGAGGATCAAAGTCGATTCCCTGACCGCCAGATTACGGTATTTCTTATTTGCCGGCTCAAGGTAATATTTAGAGTTCCTGCCGGAGCCGGGCAAGCGGCGCAGGAACTTTACCGTAGCTTCGTCGCCGTCAAGGGCTACGACTATATCGCCGATCTGGGCCTGGGGCTGGCGCCGGACCACTAAAAGATCGCCGTCAATTATCCCCGCCCCGGACATGCTCTCGCCTTTGGCCCGCAGGCAGAACAGGTCAGCGCGATCCTTGAAAATCTTATCGGGCTCCAAGTACCCTTCGATGTCTTCCTGGGCGAATTCGGGTTTCCCGCAGGCGACCATCCCCACAATAGGCAGGCTTTGAGACTCTTGAACCAGCTCCAATGCCCGGGCTTTATTCTTATTAAGTTTGAGATAACCTTTTCGGCTTAAAGCCAGCAAATGATCCCGCACCGTGCCCGTGGAAGAAAAACCGAAAAACCCGGCCACCTCCCTTACGGTGGGCGAGATCCGGTCAAATATTATCCTGCGCCGGATAAAATCCAGGACCTGTTTTTGTCTTGCGGTAAGCGGTTCGGCCATAATCTTACCATACCACACAAATGTGCGGCTGTCAAGAATCTGATTTTCGGATTTTTAACTCGGGGGCAACGGCAAGGTCAGGGTTAGGCGGTTTTCTTTTCCGCTAAAAGCTGCTTTACCAGGACGTCGATTTCCGCCTGCGACAACTTTCTGGTCGAATTGCAATCATTTTTTTCGGGGGCGGGAAAGATTTTTTCAGCCAGCGACACTTTGACTTTTTCCCCGGGCTTGATCGTTCTGGATCTGTCCGGCAAAGCCGCGACCCGGCCGATTACCACCACCGGATTTTCCGGGACCGGATCTTCCATGACGCTGGCCGGAGTGGGCCCCAAAAAAACGCAGAGGAAATTCCCTTTCGGGCAAAATGCCACATCCCCGACTTTCACCTGATGGGTCAGGTTTTCAGCGGCAGGCAGCGCGGCTTTGAGGTCAAAAAATATTTCTTCTCCCCATTTAGCCACCACGGCGTCTATCGGCAGAAGCTTGACGATATTCTGCGCGGCCAGAGAATTATCCAACTGCGCGACAAAATCAAGACTTTCCAGCTTAAATAATATTTCGATTCGGCCACTCCCGCATATTAAAAAACCCCCAGGCTGCGCAGCTTATCCTTAAGCTGCCGGATCTGGCTGTCTTTTTCCCGGATCTGAGCCTGCCGCTGGTCCAGAAGAGCCTCCAGCTCCCGGATCCGGCTTTCTTTCTCGCTGACCGCGCTTTCAGCCGAAGACAATTCTTTCTTACTTTCAGAAGGGGCGCTCGCGCAGCCGGAAAACAAGCCTAAAACCAGTAATCCCGCTATGATTTTCATCATTTTTGTTTATTTTAAAACCTTTCCCAGTGCAGGACATCGCGCAGCGCCCTTTTATCGGCGATCCGGAAAACCTTATCGGAGAAAGGATAACCCAGAGCAATAATGCTTACCAGCCGGAAATTGATCGGCACTCCGAGCAGAAGATTAAACTGCCCGGCGTAATGCTTTTTGTCCCCGGCCACCCAACACGAACCTATGCCCAAAGCCGCGGCAGCGAGCATAACGGTCTGGGTAGCCGCGGAACAATCTTCGAGAAAATACTTGGTCTCCTGCGAGAACACAACAAGACAAGCTCCGGCGTCTGCGATGAATTTTCCGTGCTCGGTAATAGCGGCGATCTCCTTTAACATTTCCTTGTCCCGGACCGCTATGAATTCCCATGGCTGGACGTTGCGGGCGGTAGGCGAAAACCTGGCCGCATCCGCGATCTTTTCCAGAATCTCTTGGGAGACCGGCTTATTTACAAATTCCCGGACGCTCCTGCGCTTTTTTATAAGTTCGATCAGATCCATTCAATGACCTCCTTAGATCGGGCGGCAATACCTTTTCATGGACAGCGAATTGGCCACCACGGATACCGAGCTGAAAGCCATAGCCGCTCCGGCGACCATCGGATTCAAAAGAAAACCGGTAAAAGGGTAAAGTATGCCGGCGGCAAGGGGGATGCCGATCAGGTTATAGAAAAAAGCCCAGAAGAGATTCTGCCTGATCTTTTTCATTGCATAGCGGGAAAGGTCTAAAGCCATGGCCACGTCCCTGAGATCGTCCTTGATCAAAACAATATCCCCGGACTCTATGGCGATATCCGTGCCGCTGCCGATGGCGATCCCGATGTCGGCCTGGGCTAAAGCCGGAGCGTCGTTGATCCCGTCTCCGACCATTGCAACCTTGAGCCCCTGCGATTGCAATCTCTTGATCTGCTCCTCTTTGTCCTGAGGCAAAACTTCCGAAAAAACATCGTCAATGCCTAAGTATTTAGCCACCGATGCCGCGGTCCTGGGATTATCCCCGGTTATCATCAGGACCTTTTTTTTCTTTTTCTTGAGCGCGAGCACGGTTTCCAGAGCGAAGTTCTTGAGGCTGTCCCCGACAGCCAATATCCCGACGGCCTTGCCTCCGGCGACCACGAACATCACCGTCTTCCCCTGATTTTCCAAAGACTGGGAATCAGCTTCGATCTCTTGGGAGAGCTCGATCTTTTTTTTCTCCATCAGCTTTCGATTCCCCAGGAAGATCTGTTCATTATTGAGCCTGGCCATGACCCCTCTGCCGGGCAGAGCCAGAAAATCTTCCGTCTCTTTAATCGCCACATTCCTTTCCCGGGCGGCGTTGACAATGGCTTCGGCTACCGGGTGCTCTGAATTCTTTTCCACTGAAGCGGCGATGGCCAGTATTTCTTCTTTATCCCTGGAGTGGTAAGCCAGATAATCCGTTAAAACCGGTCTTCCCCGGGTCAGAGTGCCGGTTTTGTCAAAAACCACCGCGTCTATCTGGTAAGCGATCTCCAGGCTCTCGGGATTGCGGATAAGGATTCCGTTTTGGGCGGCGATCCCGGTGCCGACCATGACCGCGGTGGGAGTGGCCAGCCCTAAAGCGCAGGGGCAGGCAATGATCAGTATCGAGATAAAAATATTCAGGGCGAAAATAAACTCCTGGCCCGCCGACAGCCAGGCCGCAAAAACAATGACCGCGATAATCAACACCGTAGGCACGAAGGCCGCGGAGATCCGGTCCGCCAGCTCCTGGACCGGGGCTTTCTTAGCCTGGGCGTCCTGGACCAGTTTAATAATTTGAGCAAGCATCGTGTCCCGGCCGATCTTTATGGTCTCAAACTTGAAAGATCCGGTCCTATTAACCGTTCCGCAAGACACTGATTTGCCCGGAGATTTATCCACCAGCATGCTTTCTCCGGTTATCATCGATTCATCGACGCTGGAATAGCCCTCGGTAACAATACCGTCGGCGGCGATCCTCTCCCCGGGCCTGACAATAACGATATCTCCGATAATGATCTCATCGACCGCCACTTCTTTTTCCCGGCCGTCCCGCAATACCCTCGCGGTTTTGGGGGCCAGATCCAGCAGTTTCTTGACGGCTTCCGCGGTTTTCCTTTTAGCTTTAGCTTCCAGGTATTTTCCCAGAAGAATAAAAGTCACCAAAAGCCCCGCGGTTTCGAAATAAACTCCGTGCACAGGCAGCTTTCCGGCCACCTGCCAGGAAGCCAGGGTCAGAAAAAAGCTGTAAAGATAGGCGGCGCTGACCCCTATTGAAACCAGGGTATACATATTGGCTTTTTTGGTCCGGATCAAAGCAAATATCCCCTGACTGAAGAATTGCGAGCCGCAGAAAATTATGGGAGTGGTCAGGAGAAGCTGGACCAGCCAGTTATGCTCGGCGACGAAACCGGGAAGATAAAAATTTAATTCCGAGGCCAGCGAGATATAAATAATAGGCAAAGAGAGGATAAGAGAGATCCAGAACCTGATCTTAAGCCCGGCGATCTGACTGGACTGGAACATTTTCGCCTCTTCCCGGCCCGGCTCTTTGGTTTCCGTCTCGACCCGGTATCCGGCATTCTCGATAGCCTTGCGGATCTGGACAAAGCCGGTTTTACCGGGATCATAGCGGACAAAGACCTGCTCGGTGCCGAAGTTCGCCCGGGCCTGGCTGACCCCTTCGGTCTTTTTAAGGGCTCCCTCGATGGCCAGGACGCAGCTCGCGCAATGCATGCCCGAGACATTGATCAGCGCTTCTTTCTCCGCGGCATTGTCCTTGGCTTTTAAATTTTTTTCTCCCGGGTTCTCCGGACCGCTCGTCATTTCACCCTCGCACTGTTTCAACCGTAAGTCCTAATCTTTTTTGTGGACAGGAATGATCCCGGCCATCTCACCGATCACGTTGATCAGTTCGGTTTGAGCCGGAATTACGATCTTAGCGTTATTGGCTAAAGCCTTTTCTACCGCCTCGAGCTTGCGCAGGATCTGGGCATTGCCCACAAAATACATATTAGCCGCTTCGTTGACCAGCTTGATCGCCTGGGCTTCTCCGTCCGCCTCTAAAACCCTGGCCTGCTTGACCCCGTCGGCTTTCTTGATCTCCGCGCGCCGGGCGCCATCAGCCATGGTCTCGGTTGCGGTAGCGTAATCGACCGCGGCGATCTTCTCGTTCTCAGCCTTGACCACCTTGTTCATGGTCTCCTGGACGTCTTTAGGCGGGTCGATCTCCTTAAGCTCGGTGCGCACGATCTCCAGCCCCCATTTCGCGGTTTCTTTCATCAAAGTCTTCTGTAATTCTTCGTTGATCCGGCCTCTCTCGGAGTTGGCGGATTTCAAGGTCAAAGTACCGATGATATTCCTGAGTGTAGTGCGGGCGAGATTAACGATCTGATACTGGTAATTATTTACCTGGTAAATCGCGCTTTTAACGCTGTCCTCGTCGTCTTTGACCTTGAAATAAACCTGGGCGTCCACCCGGGCGTTGAGATTATCATTGGTAATGATCTACTGCGGCTCGGCGTCGACCATTACGTCAGTGACGTTGACCAGATACATTTCTTCGATAAAAGGCACAATCCAATGAAACCCCGGATTAGCAAACCGGCTATATTTTCCTAACCGCTCGATCAGCCCGCGATGAGTAGGCCGCACGATCTTGATCCCCATAAAAAAGAATATTACCCCGGCAAAACCTATGATCCAGATCCAGAACCCTTGCATTTGCTCCTCCTTTTTTAGTCTTAAATTCAAAAACTATTTTATCCCCAAATTCTTTGGCGCTCAAGTCAAATTTCAACAAAAAATTTCACTTTCCGGATATCAAATCAGACGGATCGGCCGCCCCCCAGGACTGTTTTCCTGAAAAACAGTGCTTATCTACCATCCCGGTGATCTCTTCCAGCCGGCCGGCTATCGCGTCCGCGCTCTTGAGGTACTCTTTCGGGAGGCTGGTGGTCAAAGCCACGCAGAACATCCCCGCCTTTTTAGCCGATTCTATCCCCAGCGGCGCGTTTTCCACCACCAGGCAAAGGCTTGCCGGCATATCCAAAGCTTTTGCCGCGGAAAGATACGGTTCGGGATCGGGCTTGCCGTTTTTTACCTGGTCGCCGGCAATGATACAATCGAACAGCTTGAGCATTGAAGAAGAAAGGATTTTCCTGATTTCCGCTGACGGCGTGCCGGTGACCAGCCCCAGGAGATAACCTTTATCCTTCAGGCAAGCCAGAAATTCCCCTGCTCCGGGGAAGATGAAACGTTTAAAATATTTGCGGAATATTTTTTTCCTGGCGAGAAAGATATTTCTTAAAACTCTGCTGCTTACTTTTTGACCCGAAGCAATGAAGAATTGCCGCAAGGTCTTATCCCAGCGTTCGCCTTCTTTGGAGTAAACATCGAAACAGCTCACTCTGATACCGTAAGGCTTTAAAGCCTCGTACCAGGCCAGAAAATGATAGGGCATGGAATCAACGATCACTCCGTCCATATCGAAGATTATCGCCCTGAACCGGACTTTAGGTTTGGCTATCATTACTTCAAAGGCGGCTTTGAAAAAAAACCCGGCTAACAATCATTACTGGCATCCAAAGCCAGGTTCCTCTCCACGAATTCGACGATCTTTGCCTGAGTAACAGTATCCAAGCGGTAAAACTCCAGCCCCATGGCCGGATAAAGCTGGGGCTGGATGTTTTTCTCAACCAGCCAGACCACTACCGTCTCGATCTCCAGAAGACCGGGGGCGGGTCTAAGGGTAAGTTTGACATCCAGGATCTCTCCTAATTCAGGTTCGACTTTCTCCGCGAAAACCAGCATCCCCACGCCGCTGATATTCAAAACTTTCCCCTGGCAAAACTTTTCTTCTTTTTTAGACTTGAACTCGATCCCGATATCCAGAGGCAGCCGCTTGAATCTCCGGCGCAGCTGTTTTTTCTGGATCTCAGAGATCACCTTGTCGTCTTCAAAGCTGCGCAGCGCCGTGTCCAGATCTTCGTAAAACTCAAAGACCTTGTCCAGACAGACCAGGTTGAATATCTTGCGTATATGCACCGCGACCCCGGCGAATTTCATCCTGCCGCCGTGGTTGACCACGTTCTTATAGGCGATAGCCAGAGCGGACATCCCGGCGTAATCAACCAGCTCCACTTCCTGAAAATCGCAGACCAGATCCTTGTAACCGTTCTCCAAAGCCCAGCCTACTTTTTCCACCAGGCTGGAAGAATTGATGTCCACGTTGCCGGATAAAACTAAAATAGCCGTTGTCTTGACCTTCTTAAAGTTGACTTCTAACATGCCCATATTTTACCATGTTTTTGCGGTTTTCAATAAATCTGTTATCGCTTCGGCGTTTCTGGCTGTGGCCCCCTGGTTGGCCAGGATGACCTCGCGGCTGGCCCGGCCCAACTGAGCGATCCCGGGCTTATCTTTAAGTAACTCCCTTAAACTTTTTTCCAGTTCATCCGCGCTATCAACCATTATCCCGGCGTTTTTCTTTAAAAACATCTCGGCGATATCCCGGAAATTGAACATGTATTTCCCGAACAGGACCGGTTTGCCCAAAGAGGCGGGCTCCAGAATATTGTGTCCCCCGCTTTTCACCAGGCTTCCTCCCACAAAAACGATATCCGAGATGGCGTAAAAATACATCAACTGCCCTACAGTATCAAGGATAAAAACCTGTTTCCGGCCGGGAATCCCATCAGGCGAGGATAAACGGGAGAGCTGGGAGATCCTGCGCCCCTCTAAAAGCGGATATTTATTGACCAGCTGCTCAAGGCTTTCGCTTCTTTGGGGATGGCGGGGGGCGATCAGAAGTTTTAAATCCGGGGAGTTTGCCATTAACTTAAGATAAACCGCCAGGATCTCTTCCTCTTCTCCGGGATGAGTGCTGGCGGCGATGAGAAGCTGCTCCTTAGCCCCGACCCCGAGCTTGACCCGGTAGTCGGCATAATCTTTTCTCAGCTCTTCGTAATCCCGGATCTTGATGTCGAATTTCATGTTCCCGGTAAGCCTGATTTTCTTTTCGGCCACCCCCAGCTTTTGCAGGCGCTCTAGGTCGCTTTGAGTCTGCACGCAGAAAAAGCTTACTTTGTTCAGGACCGGCTTGACCAGAAATCTGGCCCAAAGATATTTCTTAAAGGACCGGTCGGAGATCCGGGCATTGACAACGATGATCGGGATATTTTTTTTATAAAAGCAGGTTATAAGATTCGGCCAGATCTCGGTCTCGGCGATCACCAAAACAGACGGCTTGATCTTATCCGCGACCCCGCGGACGATCCAGCTGAAATCCAAAGGCAGGTAGACCACGGCGTCGTTCTTGCCGGCAATGCTTTGGGCGATCTTATTGCCGGTAGGAGTGACCGTGGAGATAACAAATCTTTTCTTGGGGAATTTTTCTCTTAAATTCTCCGCCAGGTGCCTGATCGACATCGCCTCGCCCACACTGACCGCGTGAATCCAGATCGGCCCATCCATATCCGGGATCTTCGGCAAAAATCCCAGGCGCATGCCAAAACCGGAATGGATCTTTCTCCGGAACAAGAATACCGGCAGATAAAATACCGCGAATAATAAAAACATCAGATCGTAAAATACGAACATTTTTCCCTTTAGCCAGACCCCGGCCTATCAGGCCCGGGGATGGGCTTTATCGTAGACGTTCTTCAATTTCTCGGTGGTCAGATGCGTATAGATCTGGGTCGTGGAGAGATTGGCGTGGCCCAGGAGCTCCTGAACCGTCCTCAGATCCGCGCCCCGGTTCAATAAATGGGTGGCGAAAGAATGCCTTAAGGTGTGCGGCGAGACCCCCTGCTTCATCCCGGAAAGGCGCAGATACTTTCCGACAATATTGCGCACCCCCCGGTCGGTGATCCTGGCGCCTCTTTTATTGAGAAAAACAGCGCTGGCCTGCTTTTTTCTTTTTTCCAGATACTCCCTTAAGCTGAAAATCGCCTTGTCGCCTATGGGCGCGATGCGCTCTTTCTTGCCTTTGCCCTTAAGCTTGACCACCCCTCCGATAAAATCCAGGTCCTCCTGGCTCAAACTGACCAGCTCGCTGATGCGCATTCCCGTGGAGTAAAAAGTTTCTAAAATCGCCCGGTCGCGCAGCCCCATTTCATTGTCAGGCAAGCTCGCCTCGATCAGGCGGGAAACCTCCTCTTCGGTCAGGAACTGGGGCAGATGTTTATCCAATTTCGGGCTGGATACGCTTAAGATGGGGTTGGTCTTTAAGAACCCTTCCCGGGTGAGGAATTTAAAAAAAGAACGCAAAGCCGAAAGATGGCGGGCCATGCTCCGCGAACCCAGCTTCTTTTCTTTTAAGACAGCCAGATATTTTCTTAAGAGCAGGTAATCCACTTTCTCGATCGGAACATCTTTGAGGAACTTGATAAAATCATCCAGGTCCAGCCGGTAGTTCAGGACCGTGTGGCCGGAATAATTCTTTTCGATCTCAAGATACCTGACGAACCTTTCGATAAGCCGGTCCATATTGATCCTATTCTTCTTCGCTGTCCTGGGGCAGGTCTTTAGAGATATAGGTGCATTTGGGATAATTTGAACAACCGTAGAAAAAACCGCGCTTGGAACGGCGCTGGATCAGCTCTCCGGTACAGCCGGGCTGGGGGCATTTTATGCCCGAAGTTATGGATTTGGAATTTTTACAGTTAGGAAAATCCGAACAGCTCAGGAATTTGCCTTTTCTGCCCCACTTGATGATCATGGGCTTGCCGCATTTATCGCAGATCTCTTCTGTGATCACAACTTCTTTCTTGATGTTTTCCGAGGCATAGTCGAAACTGATCTTGAACTGGCCGTAAAAATCCTCAAGCACCTTTTGGCGGCCGATCTTGCCTTCTTCCACGCCGTCCAGCTCGCCTTCCATGAATGCGGTGAATTTAACGTCGATTATCTCCGGGAAATACTCGGTCAGCATATCGCAGACCTTAAAACCCAGCTCAGTCGGATTAAGATAGCCCTTGATCCGGTGTACGTAGCCGCGCT
>JBFZAG010000146.1:0-19508 GCA_041309145.1 Candidatus Omnitrophota bacterium | reverse complement strand
ATCGGGACCGGAAAAACCGCGACCTCGGCCCAGGCTCAGGAAGCGCATAAATTCATCAGGGAGCAACTGGTCAAGTTATACAATAAGGATGTTGCCGACGCTATCAGGATCCAATACGGCGGCAGCGTTAAACCGGAAAATACCGAAGAGCTGTTGAGCCAGCCTGACGTTGACGGAGCTTTAGTCGGCGGGGCCAGCCTTAAAGTCGAGTCTTTTTCCGAAATCGTAAAGCGCAGTCTGAAAGTTAAGGTGAAAAAATGATAAGTGTAGTGATCGTTATCCACGTAGTAGTTTGCGTAGTCCTGATCGCCTTGATCCTGATCCAAAGAGGAAGGGGCGGGGGGTTTATCGAGAGTTTTTCGGGGCTGGAGAATATGTTCGGCACCAAGACCAGCGCGTTCCTTTCTAAGGCGACTTCGGTCCTGGCGGTATTTTTCTTTCTTTCCTGCTTGATACTGGCTTTTCTGTCATTGAGGGAAAGCAGATCGCTGATGCGCGGAGTAAAACCCAAATCGCTTATTCCCGCGGCCGCAACAGCTGCCGGCAACACCACAGCTTCCGGGAACACAACAGCTGCCGGCCAGGATCAAAAGCCTGATGCGGCCAGCCAGAGTCCTGCCGTTGCCGCGGCTCCCAGCCAGCCTGCGAATCAGACGGCTAAGTAGCTCTCTTTAAAAAAGGGGAAAAGTTTTTAGAATCTTACTGTGTATGCGCAGAAAAACGCTTAAAATATTAAAGCTGCCAATCGTCTTGGTGGCTTTTTTATTTTTTTTGATCTTGCCTCAAGCCTGCGGCCAAGACCGCGGGGACGCCATTGTCAGCGCCTCTATCGCCGACGCCCGCAATCTCCTGCCTATGCTGGCTTCGGATTCAGCCTCAAGCGAAATAAGCGGAATGATCTTTAACGGCTTGGTCAAATACGACAAAGACATAAATTTGGTAGGCGACCTGGCGGAAAGCTGGGAAATTCAGGAAGGCGGGTTGGTAATAATCTTTAATTTAAGGCGCGGGGTGCGCTGGCAGGACGGGATCCCTTTTACCGCCAGGGACGTGGAATTCACTTTCCAGAAAATGATCGATCCCGATGTCCGCACTCCTTACGGCGGAGACTTTGAACGGGTCAAGTCTCTGGAAGTTTTGGACGACTACACCGTCAAGGTCACTTACAAAGAGCCGTTCGTGCCCGGTCTGGCCAGTTGGGGCCTGTCCATCGTTCCTAAACACCTTCTGGAGAATCAGGACCTGAATAACACCCCTTTCAGCCGCCACCCTATAGGCACCGGCCCTTATAAGTTCAAGACCTGGAAAGTGCAGGAGAAGATCGAATTGGTGGCCGATCAAAAATATTTCGAGCATCAACCGTTCATCAGCAGGACGATCTCCCGGGTCATTCCGGATGAATCCACGATATTCCTGGAGCTCCAGACCCAGGGCGTGGATTCAGGGGGTCTGACCCCGTTACAGTACAGCCGCCAGACCGACACTCCGTTTTTTAAAAAATATTACCGCAAATTCCGGCTGCCCGGTTTTAATTACACTTACCTGGGATATAATCTGAGCGATCCGAAATTCAGCGATAAAAGGGTCAGGCAGGCTTTGAATCACGCCGTGGATAAGCAGGAGATCATCGATATGGTCCTTTTGGGTTTCGGCTCGATCTCCACGGGACCGTTCGTTCCTCAATCCTGGGCTTATAACCGGAATATTGTTCCCATGTCTTTTGATCCGGACAAAGCCCGGCGGCTTCTGTCGGATGCGGGTTGGCAGGATTCCGACAAAGACGGCTGTTTGGAAAAAGACGGACGCGCCTTTGAGTTTACTATCGCCACAAACCAGGGCAACGAGGAAAGGCAGAAGGTAGCTCAGATAATCCAGCGCCGGCTCAAAGATATCGGGATCCGGGTCAAGATCAAGGTGGTGGAGTGGAGTGTTTTTCTTTCCGAATATATAGATAAAAAGAGTTTCGAGGCGATCCTGCTGGGCTGGTCAGTTCCCCGCGAACCGGACAATTTCGATATATGGCATTCTTCCAAAATTAAAGAAGGAGAGTTTAATTTTATCGGTTTCAAGAACGATGAGGTCGACAAACTGCTTCTGGATGGCAGGCGTATTTTCGATCAAAAACAGAGGCAGAGGATCTACCACCGGATCCACGAGATAATTTACGACGAACAGCCGTATATGTTCCTGTTTACTTCGGAAAGCTTATCCATCCTGCATAACCGTTTTCAGGGGGTCAAGCCAGCGCCTCTGGGCATCGGGTATAATTTTATAGACTGGTGGGTGGCGAAGCCGGATCAGAAATACAGGGTAATGCCATGATCAAATATATTCTTAAACGATTATTGGGGATGATCCCGGTGCTTTTGGGGGTCACCATTCTCAGTTTTGCCATTATTCAACTTGCTCCGGGAAAGTTCACTACTCTGGATCAGGCCCTTAATCCCAAGGTTTCCCCGGAATACCAGGCCCGCCTGACCAAAGCTTTCAATCTGGATAAGCCGTTGCATGTGCAATATTTACTTTGGCTTAAAAATTCCCTTCGTTTTGATTTCGGCCGGTCTTTCAGCGATAACCGTCTGATCATGGATAAGATCCTTGAACGCCTTCCGGTGACTGTCGGTATTAATTTTCTTTCGTTATTATTGGTCTTTTTAGTGGCTATTCCCCTGGGCATCAAAGCGGCAACTAATGCCGGCAGGGTGTTTGATACGGTCACGACCTATCTGTCGTTTTTGCTGCTAGCCGCGCCCACGTTCTGGCTGGCTCTGTTATTGATGCAGTTTTTTTGTATACGGCTGGGCTGGCTGCCGATCTCGGGTCTGCATTCTCTTGATTTTGAGTACTTCGGTTTTTGGCAAAAATTGGGGGATATCGCCTGGCACCTGATCCTGCCGGTGTTTGTTTCTTCACTCGGAGGGCTTGCGGTCATTTCGCGTTATATGCGCTCGAGCATACTCGAGGCTTTAAGCCAACCGTACATCTACACGGCGCGGGCCAAAGGGTTGCCTTATGGCAAGGTGGTTTACAAGCATGCTTTGCGTAACGCGCTTTTGCCTATTGTAACGCTTATCGGGCTTTCTATCCCCGGACTTTTAGGAGGCAGCGTTATTTTTGAGTCTATTTTTGCGCTTCCCGGCCTTGGCCAACTGTTCTTTCAAGCGGTGATGAGCCGGGATATATCTTTGATTATGGCCGAAGTAGTCCTGGGAGCGGTATTGACCATATTGGGTAATTTGATCGCGGACATCAGCTATGCCTATGTTGATCCGCGAATACGCTATAAATAAAGTCACCTGCCTGCGGCAGGCAGGCAAGTCACAAGTTCACATGGGTAAATGAAAAATAATCCATATTTAATTTCCGGCATGATTATTATCGGGTTCTTCAGCGCTGTGGCTCTCCTGGCGCCCTGGATCAGCCCGCATGATCCTTCGCTGTTCGACAGCCAGAGTTTGCTTATGCCGCCGTCCTGGAAACATCTGCTGGGAACCGACGGTTTAGGAAGGGATCTTTTGAGCCGGATGATCTTCGGCGCCCGGATCTCGCTTTCGGTGGGGCTGATCGCCGTGGGGATCGCCACTTTTCTGGGGATGGCTTTAGGCTCCTGCGCCGGATTTTACGGAAAAACCGTTGACGCCCTGGTCATGCGCTCGGCGGACATCATGCTTTGCTTTCCCACTTTTTTCCTGATCCTGGCGGTCGTGGCCGTGGTCGAGCCATCGATCTATAACATCATGATTGTCATCGGACTGACCAGCTGGATGGGCACGGCAAGGCTGATCCGCGGAGAGATATTGTCCCTTAAAGAAAGGGAGTTCATCCAGGCTGAGCGCGCCTTGGGAGCGACTGACGCCAGGATAATCATCCGGCACCTGATCCCCAATGCTGTTGGTCCGGTCCTGGTCAATGCTACTTTGGGGGTCGCCGGAGCGATCTTGCTGGAATCCAGCTTGAGCTTTCTGGGTCTGGGCGTGCAGCCGCCTATTCCCAGCTGGGGAAATATCCTGATCGAATCCAAATCCACCCTGGGCATTGCCTGGTGGATCACCTTATTTCCGGGTTTGGCGATTCTCGTCACTATACTGGGATTTAATTTCATCGCCGAAGGTCTGAAAAAGATCATAGGCTGACAAACCGGTACAACCTACGCGGTTGCCACACGTGGCAACCGCGTAGGTTGTACCGGTAGTATGAAGGGGTATATGGGAAACTTATTGGAAGTAAAAGATCTGAAAGTCGATTTCCATCTGGAAGACCAGCTGATCCACGCTGTGGACGGGGTAAGCCTTTCAATAGGAAAGAACGAGACAGTGGTTTTAGCCGGAGAATCGGGTTCGGGCAAGACCATCACCGCGCTCGCTCTGACCCGGATCTTGCCGCCGAACGCCCGCATAGTCTCCGGCGAAGTGATTTTAGACGGGGAGAATATCTGCGAGCTGGATGAAAAACAGCTGTCCCGCTTAAGAGGCGCGAAAATCGCCTATATTTTCCAGGAGCCGACCAGCTATTTAAACCCGGTTTATACTATCGGCGACCAGATCACTGAAGTAATGATCCTGCACCAGGGATTTAAGCGCAAAGAAGCCAATGAAAAGGCCGGAGAGCTGCTTAAGCAGGTCCAGATCGGCGACGCGGAGCGGGTTTTTTCCAGTTACCCCCACCAGCTTTCCGGAGGGATGAACCAAAGGGTGTTTATCGCCATGAGCCTGGCCTGCAAGCCGGATTTGCTTATTGCCGACGAGCCCACGACCTCCCTGGATGTGACCATAGAAGCTCAGATATTGCAGCTGCTGGCTGAGCTCAAGGCTAAGCTGGGATTTTCCCTGTTGTTCATTACCCATAATCTTTCTATTGCCGAAAAGATCGCCAACAGAATTTACGTGATGTACCGGGGCAAGGTAGTGGAAGAGGGGCTGACCGCGGAGATCTTCAAAAACCCCAAGCATTTTCACACTAAAGAACTGATCGCCGCTTATCAGAAGATCGGAAAATTATGATCCTCGAAGTTAAAAACATAAGCAAGGAGTTTAAAATAGAGAAGGGGATGTTCAAAGCCGAGGCCGGAAGGACTTTGGCCCTGGATAAAGTGAGTTTTGTCCTGGATGAATTCACCACTTTAGGAATAGTGGGAGAGTCCGGCTCGGGTAAAACCACCCTGGCCAAGATCCTGTTGGGGCTGGTTCCGGCAAGCTCAGGGGAAATAGTTTTTAATGACCGGTTCATCAAAGATTTCCGCAAGGATGTCCAGATAATTTTTCAGAATCCTTATAACAGCCTTGATCCCAAGATGCGCATTAAAGACGCCCTTTATGAGCCGCTGGCGATACATAATATCCTGCCGAGGCAATCTTTCCGGCTCAAGGCAGCAGAGTTGCTTAAGACGGTGGGGCTGGATGAGAGCGCTTTGGAAAGATACCCCGCCCAGTTTTCCGGAGGCCAGCGCCAGAGGATCTGCATTGCCCGGGCGATCGCCTGCGAGCCTAAGCTCCTGGTGCTGGATGAGCCGATCTCATCTCTGGACCTGACTATTCAGGCTAAGCTTTTGGACCTATTCTCGGAGCTTAAAAGCAGGCTTAACCTGACCTATATATTCATCAGCCATAATCTGGCGGTGATCAAATACCTGGCGGACAAAGTCATGGTCATGCGTAACGGCAAGGTGGTTGAATTCGCTTCCGCCGCTCAGCTGTTCAACGCGCCCTCGCAAGAGTATACACGGGAGTTACTGACCGCGGCAAAATAAAAACCGAAAAATATTGTTGACAGCTAAACGAATTATGCTATACTTTACTACCTATGCAAAAAACATACTTACCCAAAGAAAATGAGATCACAAGAAAATGGTTCCTGGTGGACGCCAACGGACAGATCCTCGGCCGTTTAGCCAGCAGGATCGCCATGATCTTGCGCGGCAAACACAAAGCGATCTTCACTCCTCACATGGATACCGGCGACGGGGTGATCGTGATCAACGCCGCGAAGATCAAGGTCACCGGCAAGAAACTGACCGATAAGGTTTATCAGAGATATTCCGGCTATCCGGGAGGGCAGAGGGAAGTCACTCTGGAAAGAATGCTGGCCAAGAGCCCGGAAACCGTGATCAAGCTGGCGGTCAGCCGGATGCTGGCCAAAGGCGCTTTATCGGAAAAAGTAATAGGTAAATTAAAAGTGTATGCTGACGATAAGCATCCACATTCCGGACTTAAACCTGAAAAGATAGAATTGGTGAAATAACATGGAGACTGCGACAGTAAAGACTCACTCGGTAGGTAGACGTAAAGAAGCGATCGCCAGGGTCAACTTTTCCCCCGGCAAAGGCGATTTGATCGTTAACGGGATGGACTGCGATAAATATTTCGTCAGAGAAACCGATAAGATCATCGTCAGACAGCCGTTGCGGGCTACCAACACCTTGACTAAATACGATATAACTGCGATCACCAACGGCGGCGGAATTTCCGGCCAGGCCGGCGCCCTGCGCCAGGCAATATCCAGGGCGCTTTTAAGCATAGAACCCGAAACCAAGGATATCCTGCGCAAAGCCGGATACCTGACCCGGGACCCCCGGATGAAGGAGCGCAAGAAATACGGTCAGAAAGGCGCGCGCAAGCGCTTCCAGTGGACCAAGAGGTAAGGTAGATTATTCGGACGTTATCCGAAAATTAAATCCCGCAAATAAAACTTGCGGGATTTTTTTTTGAGGCCATGACTTAAATGAGCGCATAAGTTGTGGAGCCGGCTATCCAATACGCTAAGCGACATCAACTTATTAGCGCGAATTTACTCCGAGCGTGTGAGCAGATTTCCAGAGAAATCCGCGAACGCCTACGCGAGGAGGCGATTGCAAATCCGCGAATGTTACCGAGGACGAGATGCGCTGCGACGGAGAGCTCCTCGGGCACCCGACGAGAAAATACTTGATAATATTTTTCTTAAATGTATAATATTATTCTATCCAGTTAAATCCAAGGAGGCGGAAAAAGATGGCCATAAATGCCAGCATCGTCGGAGCGACCGGTTATACCGGCCAGGAATTGATCGATATCCTTTTATCCCATCCTAATGTCAGGCTGACGGGATTATATTCGACTACCGACGAGCCCAGGGCGATCTCGGCTCTTGTGCCCAGGTTTTTCCGGCGCACGGAATTGGTCTGCAAGAAACTGAATATCTCCGAGGTCAGCGCCAGATCTGACGCGGTCTTTCTGGCTTTGCCGCACACCCAGGCCATGGACCTGGTCCCGCTCCTGTTAAAGGCCGGGAAATTAGTCATCGACTTGAGCGCGGATTACCGCTTTAAGGACCTCAGGGCTTACGAGAAAGCTTATAACCTTAAGCATAAAGATAAAGCAAACATCGCCAAGGCGGTATACGGGCTGCCTGAGCTTTACCGGGAGAAGATCAAAAACGCCAAGCTCGTAGCTAATCCCGGATGTTACCCTGCTTGCGCGATCCTGGCTCTGGCGCCTCTTGTCGTCACCGGCAATATCGATCTGGATCTGGTGATCATCGACGCCAAATCCGGGACCAGCGGAGCGGGGAAAAAGGCGGTCCAGGAATCTCTTTTCAGCGAGGTGGACGAGGATTTTCGGGCCTATAAAGTCAATACCCACCAGCATATGCCGGAGATCGAGCAGGAACTGAGCAAACTCTCCGGAGAAAAAGTGGGGATCACTTTCGTCCCGCATCTGCTGCCTTTAAAGCGGGGGATATTGGAAACGATATATTTAAGGACCGATAAGAAGTTAAGCACGGAAAGCGCGCTCGACCTTTACCGGAAATTCTACAAGAACGAGCCTTTTATCCGGATCAAAGATGAAGGTTTTCCCAGTATCAAGGATGTCTGTAATACTAATTTCTGCGATATCGGAATAAAAGTTTTCGCCAAAGAGATTATTATCGTCGCGGCGATAGACAATCTTTTAAAAGGAGCCTCCGGCCAGGCTGTCCAGAATCTTAACCTCATGATGGATTATCCGGAAACCTCCGGGCTTTTATAGGGGTCGGTTTAGGGATCTAGATGAAAATCTTCAAAAAAGCGGTATTACCTTCAGGTTTTAAAGCTTCGGCGACAGCCTGCGGTTTAAAGAGGTCCGGAAAGCTGGATCTGGCGCTTTTCTATTCCATTATCCCTGCCCGGGCCAGCGCAATGTTTACCACCAATCAAATTGCCGCCGCTCCGGTAAAAGTCTGCCAGGAGCATCTTAAAAAAAGCAATTTTTTCCAGGCGATCATCGTTAATTCCGGAAATGCCAATTGTTTTACCGCGGAAGCGGGCTTGAAAGCCAGCCGCCGGACCTGCCAGGTCCTGGCCCGGGAGCTGGTGGTCAGCAAAGGATCGGTTTTAGTCGGATCGACCGGAGTGATCGGAAAACCTCTGGATCTTCCCAGGATCGAGCAGGCTGTTCCGGGGCTGGTCAAAGATCTTTCTTTCAAGGGTATTGACCTGGCTAAAAAAGCGATCATGACCACGGATAAATTCCCCAAAGAGATCACGGTAAAATTCAAGCTGGGAGAAAAAGAAATAACGGTCTGCGGGGTAGCTAAGGGCGCGGGGATGATCGCCCCGAACATGGCCACGATGTTAGCTTTTATCTTCACCGACGCGGCCATAGCCGGGCCGGCGATGTCCCGGGCTTTAAAAGAAGCGGTCAACGGCTCTTTTAATTGCGTCACCGTTGACGGCTGCATGAGCACTAACGATACGGTGATCCTCCTGGCCAACGGCTGCGCCGGGAACAAAGAGATCAAGAACGGCCCAGGCGCGCTATTGTTCCGGAAGGCAATCAATACAGTCTGCCTGGCATTAGCCAAAATGATGGTTGAAGACGGAGAGGGAGCGAGCAAATTCATCGAGATCGATGTCGAGCGGGCCTTGACAGCCGCCGAGGCTAAAAAGGCGGCGTTGGCCATCGCTAACTCCAATTTATTCAAGACCGCCCTTTACGGCCAGAATCCGAATTTCGGGCGGATAGTGGCGGCTGTGGGAGGTTGCGGGATCAAGGTCAAAGAAGAAAATCTGAAGATCGTCCTGGGCGACCTGAAAAAGAAGAATATCAAAGTAAAAGTATCTTTGGGCCGGGGTAAAGCCGCTTGCACAGTTTATACTTCGGATCTTACCCCCGAATATATCAAGATAAACGCGGCGTATAATTGATATAACGTCACACGTTGCATGAAAATAAAGGGGACAGGTCCATTTATTCCAAGAACAGGACCTGTCCTAATAAATGGACCTGTCCCCTTTATTTTACGTTGTGAACTTTTTCGATTAACGAAAGGAAGAAATGGAAGAAGCTATCAAAAAAGCGGATGTTTTGATCGAAGCTTTGCCTTATATCCGGCAATTCAAGAACAAGGTCATGGTCATCAAGTACGGCGGAAGCATCCTGGGAGAGGAAAAGATCCGCAAGGCCGTGCTTGAGGATATAGTTTTTCTGAATTTCATGGGGATAAGGGCGGTCCTGGTTCACGGGGGCGGGCCGAACATCAGCGAGCGCATGCGGGCGACCGGCAAAAAGACCGATTTTGTCGACGGCATGCGGGTCACCGATGAAGAGACGCTTCAGGTGGTCGAGGAAGAGCTGAAAAAGCTCAATGAGATCATTGTCGAAGAAATAAATTCCCTGGGAGGCCAGGCTCTGGGCTTGAACGGCAAAGACAATTCGCTCATCCAGACCGAAAAAAAGAAAGCCAAGGTTGACCTGGGTCTGGTCGGCAATATCGCGGGGATCAACGCTTCTGTGGTTCTTGATGAGCTGGAAAATTCCCGGATCTGCGTGATCCTGCCCATGGGCAGAGGCCTGGATAAAAAGACTTATAATGTTAACGCGGACGAAGCGGCCGCCAGCATCGCGGCCAGCCTTAAAGCCGAGAAATTCGTCCTGCTGACCAATGTCAAAGGGATCATGCGCAACCCCGATGACCCGCATTCTTTTATTTCTCATTTAACCCGGGAAAAAGCAGAGGGTCTGATAGAAGACAAAGTCATCCAGAGCGGAATGATCCCGAAAGTCAAGGCTTGCATCGAAGCTTTGGATAAGGGGGTCAAGAAAACGCATGTCGTCGACGCCTGCATACCGCACGCCCTGCTTCTGGAGATCTTTACCGATAAGGGGATCGGCACGGAAATAGTCCTTTAATTTTTTTAAATAAATGAAAATGAAAGAAGTGTTCGATTCTTACAGCGATTTTGTGGTCCCCAGCTATACCAAGACACCTTTGATATTCGTCAAAGGCAAGGGCAATTATCTTTGGGATGTCCAGGGCAAGAAATATTTGGATTTTTTTCCCGGCTGGGGAGCGGGTAATCTCGGCCACTGCCATCCGAAAGTCCTGTCCGCGGTCAGGGACCAGATCGCCAAGCTTATTTTTGTCCCCAACAATTATTACAACATCCCGCAGGCAAAATTAGCCCGGGAACTTGATTTCTGGGTTAAAAACGATTTTAAGGCTTTTTTCTGCAATTCCGGAGCCGAAGCCAACGAGGCGGGGATAAAACTTTCCCGCAAATTCGGCCAGGGCCGGTTTGAGATCATTACTTTCGAGAACTCTTTTCACGGCCGGACTCTGGCCGCCTTATCGGCTACCGGCCAGGCCAAATACCAGCAGGGTTTTGCTCCCCTGGTGGAAGGCTTTAAGGCCGTCAAGTTCAATGACCTGGATGCGGTCAAAGCCGCGCTTAGCGATAAGACCGCGGCTATAATGCTGGAGTTGGTCCAGGGCGAAGGCGGGATCAATATTGCCGAAAAAGATTTTGTCCTGGGCCTGCGCAAACTTTGCGATGAGAAAAAGCTGTTATTGTTTATCGATGAAGTGCAGACCGGGATCGGCCGGACCGGAAAAATGTTCGCCTGGCAGAATTACGGGATCGTTCCGGATATTTTTACTCTGGCCAAATCTCTGGGAGGAGGCCTGCCGATCGGAGTGATGATGGCCCGCAAAAGTATCGCCGATCTTCTCAGCCCGGGCACCCACGCTTCTACTTTCGGAGGAGGGCCGGTGGTCTGCAAAGCCGCGCTGGCGGTTTTGACCGCGGTGCAGGAAGAAAAGCTCCTGGCTAACGCCAATAAGATGGGAGAATACCTTCTGGAAAAGCTCAGGGAGCTTCAAAAAATCCACGGTTTTATTAAAGACGTAAGGGGCCTGGGGCTGATGTGCGGTTTAGAATTAGACCGGGACGGCAAGCCCGTCGTTGAAGGCTGTCTGAAACAGGGGCTGCTTATAAATTGCACCCATACCAGCGTCTTGCGGATCATGCCGGCGCTGGGAGTGGGAAAGAAAGAGATCGACAAGGCTATGGCGATCCTGGATAAAGTATTAAAAGAGGTGGTCTGATGAAAAAAGATCTGATATCTATCGGTATGTTGTCCGGGCAGGAAATTATGGAGATTTTTGCTTTGTCCAAAAAGATCAAAGAAAATCCCCAAAGATTTGCCAACGTTCTTAAAGGAAAATCCCTGGCTTTGATCTTCGAAAAGCCTTCCAACCGCACTTATGTTTCGTTTTCGGTGGGGATGTACCAGTTGGGCGGCAACGCCCTTTATCTGGGGCCGGAACAGATCAAGCTCGGGGTAAGGGAGACTATCCACGATGTGGCTAAGACCTTAAGCCGTTATGTCGACGGGATCGTCTTGAGGACATTCGGCCACGAAAACGTCCTGGAAATGGCCAGGTGCGCCGGTATTCCGGTAATAAACGGTTTATCCGATTACTCGCACCCCTGCCAGGCCCTTGCCGATACTTTTACTATCCTGGAAAAGCTGGGAGGTTTTAAGAACCGGACCATGGCTTATATAGGAGACGGAAACAATGTCTGTAATTCCCTGCTTTTGATCTCGGCTAAACTCGGGCTCAACTTCAATGTCGCCACCCCTAAAGGTTATGAGCCGGATAAGCTTCTTTTTAACCTTACCGCTAAAGAAGCCGCAGCAAACGGGATAAAGATCCGTCTGACCAACTCTCCCGAGAATGCGGTAAAGGGGGCTGATGTGATCTACACCGACGTCTGGGCTTCGATGGGCCAGGAAAAAGAAGCGGCCAAGAGGAAAAATGATTTCCGGAAATTCCAGGTTACCGGCAAGCTGGTATCCCTGGCCAGGAAAAACTGCCTGGTGATGCATTGCCTGCCCGCCCACCGCGGGGAGGAGATCTCCGACGACGCTATCGACGGAAAACACTCCGTGGTCTTTGACCAGGCGGAGAACAGGCTGCACGTGCAGAAAGCGATCTTAGTCAAGTTGTTGAAGCGGGATCGGATTAATAACCATAGAAAAAACTGACCACACGGAGTTTAGAGATGAAAAAAATCGTATTGGCCTATTCTGGCGGATTGGATACTTCCTGCGCCATCAAATGGCTTAAGGATAAAGGGTTTGAGGTGATCTGTTTTATAGCTGATCTCGGCCAGGGGGAAGACTTTCAGAAGATCGAAGCCCGGGCTTTGGCTGGTGGAGCTTTAAAAGTCTATATCAAAGATCTCAGGGACGAATTCATCCGGGATTTCATTATCCCTGCGGTCAAAGCTAACGCCGTATACGAGGGCAAGTATCTTCTGGCTACCGCTTTAGGCCGGCCCCTGATCGCCAAATACCTGGTGGAAGTGGCGCATAAAGAAAAAGCCGAATATGTCGGACACGGATGCACCGGAAAAGGCAATGACCAGGTCCGCCTGGAAGTGACCACGGGGATCCTGGACCCGAAATTAAAGATCATCGCGCCTCTGAGGGTTTGGGAGTTCAAGTCCCGGGAGGAAGAAATAGATTACGCCCTGAAGAACAATATTCCGATAGACGTGACCAAAAAGAAAGTCTACAGCCTGGACCGCAACCTTTGGGGGATCAGCATCGAGGCGGGTATCCTGGAAAACCTGGACCAGGAACCGCCGGAAGACGCCTATATCATGACCAAAAGCCCCAGCGGCGCTTCGACCTATCCTAAATACGTGGAGATATCTTTTAAGAAAGGGGTGCCGTCTAAAGTGGACGGCAAAGCCTATGGCCTGAAAGAGATGATCGCTCTGCTTAACCAGATCGGCGGAGATTATTCGATCGGACGGTCGGACATGGTCGAGAACAGGCTGGTGGGGATCAAATCCCGGGAGATCTACGAGGCTCCCGCGGCCACCATAATCTACGCCGCTCACCGCGAACTGGAAGCGCTGGTCCTGGACCGGGAAGTGCAGCATTTCAAGGAGATGATCTCTTTAAAATACGCGGAGCTGATCTATTACGGGCTGTGGTATTCCCAGCTTAAAGACGCCCTGGACGGGTTTGTAAATTCCACTCAGGACCGGGTGACCGGCACGATCAGGCTGAAGCTCTTTAAAGGCATTTGCGCGGCTGTCGGCAGGCAATCCCCGAATTCGCTTTATAAAAAAGAGCTGGCGACCTACGGAAAAGAAGACCAGTTTGACCAGAAGCTGGCTGAGGGGTTCATTAAACTTTGGGGGATGCCGTATAAGAGGTAAATCAGGTCACAATTCACAAGGTCACAAGTCACAGGTGATACTTACTAAGAAACGAGGAAGCTATGGCGGAAAAGTTGTGGGGGGGAAGGTTCAAAAAACAGCTGGATGACGAATTTTATCTTTTCCAGAAATCCATCCAGTACGATTACAAGCTGGCGATGTACGATATCTACCACTCTATGATCCATGTCAGCGCCCTGGTTTACACCAATGTCCTCAAAGTCGAAGAAGGGCATAAGCTGGAGATGGTGCTTTTGTCTATCCTTAAAGAGATCAAATACGGAAAATTCAAGTTCGACCCTCTTTCCGAGGATATCCATACCGAGATCCAGAACCGGCTGGAGAAAAAACACAAGAACATCGCTTTAAAACTGCACAGCTTCCGTTCCCGCAACGACCAGGTGGTCTTCGACGAAAAATATTATTGCATCCACCAGGGGCTGGAGATCGAAAGCCTGCTGGCTAACGTTTTTGTTTCTCTGTTCGGGCTGGCCAGCAAGTACAAGGATAATTTTTTCGTGGGATACACCCACACCCGACGGGCGCAGGTGATCAAATTCGCCAATTACATCCTGAGCTTCGCCCGGATGCTGGAACGGGACCTGAAACACCTGGAGCATTATTGCAAGAACACCGAGATCTGCCTCGGGGCGGGCGCGCTGGCCGGCTCTTTCATCAAGAAAGAGGATTACGACAAAGCGATCAAGGAATTCATCAAAAAATATTCCCGGGATTTCCCTTTTAAGATTTCTTTGACCCAGAATTCCCTGGATAACGTCAGCTCCCGGGATTTTATCGTGGAATTCCTGAGCATTTTAGCGGTAATGCAGATGCATCTTTCCCGGATGGCCGAGGATTTCATCCTCTATTCGACCAAAGAGTTCAACTACCTGGACCTGCCGGAAGAATTCTGCACCGGCTCCAGCCACATGCCCCATAAAAAGAACCCGGATTTTCTGGAGCTGGTCCGGGGGTATACCGGCCGGATCCACGGGAACCTGTTTTCTTTGCTGACCACGATGAAAGGTCTGCCGTTGACTTACAACCGGGACATGCAGCTGGATAAAGAGCCTTTGTTCTCATCGGTGGAAATAATCAAAAGCGAGCTTTCTATTCTCGCCAGGTTCCTGCGGGGGATAAAAATAAACACTGAAGTCGTAGATAAGGCGCTGGAAGACGAAAGCCTCTACGCCACTGAGCTGGCCGAGCATCTGGTGGGTAAAGGCATGCCTTTTAAAACCGCCCATGAAGTCATCGGCAAGCTGATCCGTTATTCCGAAGAGAAAAAGGTCAAGCTGACCGACATAGTGGACAGGATATTGAAGGATTTTTCTCCCCATTTGGATAAAAAAGAGATCAAAAAGATATTCAGCCCGGCTTTTGCCGTTAAAACCAAACGTTCGGTGCAGGACTCTTGATCCCCGGCGTTCTTTAAAGGAGAATAACAGGAAAATATGCACGAGTTCAGGTTCAAGGGCAATAAGTTTTACTGCGAAGCGGTCCCGGTCAGCGCTCTGGCCAAAAAATACAACACCCCTTTGTATGTTTACAGCTACAATACTTTTATCAGCCATTTCCTGAAATTAAAGAAGGCTTTTCAGGCGGTCGATCCTTTGATCTGCTATTCGGTCAAGGCTAATTCCAACCTTTCGATCTTAAGGGCGCTGGTAGCTCAGGGCGCCGGCCTGGATATTGTCTCAGGCGGAGAATTGTTCCGCGCTCTCAAAGCGGGATGCTCTCCGGACAAGATAGTTTACGCTTCCGTAGGCAAGACTGACAGCGAGATCGAAGAGGCGATCCGCAAGGGGATAAAATTCTTTAACGTGGAATCGCTGCCGGAGCTGGCCAACATCAACCGTATCGCCGGCCGCCTGGCCAGAAAAACAAATGTCGCCATCAGGATAAACCCCGACGTCGCGCCTAAGACCCATCATTACATCACCACGGGCAAACTGACCAATAAGTTCGGGATCGATTTTTCCACAGCCAGCAAGATCATATTGCTGGGCCGGAAGCTGGCTAACGTGAACATCCGGGGTATCCATATCCATATCGGCTCGCAGATCACTGACGCAGCGCCTTTTGTCGAAGCGATCAAAAAAGTCATCGCTTTTATCTCCGGGCTCAGGCTTAAAGGGATAGATATCGAATATTTGAACATAGGGGGAGGGCTGGGGATAGTCTATCATAATGAAAAACCCCAGACCGCCGACGAGTTCGCCGGAAAAGTTTTGCCGATACTCAAGGGTAGCGGTTTGAAGATCGTCATGGAGCCGGGCAGGTTTATCATCGGTTCAGCCGCGATCCTGGTGGCCAAAGTGCTATATCTTAAAAAGACCCCGCTGAAGAATTTTTTGATCGTCGACGCGGGAATGAACGATCTTATCCGGCCTTCGCTTTACGATGCCCATCATGAGATCGTCCCTTTAAGAGCCGTTGCCGGAGCCAAGAAGATCAAAGTCGACGTAGTCGGCCCGATCTGCGAAAGCGGTGATTTTTTAGCTAAAGCCAGGAACCTGCCCGCGGTAAAATCCGGAGATCATATCGCGGTCATGTGCACCGGAGCTTACGGCTTCAGCATGGCCAGCAATTATAATTCCCGGCGCAGGCCGGCGGAAGTGCTGGTAAAAGGCGGCCAGGCCAAGCTTATCCGCAAGAGAGAAAGTTTAAAGGATCTCGTCCGCAATGAGATCTAGTGAGTAAGTTTGAGTAAATATAAGTAAGTTTAAGTATATTTGAAATAATAAAAGTAAAATAGTTATAAATAGGTAAATTCGGTTAAGTTTCCGAGGAGAATTTAAGAAAGAAAAATAATTATGAGAGTAAAAGCGAGTAAGTTTGAGTAAATAGGAGTAATATTATAATGATTAAAAAAGAGCAAATAAAATTCGTCAAACTGGTAGGCGCGGGTAATGATTTTGTTCTGATCGACAACCGGGTTTACCGGATCCGCTCGACCGGCCAGCTAAAAAATCTGGCTGGCAGGATCTGCGACCGGAAATTCGGGGCGGGAGCGGACGGGCTTTTAGTGATGGAAAGATCCCGGGCCGCGGATATAAAAATGCGCATCTTTAATGCTGACGGCTCGGAAGCTCAGATGTGCGGCAACGGGGCCAGGTGTTTTGCCTATAACTTTTTCGCGGGCGGCAAAGCCGGCAAAGATCTTTTTGTAAAAATGGAGACAATGGCCGGCATTGTCAAGGCCAGGGTGGATCAGGATAACGTCATGGTCAATCTTACCGATCCCAAAGATTTAAAACTGGATATCCCTCTTTTGTTAGACGGCAGGAGGCTCAAAGTCAATTTCATCAATACCGGAGTTCCGCACATTGTCATCTTCGTGCAAGGGCTGGATAAGATCGACGTCAATACCCTGGGCCGGCAATTGCGCTATCATCCTCATTTCGCCCCGGCCGGCACTAATGTTAATTTTGTCGAGGCAGTAAGCCGCGATTCCATCAGGATCAGGACTTATGAAAGGGGAGTCGAAAGTGAAACCCTTGCCTGCGGCACCGGCTCTACTGCGGCGGCGCTGATCACCAGCCTGAAAATGGCCGAAGATGTCAATAAGATCGATGTGCGCACAGCCGGCGGGGAAATACTGAAGGTCAGTTTTAAAAAATTTGCGAAGGGATTCAAGGATGTCTGGCTGGAAGGCAAAGCCAGGTTAGTCTACAAAGGAGAATACTATGTTTAGCGGTTCAATAGTCGCGCTGGTAACCCCGTTTTCCGGGATGGGCGGTTCTGCTTCGGCCAGAAAAACCGGCAAAGTTGATGAAAAGAAATTAAAAGAACTGATCGATTTCCAGATCAAGAACGGCAGCTCCGGCATTGTGCCTTGCGGAACGACCGGAGAATCCGCGACCCTCTCTACCGCTGAACATGAAAGGGTCATCGAGATCACCATAGAGCGGGTTGACAAAAGGGTCCCGGTTATCGCCGGAACCGGCTCCAATTCCACGGAAGAAGCGATCAATCTGACCAAGCACGCGGCCGCCAGCGGAGCAAGCGCCTCTCTGCAGGTGTCTCCGTATTATAACCGGCCGACTCAAACCGGACTTTACCAGCATTTTAAAGCCATTGCCGAGGCCGTGGATATTCCCATCGTGCTTTACAACATCGCCTCGCGCACCGGGGTCAACATCGAGCCGGAAACCATAGCCAAGCTGGCCCGGGACTGCAAAAATATCGTGGGGGTAAAAGAAGCTTCCGGGAATCTGGAGCAGATGGCCCGGATCAAAGCCCTGTGCCCGGAGGATTTCGACCTGCTTTCCGGCGACGACGGACTGACTTTGCCGGTTTTGTCCATCGGCGGCACCGGGATCATTTCCGTAGTGGCGAACATCGTGCCCCGGGACGTGGCTAACCTGGTCAAAGAATTCCAGAAAGGCAATATCGCCAAAGCCCAGAGCATCTATTACAGATTATTGCCTTTGGTCAAAGCCATGTTCATCGAGACCAATCCTATTCCGGTGAAGACCGCGATGGGCATGCTGGGCATTTGCGAGCCGGACCTGCGCTTGCCGATGACCGCGATGCTGCCGGAAAACGCCGAGAAATTAAAGAAGGCGCTTAAAGATTACGGATTATTGAAATAGGAGACAATGATGATAAAACTAGGAGTGGCCGGCGCGATCGGCAAAATGGGAAGAAGGATCATCGAACTCGCCCAGCAGGACAAAGATCTTGAAATGACCTTTGCCCTGGAACGCCGGGGCATACCCGAGATCGGAAAAGAGATCGGCAAACTCAAGATCTCCTCCAATCCCGACGGAATGTTTCTTATCGATGTCTTCGTGGATTTCACCACCCCGGAAGCCTCGGAAACCCATCTGGATTATGTGGCCAGGTACAAAAAAGGTCTGGTCCTGGGCACGACCGGTTTAAGCGAGGCCCAGGTCAAGAAAGTCGAAGAAGTTTCCAAAGTGGTCCCGGTGGTTTTTTCTCCCAATATGTCCATCGGGGTCAACACCCTGTTTAATATTCTGCCGGAGATCGCCAGGAAATTGGGCCCGGATTACAGTATTGAGATAATGGAAGCGCACCATAAATTCAAGAAAGACGCGCCTTCGGGAACGGCCAAGAAAATGGCCGAGGTCATTACCGGCGTGACCGCAAAGACGATCCCGACCCATTCTGTCCGGCTGGGGGATATTTTCGGCGACCACACGGTCATCTTCTGCGGAAATTCCGAACGCATCGAGATCAAGCATCAGGCTCACAGCAGGGACCTTTTTGTGGTCGGAGCTTTAAAAGCGGCGAAGTGGATCGCCAACAAGCCCGCGGGGCTCTACACTATGCAGGATGTGCTGTTCGGCAAAGTTTAACCTTTACCCACCCCTGGGGTGGGTATGGTCAGAGCGTATAACTGGAGGATAAGATAATGGATTTATTGCTTAAGAAAATCCTGGACGCCTCCGGGATCTCAGGATACGAAAAAGAGATCACCGGGATCATGAAAGAGCAGCTGAAGAAAAGCTGTTCCGAAGTCATTGTAGACAATTTCGGCAACGTGATCGCCAGAAAAGGCAAAGGCAAAAAAAAGATCATGATCGCCGCGCACATGGATGAAGTGGGGTTCCTGGTAAAACACATCAGCAAAGAGGGGTTCATAAATTTCATCAAGGTCGGAGGCATCGACGACCGGATCCTGCTCGGCCAGAGGGTGGTCATAAAAACTAAAAAAGGCGATATCCGCGGCATTATCGGAGCCAAGCCTCCGCATCTGATGAAAGAGGAAGAAGGCAAGCGCACCGTAAAATACGAGGATATGTTCATCGATATCGGCTGCAAGAATAAAGAAGAGGCCCAGAAGAAAGTGGAGATCGCTGATTCCATAGTTTTTGACGCCGACGCCGGCATTTTAAACGGGGATCTGTGTTACGGCAAAGCCATCGACGACCGGGTAGGCTGTTTTGCCCTGATCAAGATCATGGAAAAACTTAAAGTTCCCGCTGAAGTTTACGCGGTGGCCACCGTCCAGGAAGAAGTGGGGTTCCTGGTAAAACACATCAGCAAAGAGGGGTTCATAAATTTC
>JBFZAG010000145.1:0-10159 GCA_041309145.1 Candidatus Omnitrophota bacterium | reverse complement strand
CGGCCTGAAGGCTTTGATCAGCGAAGCTATAGCCAACGGCTTCTACAATATTGACATCGATTCTTCGACGGTAGTGGACCTGTCTAAGGCCGACCTGAAAAAACAGCAAAAGCATAATTACCTGGTTTGCGCCAAGCTCACCCATTTTATCCGCCAGATCCAGCCGAGAGGGATCATGGTTTCGGTCGGCGGCGAGATCGGGGAAGTCGGCCACAAAAATTCCACACCCGAAGATCTGCGGGCTTTCATGGAAGGTTTTAAAGCGACTCTGCGCAAAGGCCTGGTAGGGATCAGCAAGATCTCCATCCAGACCGGCACTTCGCACGGCGGGGTGGTTTTGCCCGACGGGACCATCGCCCAGGTGAAACTCGATTTTGAAACTTTAAAGATTATTTCCAAGCTCGCCCGCGACGAATTCGGCATGGCCGGCGCGGTCCAGCACGGAGCTTCCACATTGCCGGACGAGGCTTTCCATAAATTCCCGGAGACCGAGACCGCGGAGGTCCATCTGGCCACCAATTTTCAGAACATGATGTTTGATTCCAGGCATTTTCCGGCTGAGCTGAAGAACAGGATCTACGAATGGCTTAAGATCAACGCCGCCGGCGAAAGAAAAGAAGGCCAGACCGACGAGCAGTTCTTTTACAGCGCCCGCAAAAAAGCGCTGGGGCCTTTCAAGAAAGAGATCATGGCTTTGCCGTCCGAGGTCCGCGGCGCCATCGCCTCCGAGATCGAAGCCAAGTTCGAGTTCCTCTTCAAGCAATTGAACGCCGTAAATAATAAGGAGCTAGTTGACAAATTCATCAAGCTGAAGAGAGTGATCATCCGCAAGCACAAAGAAGCCGGCCCGGTCCATCACGACGGCGAAGGCGCGGATTAGTTTCCAGTTGATACTTATTGTCAGCAGCGGAGAGCGGCCATGATTGATGAGAAGCTGGTCAAAGACGGGGTTAAGACGATCCTGAAAGGATTGGGAGAAGAGCTGCAGCCGTCACAGCCCATGCCGTTTTCCGGGCAGCCGGCCAGGCTTTTGAATGTTCAGCAGTCAGCCAGCATCACGCTTTTTATCAGCTTGGGCGCAGGGATCATCTTTTTTGTCTCGGGCCTCATGAATACCGCCTATCAGAACAGGATCATTTTTAACCTGCAGATAGACAAAGCCAGGGAATTTTCGAATACCGTTATTACCGCTATCCGCTATCCCATGATGACCGGCGATCAACCGGTGATACAGAGGCAGTTCGATGAGCTCAGTAAATTGCGCGGCCTGCTGGGAATGGAATTGATCGACCATAAAATGGTTATCAAGCGCAGCGCTGACAAAAAAGCGATAAACCGGCGGTTTAATGAAGTAAAATCTTTACGGGAAAAGTCGGATAACCTTGAACGGGCAGTGAGCGATCAGAGAGATTTCATCGGTCTCGAAGCGCGGCAGGGAGCGGCAGATGGAAATTCGAGAAACGTTTTGACTGTCATTCGCCCCGTAAGTAATGAAAAGATGTGCGCGAGCTGCCATGGGACCGCGCAAAAGGTGTTAGGCGCTTTGCGGATCGAACTGGATTGGACTCCAACGGAACAAGCGATACAGTCAGCGCGGCAGCGGAATATTACTTTTGCTTTTATCGGCACGGCGGTCATGGCCGGCCTGGTGTTTTTGGTTTTGAGCAATTTTACGGAAAAAAAATGAATCAGTAGACGGTAATATTATATTTATAACTTTATGATTTTATTGTAATTACGTAAAGCGTCTACAAGGATGGAGGGCTTATGCGCTCAGATATGATTAAGAAAGGGTTGGAAAGGGTTCCCCATCGCGCGCTCTTGCACGCAACCGGGTTAAGCCGGAAAGACTTTGACCGGCCGTTCATCGGGGTAGCCACTTCTTTTAGCGACCTGGTGCCCGGGCATATCGGGATGCGGGACCTCGAGCGCTACATCGAGCGCGGGATCTGCTACGGCGGCGGCGCGCCGTTCTTGTTCGGGATCCCGGCGATCTGCGACGGGATCGCCATGGGCCATCTGGGAATGTGTTATCCTCTGGCGTCCAGGGAATTGATCGCGGATTCCATTGAATCGGTTTGCAACGCCCATCAATTAGACGGGATAGTTTGTCTGACCAACTGCGATAAGATCACTCCCGGGATGATCATGGGAGCGACCCGCTTGAATATTCCGGCGATCATCGTCACCGCCGGGCCGATGCAGTCCGGCCGTTTCCGGACCAGGAAGCTGGCTTTTGTCCATGACACTTTTGAGGCTTTGGCCCGGGCGCGTAAAGGCGAGATTTCAGCGGAAGAATTAACCTGCCTGGAAATGGAAGCTTGCCCGGGAGCCGGCTCCTGCCAGGGCTTATATACCGCTAACACCATGGCCTGCCTGACCGAGACGATGGGCATGTCTTTGCCGGGATGCGGGACAGCTTTGGCGAATTCCGCCAAGAAACGCCGGATCGCCCAGGCCAGCGGAGAGCGGATCATGGAGCTGGTGAAAAAGCAGATCAAGCCCAAAGATATTATTACCGAAAAATCGCTGGAAAACGCCATTGCCGTGGATATGGCTTTAGGCGGATCAAGTAACACTGTTTTGCATCTGACCGCGATCGCCCATGAAGCGGGAATAAAGCTGGACCTGAAGAAATTCGATAAAATTTCCCGAAGCGTGCCGCATATTACATTGCTGGAACCGGCGGGCAGCCATTATATGGAAGACCTGGAATTTGCCGGCGGGATTCCCGCGGTGCTGAAGCGCTTAAAGAGCAAGCTGAACAACACTATGACTTTAAGCGGGCTGAAGACTTACGAGATCGCGGATAACGCCGAGATCGCGGATGAAGAAGTGATCCGGCCGTTCGACCGGGCTTATCATAAAGAAGGCGGGATCGCCGTATTATACGGCAACCTCGCGCCCCGCGGCTGCGTGGTCAAACAGGCAGCGGTCAGCCCCAAGATGATGAAATTCTCCGGCCGGGCCAAAGTGTTCAACCGGGAAGAAGAGGCGATGAAAGCGATCATGGGCAATAAGATCAGAAAAGGCGAAGTGATCGTGATCCGCTACGAAGGCCCGGCAGGCGGGCCGGGAATGCGCGAAATGCTCGCGCCGACCTCGGCGATCGTGGGCATGGGCATGGCCGAGTCCGTGGCTTTGATCACCGACGGAAGATTTTCCGGCGGGACCAGCGGCCCCTGCCTGGGCCATGTTTCCCCGGAAGCGGCGGCTAAAGGACCGATTGCAATTTTGAAAGACGGCGATATAATAAATATAGACATCACGAACCGGAAGCTTGAGGTCAAATTAACTCAGAAAGAGATCGAGAAGCGGTTTAAGACCTGGAAGCCCGTGGAGCCGAAGATCAAGACCGGGTATTTGGCCCGGTATTCCAGAATGGTTTCATCGGCGGATAAAGGTGCGGTATTAGAATAGGATAAAATATGAACGGCGCGCAAATATTAATTGAATCTTTGAAACGCGAAGGGGTGGAGGTGCTCTTCGGCTATCCCGGCGGGCAGGTGCTCCAGATCTTCGATAAGTTGTACGATTCCTCGCTGAAGTTGATCCTGGTCCGCCACGAGCAGGCGGCGGCGCACGCCGCGGACGGATATTCCCGGGCCACCGGCAAAGTCGGGGTCTGCCTGGCTACATCAGGCCCCGGAGCGACGAATCTGGTCACCGGCATTGCCACGGCTTATATGGATTCCATACCGATGGTGGCGATTACCGGACAGGTAAAAAGTTTCTTGATCGGAAACGACGCTTTTCAGGAAGCGGACGTGACCGGAATAACCCGGCCGATAACTAAACATAATTTTTTAGTCAAAGACGCCAGGGACCTGGCCAGGATCGTGCGGGAAGCTTTTTATATCGCTTCTTCCGGCCGGCCCGGACCGGTGCTTATTGATATTCCTTCGGATGTCCAGGTCCAGGAAACGGATTTTATCTGGCCGGAGACCGCGGATATCCGCTCCTATAAGCCGACATTGTTCGGCCATCCCGGACAGATCAAAAAAGCGATCAAGATGATCGCCAAGTCCAAAAAGCCGGTCATTTACGCCGGCGGCGGTGTGATCATCTCCAACGCTTCCGTTGAGCTGAGGGAGTTCGCCGCCAGGATCAAAGCTCCGGTGACCATGACTTTGATGGGGCTGGGATCGTTCCCGATGAATGACCCGATGTCTTTGGGCATGCTGGGCATGCACGGCACGGCTTACGCCAATCACGCGATCATGTCCGCGGACCTGATCATCGCGGTGGGCGCCCGTTTTGACGACCGGGTGACCGGAAAGCTCGACGCTTTCGCCCCGAGCGCCAAGATCATCCATATTGATATCGACCCATCGTCGATCTCCAAGAACGTCAAAGTGGATATCCCGATCGTCGGAGATGTCAAGAACGTGCTCGGCCAGCTTTTGGAAGAGATCAAAAAACCGGGCGATACTGCGGATTGGCTGGAAACCGTAAAAGCTCTGAAGAAAAAGCACCCTTTAAAATACGACGGCAAAGAAAAGATCAGCCCCCAGTATATTATCCAGGCGATCTCCGAGATCACCAATTCCCAGGCGATCATCACCACGGAAGTCGGCCAGAACCAGATGTGGGCTGCCCAGTGGTATAATCATATCCACCCCCGCTCGTTCATCACTTCCGGCGGCCTGGGGACGATGGGCTACGGTTTTCCGGCGGCAATGGGAGTGAAAATGGCTTTTCCGGAAAAGACGGTTTTCGATATCGCCGGAGACGGCTCGATCCAGATGAATATCCAGGAGCTGGCGACTTGCGTCTGCAATAAGATCAATGTCAAGGTGGCGATCCTTAATAACGGCTATCTGGGCATGGTCCGCCAGTGGCAGGAGCTTTTCTATAAGAGACGGTATTCCCATACCTGCATTTACGGCCCGGATTTTGTTAAAGTGGCCGAGGCTTACGGAGGAGTGGGGATACGAGTGACCAAAAAAGAAGAGGTGCGGCCGGCAATTGAGAAAGCCATTGCCACGGATAACGTGGTCTTCATCGATTTCCAGGTCGAGCCGGAAGAGAACGTTTTTCCCATGGTCCCGGCCGGAGAAGCGATCGACAAAATGATAGGCGGTTTAGCATGAAACACACAATCTCGGTTTTAGTGGAAAACAAATTCGGAGTTCTGGCCAGGGTGGCCGGGCTGTTCAGCGCCCGGGGTTACAATATCGCTTCTTTGGCGGTCAGCGAGACTTTGGACCCGAGTATTTCTTACATGACCATTGTCGTCGACGCCAAGGACGAGAAAATTTTAGAACAGATCAAAAAACAGCTGAACAAGCTAATCGATGTCATATCGGTGACTGATTTCACCAAGAAAGAGCATGTGGAAAGAGAGCTGGTCCTGCTCAAGGTGGAATGTTTATCTAAAGACAAGCCAAGGCTGGAAAAAGTCCTGGATAAATACGTCGGCAAGATAATCCGATGCAAAGACGAGACCGCGATCATCGAAGCGGTGGGAGAGCAGGCCCAGATCAAGCAGCTGCTTGAAGAGCTGGCAAAATTCTCGATCAAGGAATTGATCCGGACAGGCAAGATAGCTATAAGTCAATAATTCTAAAACGGAGGACAAAATGGCCAAGATTTACTACGATAACGACGCGGATTTAAATCTGTTAAAAGGCAAGAAGATCGCGATCATCGGCTACGGGATCCAGGGCCGAGGGCAGTCGCTGTGTTTGCGCGATTCGGGTTGCGAGGTGGTGATTTCGGAAATGGAGGGAACCCCGAATTTTGAGCAGGCTAAAAAAGACGGCTTTGTGCCGGTGGACGCGGCTACAGCCGCTAAAGCCGCGGATATAATCCAGATCCTGACCCAGGACCACGTCCAGGCCAAGGTTTATCTGGAATCGATCAAGCCGAACCTGAAAAAAGGCAAAGCTCTTTGTTTTTCCCACGGGTTCAATATCCGTTTCAAGCAGATCAAGCCGCCGAAGAACGTGGATGTGTTCATGGTCGCGCCCAAAGGCCCGGGCGCCTTGGTGCGCAAGATGTACGAAGAGGGCAAAGGGGTGCCGTGTTTGGTGGCGGTGTTCCAGGACGCTACCGGTGAGGCTAAACAATTAGCTCTGGCTTACGCTAAAGCTTTGAAGGCGACTACAGCCGGGGTGATCGAAACTACTTTTGAAGAAGAAACCGAGACCGATCTGTTCGGAGAGCAGGCTGTGCTTTGCGGAGGGGCCAGCGAATTGGTCAAGGCCGGGTTTGACACTTTGATCGAAGCCGGTTATCAGCCGGAGATCGCTTATTTCGAGGTTCTGCACGAATTGAAATTGATCACTGACCTGATCCAGGAAAGAGGGATCAGCGGCATGCGCAGAGGGGTTTCCAACACGGCTTGCTACGGGGACCTGACCCGCGGGCCGAGGATCATCAACGAGCGCACCCGCAAAGAGATGAAAAAGATCCTCAAGGAGATCAAGAGCGGCAAGTTCGCCAAGGAATGGATCAAGGAGAACGAGAACGGCCGGCCGAATTTCAACAAACTGATGGCCGACGGAGATAATCATAAGATCGAAGCTGTGGGAAAGCAGTTGAGAGAGATGATGCCCTGGATGAAGAAGTAAGTACCTCGTCCTCGGCAATACGCCTCGCGGATTCTCTGGAATCCGCGAAGCTGCCTCGGACCAAATTCGCGCTTATAAGTTGATGTCGCTTAGAGTATTCGGTAGCTGGCTCCACAACTTATGCGCTCATTTGTGATGCCTTGGATGAAGAAGTAAGTACCTCGTCCTCGGTAACATTCGCAAATTTTGTTAAAATTTGCTCATACCTCGGACTAAATTCGGCCCAATGACTTACGTTCACTGCGTTCCGTAAGTCATGGCCTCATTTATGCCCTGGATGAAGAAACAATAATTTAAAAATAATGGGGACGCTTCTATTTATCCGGAAATAGAAACTCCCTAAATAAATAGAAGCGTCCCCATTATTTACTGAATAAATAGAAGCGTCCCCATTATTTATAACTAAAATGGAAAAGATAATCATATTCGATACGACACTTCGCGACGGGGAACAGGCGCCGGGGGCTTCCTTGAACCATAAAGAGAAGATGGAAGTCGCCAAAGCCCTGGCTGACCTGGGCGTGGATATCATCGAGGCGGGATTCCCTATTTCTTCTCCGGGGGATTTTGCCGCGGTGCAGGCGGTGGCTAAAGCTATCAAAGGCCCGGTGATCTGCGCTTTGGCGCGCTGTATGAAGAAAGATATCGATGCCGCCGCGGAAGCGCTCAAGCCGGCGAAAAACAAGCGCATCCACGTATTTCTGGCCACTTCCAAGATCCACATGAAATACAAGCTCCAGAAAGCCGAAGATGAAATTCTAAGAATCGCCGTGGAGAACGTGGCTTACGCTAAAAAATCCTGCCGGGACATCGAATTCTCTCCGGAAGACGCTTCCCGCACCGAGAAAAAGTTCCTTTATAAAGTGGTCGAAGCGGTGATCAATGCCGGAGCGACTACGGTGAATATCCCGGATACGGTCGGCTACAGCGAGCCCGAAGAGTTCGGCAACCTGATCCGTTCGATCAAAGTTAATGTCCCCAATATAAATAAAGCGGTGATCTCCGTGCATTGCCACAATGATCTGGGGCTTTCGGTGGCGAATTCCCTGGCCGCGATCAGGAACGGCGCCCGCCAGGTGGAATGCACCATCAACGGGCTGGGAGAGCGGGCCGGAAACGCCGCGATGGAAGAGATCGTGATGAGCATCAATACCCGCCGGGATATTTACGGGGATGTCGAAACGAATATCCGCCGGGATCATATTTACCAGGTTTCCCGGCTGGTTTCCAGCCTGACCGGTTTTGTCATCGCTCCCAACAAGGCGATCGTCGGCGGCAATGCTTTCCGCCACGAATCCGGGATCCATCAGGACGGAGTGCTCAAAGAGCGCTCCACCTACGAGATCATCGACCCGGCCGCTGTCGGGGTGACCGGAGAGAATCTGGTCCTGGGCAAGCATTCCGGAAGGCACGCTTTCAGCCAGAGGCTTAAATCTCTGGGATTCACCCTTAGCGACGAGCGGCTGGAAAAAGCTTTTGGGCGCTTCAAGGAGCTGGCGGATAAAAAGAAGAATATTTACGACGACGACCTCAGGATAATAGCCGAAGACGAGACCAAAGTGGTCAAGCCGGTCTGGCAGCTGGTCAGCTTTAAAGTCAGTTCCGGGACCGGGATCAAGCCGCAGGCGGAAATAAAGCTTAAACATAAAGGCAAGGTCTTTAGCGGAGTCTCCGGCGGCGACGGCCCGGCTGACGCCTGCTTTAAAGCTATCGATAAAGTCATCAACGCCAAAGCCAGGCTGGAAGATTTCCGCCTGGAAGCGGTCACTTCCGGAAAAGACGCTCTGGGCAAAGCCAGCCTTAAACTGAAAATAAAAGATACGGTCAAGCTCGGCAACGGCTCCAGCACCGATATCATCGAAGCCGCGGTCAAAGCGTATCTGGACGCCATCAATAAATTCCAATCGCAATGAGCGCATACAGGATCTACGGCCTTATCGGCTATCCGCTCGGCCACAGCCTTTCGCCGAAGATGCACAACGCCGCGTTCAAGGCCCTGGGCGTAAACGCCGAGTACAAACTCTTTTCTTTAGCCCCGCAGTATTTCGACGATTTTTTGACCCATCTGGACAATAGCGGGATCTCCGGTTTAAACGTTACTGTCCCTTACAAAGAAAAAGTCTTGGATTTTGTCGAGCTCAACGAGGATCTTTTGTTCCTCAGGCAGGTCAAAGCGGTCAACACCATGCTTTTTGAGGAGGGGGTGTGGTGGGGTTATAATACCGATATTCTGGGTTTTTCCCGCCATCTCAAGGAAAATTTCAAGCCTTTGATGAGAAGGGCGGCTATCCTGGGAGCCGGAGGCGCGGCCAGGGCGGTGGCTTATGTCCTGGCTAAAGAAAAGTCCGCCGAGATAGTCCTCTACGATATCGATAACGCCAAATCCGCGTCGGTGGTGGAAATGGTGAAGAGTCTTTTTTCCCATATCAGAATATCCGCTGTTGACTCGATCGAGAAACTCGATATTGTCCACAAAGACCTTTTAGTCAACGCTACGCCGGTAGGCTTAAAGCCTGCGGATCCGCTGTTGGTCAGCGAGAATATGCTGCATAAAGACCTTTTTGTTTATGACCTGATCTATAACCCGGCGGAGACCAAGCTGCTGGCTGCAGCCAGGAAAGCCGGAGCCAGGACAGCCAACGGGCTGGGCATGCTTTTATATCAGGGGGCTCTGTCTTTCGAGATCTGGACCGGCCAAAAACCGCCGGAAGAGATCATGCGCCGGGCTTTGCTGGAATGAGCCAATTCAAGAAAGGGACCCATGCTTGAGAAGATCTGTGTTTTTTTGTTCGGCGCGATAGTGGGAAGTTTCTTGAACGTCTGCATCTACCGCATGCCGCTGGAGCAGTCTATCGCTTTTCCCGGCTCGCATTGCCCGAAATGCAAAAAGCCGATCCGATGGTTCGACAATATTCCCTTTGTCAGCTATATTCTGCTGGGAGGCAAGTGCCGGCATTGCCAAAACAGGATCTCTTTCCGGTATTTCCTGGTGGAGTTACTGACCGCGGGGATGTTCCTTTTGTTTTATCTTTATCGCGGGTTCAGCCTTCAATCTTTGATCTATGTGATATTCACCTGCGGACTGATCGTGGCCACTTTTGTGGACTTCAGCCACCGGATCATTCCCGATGAGATCTCTATAGGCGGCACGGTTGTCGGTTTCCTGTTCAGCGCTCTCCGGGGGCTGAGCGTCAATCCCTGGGCTTACGATTACCATCCGGCGCTGGATTCTTTCCTGGGGATATTAGCCGGGGGAGGGATAATATTTTTGACCGGCTATCTGTTCGACCTGTTTTATTTCAAACTTTTGAAGCATCCGCCGATACAGGGGGAAACCGAATCAATGGGCGGAGGGGATGTCAAACTTTTAGCCATGATCGGAGCATTCCTGGGCTGGAAGGCGGCGCTGATCACTTTTTTCCTGGCTCCTTTCTTCGGAATGTCCGTGGGCGTAGTCAATTTATTGGTAAAAAAAGACCATCTCATCCCTTACGGTCCGTTTTTGTCCCTGGCCGCGCTCCTGACGGTCTTCTGGGAGAAAAAAATCCTGCATATATTTTTACTCCAATAAAAAAACCGAGGTA
>JBFZAG010000144.1:0-3501 GCA_041309145.1 Candidatus Omnitrophota bacterium | reverse complement strand
AAGATCTTCCCCGACGCCGCGGTATTTACCGTGGTGATCAAAGGGGATTACCTGGTCAAAGAGACTAATTCCGACCGGATCCTTAATTACGGCAAAAAATTCAAAGCCAAGGTGGCCAGTTATAAAGGAGGGATCCTTTTAGCCGGGAGATATCTGGCGGCGAACAATATTTTTTTCAAGCCGGTCAATCCCGATGAGCCGATCCTGATCAACGGCCGGAGGTTTAAGGGAGGCTTGCAGGTGATCAAAAGAGACAGCGGCCTCCTGAGCGTGGTCAATTACCTGGGGCTGGAAGATTATGTTAAAGGCATCTCGGTGCGCGAGACCTCCCATTACTGGCCGATGGAAGCGCTTAAAGCCGAAGTCGTGGTTTTCCGGACTTTCGCTTTATACCGGGCGGAACAGTTCAAGAATAAGGAATGGGATGTCACCGATAACGTGTTTTCTCAAGTTTACGGCGGGGTGGAAGCCGAGCGCTACCGGATAACCGAAGCGGTGGACAAGACTAAAGGCGAGGTTTTGAACTACAACGGCAAGATCCTGCCCGCTTTTTACCACTCTACCTGCGCCGGAAGCACGGAAGACGCTTCGGTGCTCTGGAAAGTCGATCTGCCGCCTCTTAAGGGGGTGGTCTGCAATTTCTGCAAAGATTCCCCGCATTTTTCCTGGAAGACGACCATCTCTAAAGAAAAGATCAGGGAGCTTTGGGAAAAGGACGGCCAGAAGATCTCGAAGATCAGGGAAATGGTCATCGCCAACAGGGATAATTCCGGCCGGGCGGTTAACCTGGATGTGGTCACCGAGCAGAAAGATATCGAAGTCTCGGCCAAAGATTTCCGCAATCTGATCGGGCCGGACGTGATTAAAAGCACAAATTTCAAGATCACCGCCAATAACGGAGATCTGATCTTTGAGGGGCTGGGCTGGGGACATGGGGTAGGTTTATGCCAGTGGGGCGCCTATTTTATGGCCAAGTACGGCTCTAACTACCTTAAGATCCTCGAATTTTATTACCCCGAAGCCAACCTTACCAAACTCAGCAACTAGATGAAGCTTTCCGATTTCGATTACCAGTTACCTAAAGAGCTGATCGCCCAGTATCCTTTGCCTGAAAGAGAAGAAGCCAGGCTTATGGTCCTGGAGCGGAATTCCGGAAAGATCACCCATAAGATATTCCGGGATATAACGGAATATCTTAGAAAAGATGATCTTCTGGTTTTGAATGATACCAAAGTCCTAACTTGCCGGCTCAAAGGGAAACGGATCAGCGGCGGGAAAGTGGAAGTGTTTTTGCTCAAGCATAAGGGCGGGCTGGTCTTTGAGGCGATGATCAGGCCGGCGCGGGTCAAAGCCGGGGAAAAAATTATTTTTCCGGGCTCAGCGGTCACCTGCGCGCTTACCGCCAAAAACGAGGTTAAATTCGCGGCCAGGAACGAGGAAGAAATTTACGCTCTGGGAGTGATCCCTTTGCCTCCCTATATAAAACGGGAAGCCGAAGAGATGGACGCCGAATATTATCAGACGGTTTACGCCCGGGAAAACGGTTCAGTGGCTTCTCCCACCGCGGGCCTGCATTTTACTCCGGAGTTACTGCAAAAGATCCGGGAAGGCGGAACGGACATAGCTTATGTGACTTTGCATGTCGGTCACGCCACCTTTAAGCCGGTGAGCGCTGATGATATCACGCAGCATAAAATGGGCCAGGAATTCTTTACCATCAGCCCTGAGACCCGAGAAAAGCTTTTTGGATTCAAACAAAGGGGCACGGGAAGAGTTATTGCGGTAGGAACGACCAGCTGCCGCACCCTGGAAACTTACGTCTCCGGCAAAACCGAAGGATCAACCGATCTTTTTATTTATCCGGGATACGAATTCCGGATGGTCGACGGACTGCTGACCAATTTTCACCTGCCAAAAACCACGCTTTTCATGCTGGTCTGCGCTTTTTGCACAAAAGAACTCGCCAAAAAAGCCTACGCTGAAGCGGTCAAAGAAAATTACCGCTTTTACAGCTACGGCGACGCCATGCTCATCCTTTAGTTTGCGACTAAAATATTATCAGCGCATCCGGCTTTAGCAGCGATAGTTAGATAAAGCGTCTAAAATTATAAGCGGAAACCGTTGAAAACCCTTTCATAATCTGCCCTAAACAGTCTTGAATAGGTCAATATACTAAGGCATATTTAAGTAAAGATTCCGGACAATCAAAGACCTAAAAAGGAGCGGAAGATGAAAAGAGCCTGTATCGGGGTAATGATCGTATCCTGTCTTGTAGCGGCCAGTCAGGTTTTTGCCGGAGATTTCGCCGGCGAACTGAAGGGGGCTTTTAAATCGACCGTCAGCGCGGTCTATCAGGAAACCGGAAAACTGTACGGCGTGGGCCCAACCTTGCAGGGGATGCAAAAGTTCGCCTATAATAACATTGTGGTCAACAATTATAACGCTATTAACGGCGCCTCAACGGCTATCACGGGCGTCGGCATCGATAAGCATCTAAATAACGGCTACGCGGTAGGGGTAGTAAATCCGCTCAACTGCTCGATCGGCGTCGGGGATCAGATCAGAGCTTTTCAGCCCGGAACTGATATGGAAAATCTTTGCAAGGGAAATTTTCTGGGAGCGCCCTATACTGTCCTTAACAAAGCGTCAAACTTCATAACGGGCACGGATATAGACCGGAATTTAAATAATGGTTATGGGTTTCTGGTAAAAGATAATCTTGCCGTAATCGTTCCGCTTGATATGGCCAAGCAACTCAGGACAATTTTGCCCGGATTTGCGGTAAAACAAAAGATGGAATTAGCGCGGGAACCGGCTTCAGAGCCGTTTTTGCAAGTCAGCTTATATACCGAGAGCGGAACCAAGGAAGATGCTGTTAAAGCGGGCAATCGATACAATGAGAAGTGTGTTGACGACCCTCATTACAGAACTTATTACGCAGATGCCGGCGAGTACTTCTTTAAAAATCAGTGTCTTTTAGACATGAAGAGCCATAATGAAATTTCAGACTACGAAATCGGGTATCAGATCCCACAGAGCTCCAGCTCTCAACTTGGCGCGCTGTTGCCTAATAAGGTAAACTTGTCCGCCGGCGGGCGGTAATTTCAGCAAGAGAAATTTTAAATTCCCTCGCTGAAGGATTTTTTCGTGCATAAGATTTAGATCATTGGAAGCAGACAGGTTCTTAGTTTATTACTTGGGAGCAGAATTCTGAGAGGAAGTTCTTGTATTTAGGGGAGATCTTAAGGGCGCGGGCGAGATCCCGCGCTTTTTTGGTCATCCGGGCTATTTCATTCCGGGCATAATCCAAAGATCCGCTATCCTTTACTAAAGAGCGCATCCGTTCAAGGTCCGCTAATCCGACATTGTTTTTAGCTAAAATCTGTTTTATCTGCGTTTGCCCGGATTTCGACGAATTCCGAAAGGCTTGCTTGATGAGCAGGGTTTTTTTAGCTTCCTGCAAGTCGGATAATATGGATTTTCCGATTTTTTCCTCGTCGG
>JBFZAG010000143.1:0-5371 GCA_041309145.1 Candidatus Omnitrophota bacterium | reverse complement strand
AGAAAAATTGGAGCTGGAAAGTTACGCCAAGTCGCGGGCGCTTTCCAATCCGCATATTTTCCGCGACGAAGAGACTGCGGCTGAATACGGCCGCCGGCTCAAAGAGATAGATAAGCTGACCCAGGACCTCGATCGCCAGATCAAAGACCTGGAAACTCAGATAAAATAAAGTTAAAATAAAGGGGACGTTTCTATTTATTTTCACATCAACCTACGCGGTTGCCACTTCTGGCAACCGCGTAGGTTGACAAGGTTAAATAGAAACGTCCCCTTTATTTTTCTTTGGTTTTAAATGAATAAATGATAAAATGTAGTCATGAGAATTGAGTCTTTTCTTATCCCGATCCTTGCCGGTTTGTTCATCCTTATCCTGATAAAACTTATTTCTATCTTCAAGGGGCGGCGCCAGCCTCTGGACATTATTTCGGATGTGAAGGTTTCCGCCCAAGAGAGCTTTTTACCCAGGGAAACCGCCGGGCTGGAGCAGAAAATGTGGTATGAGGAGGAGCTGGCGTTTTTGTTCAAGCTGAATGAAAAGATCTCTTTGGCGTTAGGCAAAAGTTCGATCGCCGCGCAGCTGGTAGAAGAGGTCCAGCGGTTTCTTAATACTACTACCTGCGTGTTGTTTTTAGTGGATCAGAATACCGGGGATCTGAGGGTCGAAGCCGCGGTCGGGGCGCAGGCTAATTCGCTTAAGGATCTGTTTATCCTTAAAGGGGAAAGTATCACCGGCAGGGTCCTGGCCAGCAAAGAGCCGCTGGTAATAAACAGCCTGGAAAAGGATTCTTACTATGCCTCGATCAACCACGAGGCTTATCTGGGAAATGCTTTTGTCAGCGTTCCGCTGTTGGTCAAAGGGATCCCTATAGGAGCTTTGAACGTCACTTCTAAAAAGACAGCTACTCCTTTTACCATCAGGGACGAGGAGCTTCTTTTGAATGTGGCCAGGATGGGGGCCATCGCTTTCCAGAATTCCCGGCTGCACGAGCAGATCCAGGAAGATTATTTGAAGACGATCACGACTCTGGCTCTGGTCCTGGATGCCCGCGATCCCTACACCAAAAGGCATTCCGAGAACGTGACCAGATATTCGGTGGCGATCGCCAAAGAAATGAGTTTTAATCCGGCCCAGATCGAGGTGATCAGAAGGGCCGGGCTTTTGCACGATATCGGCAAGATCGGGATCCGGGACGACGTTTTGCTTAAACCCGGCCGGCTTTCCCCTGATGAGTTCGAGCTGATCAAGATCCATCCGGTCAAGGGCCAGGAAATAGTGAGTTCTTTGCCTTTTCTTAAAGAGGTGGCGCTCCTGGTCAGGCATCATCACGAGCGTTATGACGGTAACGGCTATCCCGATCACGAGTCCGGAGAAGCTATCGAGCTGGGGGCCAGGATCATGGCTATAGCTGACAGCTTTGACGCTATGACCACGGACAGGCCTTATCGCAAGAAAATGGCTCTTGACGCGGCGATCGCCGAGCTGATCCGCTGCAGGAACAGCCAGTTCGACCCTAAAGTGGTGGATATTTTTATAAGCGTTCTGAGGAATAACCCTAAGATCGTTGAGTAAGTCATAAGGAGGCGGGTATGGCGGTGAAAGCTGTGGGTGAAAAGTACAGGTGCAGCGTTTGCGGAAATGAGGTCAGCGTGACTAAAGTCGGGGGCGGGACTTTGGTCTGCTGCGGCAAGGAAATGGTCAAGCTGGAGGATCAAAAGAAAGGATAAAACAAATGGGGAAATCATTGAAGGGGACTCAAACCGAGAAGAATCTGCTCAAGGCGTTCGCCGGTGAGTCTCAGGCCAGGAACCGCTACACTTTTTTCGCCAGCGCGGCCCGGAAAGAGGGGTTGGAGCAGATCGCCAATATATTCATGGAGACCGCGGAAAATGAAAAAGAGCACGCTAAAGTGTTCTTTAAGTATCTTGAGGGCGGTGAGGTGGAGATCATTGCGGCTTATCCGGCGGGCAAGATATCCGACACCAGGTCTAATCTGCAGGCGGCGGCCGACGGGGAAAATATGGAGTGGACCACTCTTTACGCCGATTTCTCGAAGATCGCGAGAAAAGAAGGGTTCGAGGATGTGGCTAATTCTTTTGAGCAGATCGCTAAGGTCGAGAAATTCCACGAGTCGCGTTACCGGAAACTGGCAAGCAATATTGCCAATTCCGAGGTTTTCAAGAAAAAGGCGGCTTTGAAGTGGCATTGCATCAATTGCGGATATGTCTATGAAGGCACGGAAGCTCCCAAGGAGTGCCCTGCCTGCAAGCATCCCCAGGCGTTCTACGAGGTTTTAGCCGAGAATTTCTAAAAAAGTCAGGATGGCCCGTATAATAAATAATGGGGACGTTTCTATTTAACCTTGTCAACCTACGCGGTTGCCAGAAGTGGCAACCGCGTAGGTTGATGTAAAAATAAATAGAAACGTCCCCATTATTTGGAAAATAGAAACGGCCCCTATTTTTTTAGAGGAGCTTGGAGATTCTTGCCATCAGGTTGCGCTCGGCTTCTTTGTGGCCCGTGGCGCCTACGCGGACGGAGATGTTGGTGGCAAGCGGGGTGGTGGCTTTGATGTCGATCCAGATGGTCGCTCCGTCGCTATATTTGCTGATGATCTGGGTCACTTCGGACGTGGTGGTTTCTCTGGTTACCGGGAATTTAAGCTCGTCGAGGGCGTTGTGAGCAGCCTGGATAACCTGGTTGTAGGGCTTATTGAAGTCCTGGGTGAGTTTTCCGGAAAGCCAGTAGGCGGTGCCCGCGCCTCCCGCAGCTCCGGCTAAAAGCACCAGGCAGCCGCTGAGGGTTATTGATAATCCGATAAGGCTGATGAAGATGATCGCTTTTTTTAACATTTTTCCTCCTTAGGTAATGATTTTACCTCAAACTGGAATTTCTGGCAATTGTTTTGTTGTTTAAAGAAAGGAAAGAGCAACATGAAACGTTTTGTTTTGTATCTGTTCAGATGGCAGTTAAGCACTCCGATATTGTGGCTGGTGGTCAAAGAGCTGGGAGCGGGTCTTTGGCCTACGGTTATCGCCAACCTGATCGGAGGAGCGATATTCTTCTGGGTGGATAAGTTTATTTTTACTTCTCAAGCCATCGAGGTCTGGCATATCAAAGAGGGAAAATGCGATAAGTGTGCCAGCTCATCGCATTTGTGGCGGCTGGTCAAGACCGCGGGCTACGATAAGAGCGAGGCCAAGCCGGTTTTTTTATGCCTGAAGTGCTCGAAAGAAAAGACTGAAGAGTTAAGGGCAAAGGGTATCCCGGTGAGGGGAAAAAGCCGGTAGCCGGTTTTCTTGCGCCGGAACTTATTCGCTATTATTCTTGCTAAGTAAAATAAATTAAAGTATAATCCTTGCTTAGAGCTCAGAAGAAAGGGAGGATCTGTTTGGATAACAACAAGTTGCTTGAAGAGTTTCTTCAGTTAGTGAAAATAGACCGGTTCGAAGAGCGTTATTCCAAGGATATCGCCGGCGGCCTTTATTTCGGCAAGCCTCTTCAGCCGGTGATCGAAGCTGAAAAAAGGCTTTCATCGCCGCAGGAGCGCTGTGTTTCTTATTTTTCGATGGAATACGGGCTGGCTTCCAGTTTCTATAACCGTTTTTCTTCGTCCCGGCCGATCGACCCGAGCAATGAAAGCCAGGACCACGAAGTCTGCTCTAATTTCACCCTTGCGGATTATTTCTTCACCATCAATTCTAAAACTATAATCGATCTGCCGATCTACAGCGGGGGGCTGGGAGTCCTGGCCGGGGATACGGTCAAGACGATGGCGGATTATAAACTGCCCGCGGTGTGTTTGGGGATCCTCTGGAACAGCGGTTATTTCCGGCAAAGGCTGTGGTTCAAATACGGCCAGCTTCCCGAAGCCATGCCCTGGGATTTTAATTCTTATCCCGGGCTTATCCCCCTGAAGAATAAATGCAAGATCTCTTTGAAGTCAGAGGATATTTATTTGCGGCTGTGGAAGTATTATGTTTACAGCTACGATCAGAGCCACGCGGTGCCTTTGATCCTTCTGGATTCCAATCTGGAGGAGAACAGCGAGAAAAACCGCAGGCTCACTGACCAGCTTTACCGCAGCGAAAGCGGCTGGATCAAGATCATGCAGAGGGTGATCCTGGGGATGGGCGGGGTTTCGGCTTTGAAGGAGCTGGGATATCAGATCGATCTGTATCATTTAAACGAGGGGCACGCGGTTTTCGCTTACGTGGAAAAGGCCAGGGGGCTTTTGCCGGAACAAAGGGAAGAGCTGAGGAAACATTTCGCTTACACCTGCCATACTCCGGTGGATGCCGGGCATGACCGGTTTTCGGTGCAGGAGATGTATTCGATCTTGAACCCGGAAGATTTTGAGCTGGTGGACGCTAACGGCAAGGATAAGGGGAATCTGGTCAATTTGACTTTGATCGCCATGAACGTGTCGGAGCATATCAACGCGGTCTCCAGGGCTCATCAGAACGTCATGCATTTGCAGTTCCCCAAGTATAAGGAAAGGATCCAGTTCGTGACTAACGGGGTGCACCATCACACCTGGACTTCCGAGCGGTTCAAGCAGGTCGGCGAGAAATTCAAGCCGGTTTTCGGGGATCTTAAAGCTGACCCCATGTCGCTGGCTAAAGCCGGGCAGCTTAAGACTAATCCGGAGTTCCGCCAGGAGGTCTGGAAAGCCCATCAGGAGAATAAGTCGGAGTTCTGCAATTTCCTGGAGAAATGGAAGCTGGATAAAGATATGTTCACTGTCTGCTGGGCGCGCAGGGTCGCCGCTTACAAGCGGCCGAGCCTGATCCTCCAGGATATCGAGAAGCTGATCGATATAGCCAAAAGGTGCGGGCCGATCCAGATCATCTTCGCGGGCAAGGCTCATCCTAAAGATAATCTGGGGTTCACTTATATCAGCCAGATCCTGGAAAAAGTAGACAGCATCACCGGGGTTTATGATCATCTTAAGATCATCCTGCTGGAGAATTACGATATTTCCCTGGCCAAGAAGCTGGTTTCCAGCGTGGATGTCTGGCTGAATAACCCGCTTCCGCCTTTTGAAGCTTCGGGGACCAGCGGGATGAAGGCGATCCTGAACGGAGTGTTGCAGATGAGCACAGTGGACGGCTGGGTGGCTGAAGCTCAGGATATGGAGATCGGCAGGTTTTTCGGATATCGCAGCAAAGAAAATGAGATCGGCCAGGAACTTAATCTTCGCCTTAAAGAGGATTCCCAGGAGCTTTATTCGGCCCTGGAGGAGCTGGTGGTTTTGTATTACCGGACCAATAACAAGGGCGCGGTGGATCTGAGCTCAAAATGGGTGGATATGATGATCAATTGTATCGCCTGCGCCGGCCGGTTCAACACCTATCGGATGCTCGATCAGTA
>JBFZAG010000142.1:0-5402 GCA_041309145.1 Candidatus Omnitrophota bacterium | reverse complement strand
TATCGCCACTACAATAGACTTTAGTCTTTATTATCTGTTACTTAACTTTTTTAATTTTAGCATTTCGAAAGGCATTTCTTTTACCTGCGCGGGTATTGTCTCGTACGCGCTCAATAAATATTGGATATTTGAACACAGCCAGTCATCGTATACCGTAGTCCGCCGGTATGTGCTGATTATTCTTTTAGCCTTAGAAAGCAATGTCTTAACAAACCAAATCATTCTCTACGCGCGGCCCGGAGCAGTTTATTTAGCATTGCTCAGCGCGGCTACGGTGACAGGCCTGTTGACCTTTATTAGCTTTAAATGGTGGGTTTTTAAAGTATAAAAAAAGGAGTTTATCGTATGTGGTGGAAATGGTTCCCCTGGAAATTCTTTGTGAGGGATGTCGCGCGCAGGCACGGGTTCTTAGATCCTATTAAAGTTTTTTCTCAGTTACAGAATTTCGCCGAGCCTTCGGAGGTGGCTGCCCCTACGGAACTGATGCGTTCGGGCTTTGTCTTGCACGCTCGCGGTTTGATCAACAGTTTAGCCATCCAGCATAACCTTGATTGGATCTGGCCGTACTGGGTGGAATGTCAATATGACCCTCTGAACGAGGCGTTTATCCCTCGATCATTCTCATTAACTCAGATAAATCTTACCCACCGGAATTGGACGGCCTTAGGGATCCCTGACAGCAGCGAATATTCGATCGTTGATCCGCGTGGCCTGGTCACTCCCTGTTACGACGGATGGTCGCTCGATGTCTGGGTTATCCCGTCGGAGGGAGAGGCGTTAATTCCCTCCCGCTTAGCGGGAATTTCTCAGAAACTGGAAATGGACGGAGGTCTTTGCGTGATTACGGTATCCGGACTTGATAAAGCAAGGCTTCAAACCAAGGCCCGGGTTATCGGCTCCGCGCAGTCCCCGGTCTGCCAGATCCAGGTTGAAGGGGATGCTTCTCAAGGGGGGTGGCTGGTTATTTCGCTGCGCCCGTATAATCCCGAAGGCGTGAGTTTCATTAACGATATTTCTTTGCTTGAAAACCGGATGGGCTGGCTGGTGAATCGAAAAGATTTTGTGCATTTTGATATCACTCCGGACCGATGCGAGTTTTCATATTACCGGCACGGCGATGTTTACAGCCGTTTGTCGCTGCATGAAGACAGGAAAGAAATCTGGTGCAGGGTCGGCATGGCCTCCTCAGCGGCTTTATATAAACTGGAAGCGGATCAAAAAAAGGAAGTTACCATTTCGGTGCCTTTAGCGAAAACCAAAACTGAAAAAGCATCCTACGGGGGATATCAAGAAACCGCCCAACTGGCGTGGAAGAAAAGCCTTCAAGGCGCCTGCGTATTGCAAATTCCCGATAAACATTTTCAGTTCCTTTTCGAAGCCGCTATCCATACCATGGTTTTGCATTCTCCCGGGGAGGTCTACCCCGGGCCGTATATTTACCGGCGCTTTTGGTTCCGCGACGCCGCTTTTATATTGTTCGGTTTGTTATGCGTTGGGTTAAAGGAACGTGTCCGGCGCTCACTGGATTGTTTCCGCTCGCGCCAGACAGCCCGAGGTTATTTCCTCTCTCAGGAAGGGGAATGGGATTCTAACGGCGAGGCTTTGTGGATCATCCGCCAGTATTGTGAAATGACCGGCGATATCCCGCCCAGGGAATGGAAAGAGTCAATACAAAAAGCCGGCAGATGGATCTGTAAAAAGCGCTTACCCGAAGACGGAAAATTCTTACATTCCGGTTTGCTGCCGGCGGGTTTCAGCGCCGAGCATTTGGGGCCCAATGATTTTTATTACTGGGATGACTTTTGGGCAGTTGCGGGCTTAAAATCGGCCGCATTTTTATGCGAAGCTTACAAGGATAATGAGCATGCTGTCTATTTTGAAAACGAGGCTCTGGCATTGTCGCAACGCCTTGATCAAAGTTTGCAAAATTCAGCCGAGCGTTTAAAAAAGCCGGCAATTCCGGCATCGCCGTACCGCCGCTTAGACACCGGGGCCGTTGGCTCTTTGGCGGCGAGTTATCCGCTTCGCCTTTTTGATCCCGACAATAAAATGATCTTAGGTACTGTTGACTTTTTGATGAGTAACTGTTTAGTCAAGGGCGGGTTCTTCCACGATATGACTCACTCCGGGATCAACCCTTACTTGACTTTGCATTTAGCCCAAGTGCTTTTGCGCGCGGGTGATCCCAGGTATTTTGATCTGATGATCGCGGTGGCCAATCTGGCCACACCCACGGGACAATGGCCGGAGGCGATCCATTCCCGCACCGGCGGCGGATGTATGGGGGACGGGCAGCATGTCTGGGCCGCGGCGGAATGGGTTTTGATGATAAGAAATTGTTTTGTGCGCGAGGAAGACAGCCGATTGATCCTTTGTTCCGGGATCCCGCGGGCCTGGCTGGAAAAAAACCAGACGATCTCGTTTGGGCCCGCTCCGACAAGTTTCGGTGATATTCAGATTTTTCTAAGGCCTCAAGGGCAAAATATCATTGTCGAGTGGCGGGGAAAGTGGTTGGCGAAAGAACCGCCGATCGATATCAAATTGCCGGGTTTTATGAAGGCTGAGGTTTTGCCCGGAACTAATTATCTTGAATTGGAATATGAGGCGGGTAAATGATAAAAGATCTTATAGCCAGATTCAAAGATTTCATCATATTAAGATCGGGACAGAAAATTTATCCCGAAGAGATCGAGGAGGTCTATACAAAGGCCGCTCCTGTCAAAGAAATGTGCGTTTTTACAGTCTCGGGAATGAAAGGGGTAAAGGGATCGAAAGTCCTTTGGGCTGTCATCCAGCCGGATCTCGAGGCTTTCCGGGAATTCGACGAAGTTAATCTGCGCTCGGTCATTAAGGAGAGATTCGATAATGTCTCGCAATTGCTGCCCGCGTATAAAAGGCTTAAAGGATTTACCGTCGCTCTTGAGGACCTGCCTCACAGCCTGTTCGGCAGGCTGGAAAGATACGCGGTCAAGCAGATCTATGAGCCCAGAGTGATCGCGGGAATAGAAGGGGCTCTTCCGGTATCGAAAGACCTTTCAGCAGATGATCTTTTGTTGACAGAGTCAGAAACCGGCATAAAAATTTTAAAGTGCCTGAAGGAACAAAGCGGCGCGAGAAGGCCGATAATACTCGAGGATTCTTTAGAGCTGGACCTGAATATAGATTCATTAGGCAGGCTGGAGCTTGCTTCGCGCCTTGAGTTAGCTTTCAGCGTTGATATAAAAATAGAGGCGATCTCGAGAGCCTTCAGCGTAAAGGATCTTATCCAGGGAATAACGGAAGCTTTGAGAGAAGCAAAAGATATTCCCCTTGAGGACCAGGAAATATCTTTAGGGCCGGGATACTGGAAAGAACATTTACAAGTGCTGCCGAAAAAAGAAAGCCTGGAGATGCTCGAATTGAGCACCGGTTTCTTCGCCTGGCTGTTTCGCTTTGGTTTAACCGCTGTAGATTGTTTGATCTTAAAATTGTTTTTCGGGATCAGGGCGGAAGGAGCGGAGAACGTGCCTAAAGAAGGGGGTTATATTATATTCAGCAACCACGCCAGTTTTCTTGACGGTCCGGCCATTTGCGCCTGCCTGCCGAGCAGGCCGGTGTTCCAGCTTTTTTACTTTGTCTTCGGACCGTATTTTTTCAGGCCGTTTGTAAAATCCCGGGTGTTAAGGAACCTGGTAAAGATGGGAAGACTTATTCCTTTTGATTTTTCAACGTATTTTCTGGAAGCTCTGCGCAGCTGTTTCTATGTATTAGAACGCGGCAAAGGTTTATGTTTCTTTCCGGAAGGGTTGCGCAGCAGTACCGGCAAAGTTGGAAAATTCAAAAAAGGCTTCGGAGTTTTGGCCAAGGAGACGGGGGCAAAGCTTGTGCCTGTGGCCATAGAAGGAGCTCATGAGGCGTGGGCGAGCACGGCCAAATATCCCCGATGTTACCCGATCAGAGTGAGATTCGGCAAGCCGCTTCTTCCCGAAGATCTGGAAAAGCAAGGTTTGGCCATGGGCTCTAAGAATTCTTACGACGCGATATGCGTCGCGGCCAGAAAAGCGCTTATGGAATTAAAGGATAAATAATGAGAATTATCATGATGACGAACACTTATTTCCCGATAGTGGGAGGGCTGGAGCAATCGGTTCATTCTTTTAGCGAAGAATTCAAGATTTTGGGCCATGAGGTCTTGATCGTTACTCCGACTTTCAACGGGATGCCGACAGAGGAACCGGGTGTTATTCGCATTCCGGCTTTCCAAAAATTCAGCGGCACTATTTTCTCCGTCAACTTTCCGGTTTCCGGACTCTTAACCCGATTAATGAAAGAATTCTCTCCGGATATGGTGCACAGCCATTGTCCGTTTTTCATGGGGGATCTTGCCTTGCGCCTCAGCCGACAGCACGCTATACCGTTGGTATTTACTTATCACACGATGTTTGAGCAGTACGTGCATGATTGGCCGGTCCAAAATGAGGGGGTGAAACGATTCATTGTCAAGCTCGCTGCCGGATATGCCAATTTGGTGGACCAAGTGATCGTCCCCAGCGAAAGCGTAGAAAATATCTTGCATAAAAGAGGGGTCAAGACTTCTATAGAGGTCATTCCTACAGGGGTAGATGTGGAGCGTTTCTCCAAAGGCAACGGAAAAGATTTTCGCCAGCGGCATAAAATCCCCCCCGATGCCCCGGTTATCGGCCATGCGGGGCGGCTGGCTCCGGAAAAGAATCTGGAATTTTTGACAAATTGTCTGGTCGAATCGTTAAAAAAAGAGCCGGCGGCCCATGTTCTGATCGTGGGCCTTGGCCCTTCGGAAAAAATGATCAAGTCCGCTTTTAAGCGGGCCGGCCTTGAAAAAAGACTGCATTTGACCGGGGTTTTACATTATCAGCACTTGGTCGATGCTTATTTTGCCATGGATGTTTTCGCGTTCGCTTCATTAAGCGAAACTCAAGGGATCGTTCTCATTGAAGCTATGGCAGCAGGGGTTCCGGTGGTGGCGCTGGATGCGCCGGGAGCGCGGGAGGTTGTAGATGATCGCCGCAACGGCCGGTTGCTCAAGGAAATGGATCAGCCGAGCTTCGTTGATGCCATCCTCTGGGTTTTATCTCGAAATCCCAAAGAGTCGCAAAACTTAAAGCAGGCCGCAAGAATTACGGTACAGAAATACCCGATCAGATCTGTCGCTAAACACATGTTGGAAATTTATGAAAAAATCAGGTCAAGAAAGTCTATTTCCCTGGGAAAGAGAAACAGTTCGCATTATCTTTTCCTGTGGCGCATGAAAGCGGAGTGGGATATTTACAGGAATTATATCAAATCCGCAGCTAGATCGGTGTTTGAAGGTGATTTCCAGGAGACAGAGCCCGTAAAGATCAACGATACGACGTCATAGCATAGAGGCTTACAGCTCTGCAGTT
>JBFZAG010000141.1:0-17717 GCA_041309145.1 Candidatus Omnitrophota bacterium | reverse complement strand
GACTTGTGACGTGTGACTTGTATAAAGCTCCATGCGCCTGACAGGCGTCTTCGATCACCTTAAGCCCGTGCCGCCCGGCGATCCGCATGATCGGATCCATATCCGCGCACTGTCCGAAAAGGTGCACGGGAATAACGGCTTTAGTCCGGGAAGTTATAGCTTTCTCGATCTTAGAACAATCAATATTATACGTCGCCGGATCAATGTCCGCGAAGACCGGCTTTGCTCCGGTATAGCTGACGCAGTTCGCGGTAGCGATAAAAGTGAATGGCGGAACGATCACTTCATCCCCCGGTCCGATACCCATAGCCAGGAGACTTAAAAACAAAGCGTCGGTCCCGGAGTTTAGGCCTATTCCGAATTTCGATCCGCAGTAACGGGCGAACTCATTCTCAAAAAGCTTGACCTCCTGGCCGAGAATGAAATCCCCTCTTTTCAATGCGGACTTAAAAGCTTTTTCAATTTCCGGCTCGATCTTTTTGTGCTGTCTTTTCAGATCCACAAAGTCGACTTTCATGATTTCACCTTTCAAAGACCATCATATTTTTAGCCCAGTGCTCGAACACGTTGGGCTTTTTATGCAAAGCTTTGACCAGCTTGCCGGTCAGATCCCGGTTATAACTCAGCCCGAGTTTGCGCAGTTTATTTTTAACATAGCTCTTGCTTCTCGGATTGACATGCTTTTGTTTCTCAAAACCCAGCCAGTCTTCCCAGGTATTGGCCCAGGACAGGACCAGGTACTTATCCACGAACCTTCCGATGTTCCTCAAGAAGACATCTTCATATTTTGCGGGGATGTGTTCGCCGACCTCGGTACAATTGACCAGATAGAATTTTTCCCCGGAGAGGACATCCACTTCTTTGCTTAGATCGACTTTAAAAGCTTTCTCCTTCACCTGTACGGGCATATATTTAAAAGCGGCGTCCGCTCCTTCCAGCCCGGCAAATCTTTTCATGCCCGCTTTAGACAAATATTCCAGCAAATAGCCGTTAGCGCAGCCGATATCGATCATTTCTTTGGGGCTGAACACTTCCTGGAGAGCTTCGGCGTACTGGCAATAGACCTGCCGGTTGCGGTTCCTGAATTCCGAGTCATCGTAAACGGCGTCGACATTGACTTCGAACAAAGGCCTTTTATCTTTAAAGAACAGGTATTCCTTTATTTTTCTTCTGAGATTCCTTATAGGGTTTTTCTTTTTTAAGATGTTTTTCATTATAGATCCAGAAAACCGTAGAATTTCTCGGTTCTTTCTTCCAATATATCGATCATGTTCTTGACCCTGTGGACGGTCGTATGTTTTGCCTGAGCCAATCTCTGAGCATTTTCCCCGATCTTTCTGCGCTGGGTGTCGTTCTTAAGGTAATACTCGACCAGCTCAAACATCTCCGGATAATCTTTGAACCAGAGCAGATGCTCTTTATTCCTGGCCATCAGCTCGATTCCGGAGAACTTCGGGGTCAGATAGACCGACCCGCATCCCATAGCCACAAAAAACCGGTTAGAAGTATAACAATCGTAAGGGAAGTTGCTGGTCCCGAAGACGAGTTTTGACTGGGAGTAGAATTCCGCCACATTATTCCTGACGTTATTCCTCACTTCCACCTTGTATTTCCGGCTTAACTGTTCGAGCATCAGCCTGCGGGTAGAGTGGATGCTGTCCTTGCTTAAAGCGCCGGTAAAAGCTATATCGAAGAGCTCCGGGATGCCGATACGATGGAAAGCATTGGGCATATAAGACTGGGCCATAAAATAAACCCGTTTTAAGTTATAAGCCTTTTTGTACTCCTCCAGCTGGCCGCGGTTGCTTAAGAACATGATATCTACGACATCGCTGAGGTCCGTATCCGGCTCGGGGTGAGTCGGGTCAGTGAACCAGAATATGACTTTCGTGCCCAGCTTTTTCAGGTCGTTTTTTATGTCATAAAGCACGGGCAAGACCTCTTTTAACCTCAGGATTATATAGTCCGGCTTGTAGGAAAGAACGGCGTTCTGCAGGACCTTATAATCCATATTCCTCATGGCTTCCAGAGGCAGGCAATCATAGCCGAGCTTCTCGATAGCTAAAGGCAGGCCGTCCTCATCGAAGCCCAAACGGCTGTATCTGAACATCAAGTATTGCTCTAGAGCGCAGATCTTCTTTTTTCTTTCCGTCTTGACCGCCGGCACAAAGATACCGTCTTTCTTTCTTATTTTTACAAAAATCACCCCTTCTTTTGTTTCGATGTTCTCGATAAAAAACCCTATCTGATCCAGGACCTGGGCCAAGTTGGACTTATCAAAGAAGCTTAAACAGCTCGACCCATCCCGGAGTGCTTCATTTTTGACCGAAAGCTCTCTTATTTCATCCGGCCTCATCTGGGAATGCAAGCGGAGCAAAAAATCAAAAGCCGCTTTGGGGCGCATGTATTCCAGCCCCACTTTATTTCTGGCCGCTATCTCGGGGCTGTATAAAAAATGGGCCACCGGCAAAAGTTTTTTGGATTCATCAAAGATCAATTCAAATTCCGCTTCCTTTAACAGCATAACGGTCTTCTCGTCTTTCGAAAAATTGTCCATAGTCAAAATTCCGTTAGGAACTATGACCCTGGCCCATTCTTTGAACATTTTGGCCAGGTCGTACCTTTTTTTGTCTATGGCCTCAAAGTCGGCTATTATAAATTTGACTTCTTTGTCGGAAAAAGGCAGATTATCGAGAGCGGAAACGAACACTCTGGCTTTGGTCCTGGTGTCTTCGATATTCACATAACCGTAATATCCGTCGCCCCGGCAGTTGAGGTTTATCCTGTAAAAACGGGAATCGTCGAATAAAAGCCCGGCTTTCTTATATTTGATCATATAAGGAGTGATTATATACCGGATAAAATTCAATAATCTGGAATTAATATAGAAATCTCTGAATTTATTCATACCTGTCGATATATATACGGTCGTATCTCTTTTTTTTGGTCAATATCCTCAGCCATAATCTCAGCGGAAAAAAACCGTCCTTTAATCTGATCTTTTTGACATTGCCATGCTCAAGTAGTTTCACATCGCCAAGACCGTCATTTAGGACAACTTCCACAAAATCACCCTTATCCGCATATTCGTAAAGCTTAGCGTTGAGCTTTTGCAGGTCAGGAATTGGCCGGCTCAGTGAAAACATCAGCCTTTGAGGCTTGCCGTAAAGAGCATAAAACTTTTCCCGGCTGGCATTGAAGAGCTTCTCAAAATTCTTTTTTTGTTCTCTGGACTTAAAAGAAGAGTGTTCGTCGTGAAAGACATACGCGCCCGTAGCGATTACCGATTTATACCCGTATTTTTTGGCTCTCATGGAATATTCGGTATCTTCGAAATACCCGGGGCTGAAGCGCTCGTCCCAGCAGCCGATCCGGTTTATCAGTTTTCTTTTGACCAGGTAACAAAACCCGACAGCCGCGCCCATTTCAATGTATTTCCCAGTATTTTTACTTAAAAGCCCGGCGCTAAAATCCTCAAGCGTCTTTTCCCGGGATTTGTGCAGCCCGAAAGAATTTGAATTGGGATTTACTATCCCGATCTGTGCGGATAACTCGGCTATTTTGACCATCTCGGAAAGCCACCCCTTACAGACGATAGTATCGTTATCCAGGATACAGACATACTCCGCGTCGGAATATTTCATCCCCTGGACTCCCGCCGCGGTATTTCCGAGGTTTTCTTTGTTTACCACAAGCTTGATTTTATCGGGGTATTGGCAGGATACGGACTTCAGATATTCTGCGGTGGGTTTCTGGCTGGCGTTATCGATCAGCACCAGCCTATAGGGAAAATCCGTGTTCGAAAGTATGCTGTTTACGCACCTTTCGGTCAGCTCTTTCTTGTTCCACACGGGGATGGCTATATCGCAAATCATTCTTACCATCCGGATTTAATTACGCTGCAGATACGGTCGACATCCTCCAGCGACATCCTGGTGTGAAGCGGCAGCACTAAATACTTGTCTTCCACGGCATCCATGTTCGGGCAATTATCCCGCCTTCCGCCGAAGATCGAATACCGGTCATTGCGGTAATGGACCTGGTTGGATTCGATATGCTGTTCGCGCAGTTTTTTCTGCAGATCGAATCTGCGCTCAGCGGTGACCGTGCAAAGCCAGGCCGCGTGCTCCCGGTCAGTATATCCTCCTCCGATAAATTGCAGTCCGGAAATACTTTTTAATCCTTTTTCGTAGGCCGCAAACAGCCTCTTGCGCAAGGCCGATGTATAGTCAAATTCTTCCAGCGCGGCTAAGCCCATGGCAGCTGCGATATCGGTCATCTGGTATTTGTAGCCTATCTCCTTGATATCGTTCTCCCAAATTCCCATCTGCTTGGCGGAACGGTCGATCCCGAACCACCTGACTCTTTTGGCTTTTTCCACCAGGGTTTTATCTTTTACCGTCAGCATGCCGCCGTCTCCGGTAGTGATATGCTTGATCGCCTGGAAAGAGAACATGGTAAAATCGGAAATAGCCCCGATCTTCTTTCCCTTATAGCTCGCCCCGAGTCCGTGAGCCGCGTCTTCGATGACCGGGATCTTCCATTTAGAAGCGATAGCTCCCAGCTCATTCATATCGCAAGGCAGTCCGCCGTAATGAACGCAGACAATAGCCCGGGTTTTTTTATTTACCAAAGATGCGACATGTTTGGGATCGATATTCAAAGTCCCGGCTTGAATATCGGCAAAGACGACCTTCACCCCCATGTAAAGAAAAGGAATATTGGTAGCCGTGCAGGTAAAAACCGGGGCCACGACTTCGTCCCCGGGCTTTAATCCCGCTAAAATATAGGCCAGGTGCAGGGCATCGGTGCCTGAGCCAGTGGCTATGGGCGCAAATTCCGGCGAGAATTTCTCGCCGAAGTTTTTCTCGAACAGCTCGACCTTGGGCCCCTGGCCGATCCAGCGCGAATGCAAAGTATCCGTGACATACTCCACGGCCTTGGCCGGCATATGCGGATAAAACAAAACTATATTGTCCGCTCCGGTATTAAGCAGCGGCATGTCTTTTGGGCTGGCATTCAAAACGGTCTTAAAGGTCTCGGTCTTCATTTTTTATTCTCCTTTTCAGATAGACAGGAAAGATTGCGGACTCGCTTCATAACGGAATGAATAAGTATAATAACAGAATACTTCCCGGATTTCAAGAACTAACCTGGAAAAGGCTAAAATCACCGTTTATTCAAGTCCATCACCGCCGTAATCTCTAATCATTTAGCCAGAAGTTTTCTGGCCGCGAACATCACTTCATCGACCGAGATCTTTTTCATGCACTCAAAGTTTCGAACGCAGGGGCTGAGCCGGAATTTATTATAGCAAGGCCGGCAAGGAAGATCTTTTTTTAAAATCCTCGCGCGCTCCCCATCCAAAGGATACGCACCATAGACTTTTTCGTCTACAGGACCGAATAAAGCCACAATTTTTTTATTCAAAGCATCGGCAAAACGCAATGGGCCGGTGTCATTTCCGATGAATAAACGGCATTTTCCCACCAGCGCGACAGTCTCGCTCAGGGAGCGGTCCGAGAATTCAAATATCGAATCTCCGCTATCAAGCAAATTTATGATTTTGAACACATCGGATTTTTCTTTAGGTCCGGCAAAAATTAAAACTTTGGCATTGAATTCTTTTCGCAATCTGTCGATCAAAACCGCAAAGTTCTCTTCCGGCCAACGTTTTATATGCGCATCTTTGCCGAAAGCGTCCCCCCCGCAGGGAGCGATCCCGATAACCAAATCCCCGTCCTCAATACCATTTTTTTTGAAAAACTCCGCTGCCCAGGACTTACTTTCCGGATCAGAATACACTTCCATCGGGCACGGGCGCAAAGGCATATTCATAAGTTTCAGTACATCAAGATAGTAATCGGCAACGTGCTTATCTAGAAAACCCGAGATTTTAATCTTGCGGTTAAGAAACAACGACCGGTTTTTATAATCCAGTCCGAACCGTTTCCTAATCCCCGCCAGCAGAGCAAACAGACCGAAGGGCGTGTTCAAAGAAAGGTCAATAGCGCAATCAATCTTTTCTTTCCTGATCCCGGAGATAAACCGCAGGTATTTACCCAGACCGGCGAAAAAAGACCTCTTTCTTTCCGCGACAAACTCGTCGCGCTCATAGACGAATACCTTGCTGATCAAAGGATTGGTTTTGATTATTGCTGCGGTCTTTTTATTGCAGAGATAATAGATTTTGGCATCGGGAAAGTTATCGTGGAGGTTGCGTACCAGCGGAGTTGAAAACAGCACGTCCCCGATTCCAAAAGTATTTATAACCAGGAAAGATCTTATTTCATTTTCTTTATTCATTTTTCAACCTTGATCTTCTCAAGGTGCTCCTGGATATAAAATCGCCCCTTAGTCTTTTGAAAGTTCTTAAATCTTAGGCGATCGGATTTTTCTTATTACCTTTTCGAAAAGCTCGTCGATTTTGTCGATAAAATCATTGCGCTGTTGATTGGTCAGGTCGATCTGCCCCTTGATCTTGCCGATATATTCCAGCTTGACATCCTTGCGCCTGGCCTCGTCCTCAAGATGCCACAACTCCAAGTTCTTGGAGGCCAGGCCGGAAACGGCTTGGCCCAGGCTTTCGGTCTCCGGAATGCGCCCAATGTCCTTGCGCTCGTTATATAATTTAAGCTTTTCTTCCTTAAGCCCGACTTTCCCCCGAGCAGCTAAAACCGCAAATCGGTCAATTTCCTCAGCCAATTCCTTCTTCTGATCAGAAAGAACTTTAAGTTTTTCCTCCAGCTCGGACCTAGTGAATTTACCATCATTACCATCAAGCATCTGACGGAGATGAAATTCCCGGATCTGCTTTATGGTCAATTTATCGACTAAGCTTCCCAAAGTCTCCATTTTTCTCCTTTATATCAGGCGGGACCAGCCCCGCGGCCATGCCGAACAAAAACCAGAACATCATGGTTTCGTTAGTTCCGACAGTTATGATGCTCAAACCTATCCCGAAGACCAGCGTCGCCGCGACCGTTCCGGCCAGTCCGATCAGAATGGCTTTCTTGAGATCATCGGCAATCAGCGGCGCTTTTCTGGAAACCTTCATGAAGAATACCGCGAAGATCCAGAGAAAACCGCAGATCCCGATAATACCCATCTCCGCGGCAATTTCGCAATACACATTATGGGCATGCAGATACTTATCCCGGTTAATCTCGATCCTGGGGTAATCGTCGGGCAATTTATATTCCGAGGTTTTGATCATTTTTTCATACATCCCCAGTCCAACCCCCGTCACGGGATGATCTCTGAACATCGAGATCGCGGATCTGTAAAGAGGCATGCGGAAATTCCATTTTTCGGGATAGGGTATGGTCTTGATCTTTTCCCTGATCCCGGAAAAAAATGTGCTTAAAATAAAAGTGGTGAATATTAAGGTCAGTAAGGCCAAAAGAAAAGTCTTCCTGCCTTTAAAAAGGCTGATGAAAAGGAGTCCCACCGCTGCCGCCACCAACGCGGACCGCCCCTGCTGCCAAATAAGGAAAAAAATCAGAATAGTAAAACTAATTCCGCATAAAACCCTTAGCTTGAGATTACGGGCGAATAAACACAAAGCAAAGACAAAAGGCGTAAAGTAGGTAAGAAACAAAGGTAACAAATTAAAAGGCAGCTTCTTTCCAAAAACAGTCCATAATCTCCCGGAATGAGAATAGATAGAAAAATAATCCAGAACTCCCCCCGCGCCCATATAAAAAGAGGAAAAGATGAACGCTCCGGAGAGGATCAAAATGTTCCGGCGGGAATCTTTGACCAAACCGCAACCGATCCAAAAAAAAACAAAATACAGAACTATCCGGGAAAAGAAAGTTTTCTGGCTGTGATACGGATTAATGCTGAAGATTACGGTAAGTACACAGATCCCCAAAAAGATCAAAATCGGCCAATTGAGGAAATTCCGCGGAAAAAGCCATTTGTAAAAATTCTTCCTGTATTTAAAAACGTTCAGCAGGATCCAGGAACAAGACCCGATCACCAGGAATATTTTTCCGAATAAACGGTTATACGGCGCAAATACCAGGAAGACTGCAAAATTAAACAAGCAGACATTTTTCAGGATATAAGACAATGAAACCATCGTAACCTTTATCTAAAACATTCTTAGTTGTGGACGATCTCCTGCAGCTTTCGGACAGTGTTTTCCGCATCCATCAAGTTCGCGTACCGCCCTAATTCCTTGATCTGCAGTCGTAATTTAGCCGCATCGAAGCTGTTAGGTTGAGTTATGTAAATTTTTTCGTTCTTGGTGACTTTTTCTTTTTCCGTATGCAAAAGTATTTCCTCGAAGAGCTTTTCGCCTTTGCGCAAGCCTATAAACTTGATAGATATATCTTTTTCCATCTTCAGTCCGGACAAGACGATCAGGTTATGCGCGATATCCACGATCTTAACCTGCTCTCCCATATCCAAGATAAATATCTCACCGCCTTTGCCGAAAGCAGCCGCCTGCAGCACCAAAGATACCGCTTCTTTTATGCTCATAAAATAGCGCCGGGCATCGGGATGAGTTACAGTTACCGGACCGCCGTTCTCGATCTGCCTCTTAAAAAGAGGAACCACGCTTCCCGCCGAACCCAGAACGTTCCCGAAACGCACCGCCATAAACTTAGTTTTGCTTTTGGGAGCCTTGGCCTGGATGATCATTTCGACCAGGCGTTTTGATTTTCCCATTACGTTGACCGGATTGACGGCTTTATCGGTGGAAATAAAGATAAAACGTTCCACCTTATAATGTTCAGAAGCGTAAATTATGTTCCTGCTGGCGATAACATTGTTTTTCACGGCCGACACCGGATTTTCTTCCATCAAAGGGACGTGTTTATGCGCGGCGGCGTGAAACACTACCTGCGGCCGGTAACTGCTGAAAACATGTTTCAATAGCCCCACATCTTTTATATCTCCGATTATGGTCCTAAACTTAATATTCGGGTATTTAGTCTTTAATTCCACGACCAGAAAATAGACCTCATTTTCATTATGATCAAGCAATAATATTTCTCTCGGAGAGAATTTGGCCAGCTGTCGGGAGATCTCAGAGCCGATCGAACCCCCTGCCCCGGTGATCAGGACTTTTTTATTCCTGATGTAGCCTCTGACTTCTTCTTCGTCTATCTTGACCGTTTCCCTGCCCAGAAGATCGTCCGGTTCCACGCTCCTGGCTTTTATCAGCAATTCCCCGTTTAAAATCTTGTCCATTCCGGGGATAATCTTAATCTTGGTATAGGGGATCTGGCAATACTTGAGAATATCGCGGACCACTTCGCCTTTAGCCGAAGGGATAGCCAGGATTATCTCCTCTATCCGGTTTTTTTCAGAGACCAGCGGGATATCTTTGCGATTTCCTAGAATCTTGACTCCTCCGATAGACTGATTCTTTTTTAAAGGATCGTCATCTATGAAACCCATGACCGACATATCCATGGTCGGGTTACTGCGGCATTCGTTCAACATCAGCACTCCCGCCTGGCCGGCGCCCACGATCAGGATCCTACGCTTTTTAGTCGAGATCAGCGGCCGGAATTGTTCGCGAAAAAAACGAGTGACCAGCCTTATGCCGGATATAAGCGTTACGCACAATAACCAATCCAGGAAAAAAACAGAACGAGGAAAACGGGAAAACCCGTTCAAAAACAGCACCGTAAAAACAAAAACTGCCGTAGACACGGAGCTCGCTTTGATGATCTGCCATAAATCTCCGATGCTCACATAACGCCACAAACCGTAATAAATCCCCTGATAATGAAAAACCATCATTTTGATCAAAATCGCGAGCGGCAAGGTCTTTATAAAAATCAACCAGTAAAAACCGGGGATGTTAAAATCAAAACGCAGACAGAAAGCCAGCCAATAGGAAAGAGTGACCAGTAAAAGATGGGTAAAAACAATCAGCGACCGCCGGTATTTAATCAAAATTTTCTTCAACATGTTCTTTATTTTACCTTAAAATACTATAAAGAAAAGCCTTAAATTATCGTTTTAGAATTTGGCCTATTTTTTCGACTATTCTGTACATCTGATCTCGGGAAAGACGGGGATGGACCTGAAACATCATTGAGGTCGCTCCCAGTTGGCGGGCGATTGGCAGCCTTCGCCGGGAATAGTTCCGCCAGCCGCTTGCATATCTTGAAAAACCCCGCTCAAGATAAATTTCCGGACATACGCCTGTTCCGCAAGGTATGCCGGACTTGTTCAGCTCTGCGATGATCTTATCCCTGTTCTGGCCTTTCTTCAATTCCCGAGGTTTAACAAATACGTAATACTTATAGTAAGAGTGGTAAGCAGAAACCGGCGGCATCGCCACTCGCAATTGGCAAAATTTCTCGAGGTTAAGGCTCAGAATTGCTGCGAGGCTGCGACGTTTAGTTACCCAAGCGTCCAATTTTAAAAGCATCAAGCGTCCGATAGCCGCCTGCATTTCGGTCATCCGGTAATTGCTCCCGAAATCTTTAACCGACCAGACAAACCCGCAGGAATCTTTCTTTCTAAACATAGTCCTGTAATCTCGACCGTGATCCTTATAGCTCCAGGCTTTTTTCCAGACCTTGGCATTGTTAGTTACCAGAAGCCCGCCTTCGCCGCCTGTAGTAATGATCTTGTCCTGGCAGAAAGAAAAACAGGCAATATCCCCGAAAGATCCGATTGGTTTTCCTTTATATTTTGCGCCGTGCGCCTGAGCGCAGTCCTCAATAAGATATATCCCTTTTTTATCGCAGAATCCCCTTAAGAGATCCAGCTCGCAGGGCCAGCCCGCCAGATGCACAGCAATCACCGCTTTCGTTTTTTTAGTCAAGACCCTCTCTATACTTTGAACGGTTACATTCTGGCTTTGCGGATCTACGTCGGCAAAAACGGGCTCTGCTTTCTTTAAAGCCACGCAACTGGCGGTCGCGACAAAAGAACGGGCGGGCACGATCACCTGATCTCCCGGTCCGATCCCCAAGGTCAAAAGAGAGATATCCAGCGCAACGCTTCCGTTAGCCAGAGCGACCGCGTATTTCACCCCAAGATATCCGGCATATTCTTTTTCAAAAGAAAAAACCTCCTTGCCGGTCCATTGATTGACCTTTCCCGAGCGTAAAACCCGGGTAACCGCAGAGATTTCATCTCGGCCGAAATACGGCCATCCGGGATAACTTTTGTCTTTTTTCATTTATTTTCACAGCCTCCTCTTCACTTTGGCCGGGACACCGAAAGCAACTACGTTGGCCGGAATGTCTTTGTTCACGAAACTGAAAGCCCCGATAACTGAATTTTCGCCTATGGCCACTCCCGGCATTATAACACTATGGCTGCCGATTTTACAGTTTCTCTTTAAAATAATTTCACCCTGCTTATCGTCAATAGTCGAAACCGAATAAAGCGAGCAATGTGAACCAATCTGGACGTTATCTTCAATGACCACGCCGTTTAAAGCGTTTATATAAGTGAAAGCGCCTATATCGGTCTTGTATCCCAATTTAAGGTTCTTTTTATGGCGAACCAGCCAGAAGTATTTTGTCAAACAACCTTCTTTGATCATGGGATGAACCCATTTTTTAAATCTTGTTTTCATTTTGTTCCTTTCCGCGGAATTCCTCCGTTGTAGCCAGCCCAGGCCTATTGATTCCTTCCCGGAAAAATATCCTGGCGATAGTAAAGATTACGATTTTCAAATCCAGCCAGAAACTGTAATTGTCGATATACCATATATCCAGTTTGAACTTATCCTCCCAACTGATGGCGTTCCTTCCGTTCACCTGGGCCCATCCGGTTATTCCCGGTTTGAGTTCATGGCGCCGGGCCTGCTCCGGGCTGTATCTTTTAAGATACTGCTCCAGAAGCGGACGCGGACCGATCAAGCTCATTTCGCCTTTCAGAACATTGAACAATTCCGGCAGTTCGTCAAGGCTCAACTTGCGCAAGACCATTCCTAACTTAGTCAGCCTTTTTGCGTCAGAAAAAACTTCTATCAAGCTGTCCGCGGAATCGAACATGGTCCTGAATTTATAGATCGTAAAAATCCTGCCCAGGTATCCCGGCCTGCGCTGGCGGAAAATCACCGGCCGGCCTATAGCCAAGAACACGGACAAAAACACCAGAAACATTAAAGGCAAAAGAAGAAAAAGAAGAGTTGTCCCCGCAGCTAAATCAAAAATCCGTTTAAACCTTATCTTGCGCATCAGCAATTCCCGGCGCCACGATGAAAAGCGGTGAAAGATTATTTCCCGCCATAAACGTTTCTGTTCAAAATTTTCTGCCCATTGCCTTCCGGCCACTCCCATATCCCGGCGCATGATCGGGTTGTTCAAAAGGATCTCTATCGCTTTCTCCACAGAAGATGCAGATCTGACCGGAATAAGCATGCCGGTTTTACGGTCGAGCACAGAGTCGCGCGGTCCGGGGATATCTGTTGAGACAACCGGCAGTTCCATAGCTGAAGCTTCGATATTTACTATGCCAAATCCTTCCCTGTAAGAAGGCAGAACAAAAACATCCATAGCCGCCATAAAATCCTCTGGCCTGTCCTGAAACCCGGCCAAAACTATCCCTTTTTCCTCCGCTAAGATCCGGCTGACCCGGGGATCGAATTCGCTTCCTTTATTTTCCTTAGGCCCCACGAGAAGAAGATAAATCCCCGGGTATCTTTGTTTAAGAGCATAAAAAGCTTCCACCAGCTCATTGATCCCTTTTTCCTTTGTCAGCCGTCCCACAAAGCCGGCCACAAAAGCATCCCGGGGAATACCTAAGATCCCGCGAATTTTGTTTCTTCTTGAGCCCACGCTTGAGGGATCGAAACGTTCCAGATCCACCCCGTTGGCGCTGCCATTTCCGACTACGCTGAGTTTCTCACCAGGGCATAAGCCTTGTTCTAATGCAAAATCAAGATTACCCCTGCTGTCCGGCAAAACCTGGGTGCTGAAAAAACAGATGGTTTTCTCGCACAGTTTTAAGAACTTCCTTCTCCAGCCGGTCTGCCCGGTATAATATATGCCCCACATCAGGTAGATCCGTACCGGTATATCCAGCAAATATCCGCAGATACTGCCCAATAGAGCGGCTTTGGGGCTTGAATATTGGATTATATCGAATTTTTCTTTCTTAAACCTGTTGAAGAGCGCCCAAAGACTGTAAATATCCCTTAGAGGCGTGATCTTCCGGCTCATCGGCACAAGCCATAGCCGGCATGAAGAAGAGATCTTTTTGACCAGATCCCGATCATCGGAAGTGACAACCGTTACCTCAAAGCCGTTTTCCTTCAAATAATCCAGCTGGCGGCCGTAAAAAGAGACTATGGATATGGGAACAGTGGCCATTATACAGATTTTCATCGGCTTTTTGATCGAAGGAGAATCTGCGCTCATAAAAAATCAGGCTTTTCTGCAGGGTTTTTAAAAACGATTACTCCAGTAGCCCCTGTTTGCGGTAATGATCGACAGTATCGGCTATACCCCGGGCGTTTCCGTGCTCAAACCTAAACCCTGATCTTATTAGTAATTTATCCGCCTTGAAGACGGTCCTGGAGGTAAGCGCTCTGAACCTGCTGAGGGACAAAGGCATCTTCAATCCTACTAACCTCGATATTTCAGACAAAAACGCCAGAACATACCCTGCCCCCAAAGGTATTTTAAGGACTGGGTAATCTTTCTTCAATTCCAACAGGACAATTTTTACAAAATCCGGCCAGGATACAGGTTCATTAATAATAAAGATCTCTCCGGGGGCGACAGTTTCGGTTTCGGCCAGGAAGATCATGGCACTTACAACATCGGCTGAATATACGATATTATAATAACTGAGCCGGCTGCCGAAAAGAAAGAATTTCCGGTCATTTATTGACCTGATAAGAGCTAAAAAACTGTCTCTTTGCCTGGGGATGCCCGGACCATAGACTATGGAAGGCCTGAGTATGACCGCGTTCAACCCGGAATTTTTCACCGCGTTTTTAATTATCTTTTCCGCCTCAAATTTTGTTTTGGCATAAAGACTCTTGGGTGCGCATTCTAACGACTCATCAACTGGGCCAGGACGGCAGGACCCCATTACTCCAGCGCTGGAAAGAAAAACCAGCCGGCATTCTTTATTGGTAAGGCAGTAATCGACTATTTTTCTTGTGCCTTCGACATTAGTCTCTCTGAATCTCTTCTCATCTCTGATCTCCGAAGCGCAATGGAATATCATGGTGATTCCCGGAGGTATCCTCAAATCATGGTCCGAGAGATCGCCTTTTACTACAGTCAACCTGTCTTTCCATTCCGGAGGAACTTTTGAAGAATCGCGGGTCAGAATCTGCAGTCTTTGACTGCCATCGATCAGCCTGTTCACCAGGTGTTGTCCGATAAAACCGGTGGCTCCGGTAACAAAAACGTCTTTACGCTCCATCAATCTCCTTTTTTCTGGTCAATAGCTTTCTTAAAAGTTTTAAACATCGCCTCATTGCTTCCTTCTGCCAGTAAAAGACCGAACAAAACCTGTCCGGGAAGGCTGAAGATCGCTGGATAATGGAAAGAAGCCACTATCAGTATACTCGCGGGAAGCAGAATTTTCCGGGATAAATTAAGACATGTGAACACAAAGAAAAAGATCACTCCAAAGATACCGTTAAATTTCAAAAAACCCAGAAAAGCCGAACCGCCGAAGCCGTATAAACTGCGCGGATCATTGATCCTCCGGCCGATTATAAGATCACAGAAACTGGCCTTACTCAAAATATGCTGAAACTCTCCTACTTTGATCTTTAAAACCAAAAATAAATACTTAAAGGATAGTTTGTATAAAACCCGATCAAAAAAAGACCTGTTTAAAAAGATGATAAGGAAAAACACCAAAAGCAATAACAGAATCCTTGCCACGCCGATCTTTATAAGATATTTTTTCGCGATGCAGAGCTGCGAAAAAACGTAAGCGATGATACCTGTCACCGATGCGCTAAGGAATATCGCTAATGTGCTCAACAGATAGACCGCCCGAACCGGTAAAAGATAGCATAAAAGCGCCACCAGCAAAGATGAGGTCACAGTGGCATTCCCGCCGAAAGAATAAGGCCTCTGATAATTCCCGGGCGCGGCGAAATGCTGCTTGGCTCCAACTGAGCCGGGGAAATTAGGAAGCGATCTGGGGTCCAGAAAAGTGTTTACAGCCACGGCTTCCAAGATAGTATAGACCGCCAATATTAAAAGCAACTTTTTTAAAAATCCGAAAGGAACGGGTTTAGCCAGAAAAACGCAGTAAAAGAGCAGCCAGCCCCAATAAAAACGCGCGGAATAAACGGCAATAACTCCCGAACGGGAATACTGCAGCGCCCATAAGATCACCAGCGGAAAAACAAGCCACAATATTTCCGGGCGCAAAAGCCGGAATTTGGAACGCAAAACCCCCAGATATGCCAGAACCCCGGTCCATCCGGTAAAATAGTGCAGGAATCCCAGTATCAGAACCATTTTTTCGTAAAACATGCGTTTTTTTTAAATGACCTTGAAACGATTCAAGACCTTAAACAATTTCTTGCCGAAAAGCTTTACAAGTATCAATATACAGCGGGCCTGAAGATTAAAAGTGTATTTTTCCAGAGCAAGCGATAATTCTTTCTTTGCCTTCTCCGCTTCATTTATCTTCAGATAACCCAAAGCCTGCCAGCAGTAGACATTTGATAACAGTTGCGCCCTGTTGAGCCCGGACCTCCTCTTGAAAGTTTTTTCCAGAACCACAAAACATTCCTCTTTCAAGCGCTCCAAATTAGCCAATACATAGCTTTGCGAGGACCGGTAAAGAGTCAGCGGCTGGTTAATATAGCCGCATTTATAAAATTCCGAGAGCCTCAGCCACATATCCCAATCAGCGGGCATAAAAATGCTCTCGTCGAAATAACCGACCCGCTCAAAACATTCCCGGCGCAAAACCAAGGTCGAATTGCAGATAAAATTCTTTTTGACGAGTCTATCCGAAATCCATCCCGAGGGACTCGTGAAAAAAAACGGGTACCTTCTGATGTAATTGCCGTTTTCGTCTATAAAGTAGGCGGAAGTATGGACCAGCCCGAAATCGCGGTTTTTTCTTAAATAGGCGACTGACTTATCCAGTTTCTCGGGAAGATAGATATCGTCACAATCAAGCAAAGCGATATATCGTCCGGTTGACAGCCGTATTCCCAGATTCCTGGCGCTGCAAGCTCCGCCGTTTTGTTTAAAAACATATTTTATCCTGTCCCGGAAAACAAGCAGCTTTTGTCTGGTATCGTCGGTCGAACCGTCGTCGACCACTATGACCTCAACATCATTATATGTCTGAGCGAGTACGCTTTTAACCGTCTTTACGGTCAGGTCAGAACGGTTATAAGCCGGGATTATGACGCTTACTTTTTCCATATGTTTCTACTTATCTTTATTGATCCGGATATATTCTTTAAGTGATTCCTCCCAAAAAGGCATATTGTTAAGACCTAACCGCTGGAGATTGGAATTCTCGATCATTTCCGATCTCGGCCTGGGAGCGGGCAAGGGGAAGACCGAGGAATCAACGGCCTCAACCTTTACCTGCCCCTCCATCCCCATGAACTCGACTATTTTTACGGCTATATCGTATCGGGAGCAACGGCCTTTGTTGGCCATATGATAAGTCCCGGTCCCGGCATGCTTGACTACCCCGGGCAGGTTGGCAGCAAAAGCTTTGGTGAACGTCGGTGTGCCGAATTTATCGCTGACCGCCTGGATATTTTTTTTGCCGCTTTTCAGCTGCTGGATGACTTTATAGACGAATTTTTTATCTAGCTCCCAGCCTCCGACCATCCATCCCGCCCTGACGATCAAGTATTCTTTCAGCTTTGCTTTTACCGCCATCTCTCCTTCAAGCTTGCTTTGGCCGTAGATATTCACCGGGGCTGTAGGGTCGATTTCGACATAAGGCTCAGGTTTCCGGCCGTCGAATACCGCGGCCGTGCTTACGTAAACAAGCTTTGATCCGGACTCTTTGCAGGCCAAAATAATATTCTCCGTGCCCTCCGCATTTACTTTAAAGGCGTGTTCCGGCCTTTGCTGGCATAAATCCACATTGGTTTCGGCGGCAAGATGAAAGACCCAATCAGGCTTTTCTTCCCCTATGCTCCTTAAGACCTCTTCTTTTTGGGATACGTCCATCTCTTTGATCTGGGGAAGACGCCTGTTGATATCGGTCGATACAAGCTTATGGCCAAGATCGCGGAAAACCGGGATAACTTCAGCGGCGAGCATGCCTGCGGCGCCAGTTACGAGTATTCTCACACCCACCTCACTTTAAATTAACTTTCAGTTATTAAACCGTCCAGTTTCTTCAAGATAGATACTGGATATCCCGCCAGCGCGAACTTCTCTTCTGCTGATCTGTTCAAGGCAAACCTTTCCGGGAATTTTTTCAGGTAAGCGCTTGAACTTTCGAAAGGGGCGGAAATTATCTTATTGGAATTATCGACCCCTTTCATCAGATTACGGTAACAGCTTGCCAGAAAATTTGTCGTTTTTGACCTGACCGATTCTATCTTTCTGTACTCGTAAAACAAAGATATAAAAATCAGGTTTATGATATCAAAGCCGAAATAGCTCCTGTCAGCGGCATGAAAATGCTCCCAGTCCACTATATTTATATCATTCTTTCCGATAATAATGTTACAAAGAGCCATGTCTCCGTGCACGGCGAAATCTTTTGACTGAAGCCATTTATCCCTATAGCGGTCAATTATCCTGATTATATCGGCCTCGTTG
>JBFZAG010000140.1:0-7018 GCA_041309145.1 Candidatus Omnitrophota bacterium | reverse complement strand
CCGCAGGATGGAAAACGAGGGCATCCACCGCAACTGGGCATATAGCCAGACCAGAAACGGCTGGGTTTTAAGTCTGGATGCGGACGAGAAAGTGACTCCGGAATTACAGGAGGAGATCAGCAGGGAGATCGTTTCCACAGCCCATGTCGCTTTTGATATACCTTTAAGGACATTTATCGGCAATTACTGGGTCAAACACGGAGGTTGGTATCCGGCGTCAAAGGTCCGGCTTTTTCGCAAAGAAAAATTCAAATACGAAGAGGTTCAGGTCCACCCCCGGGTTTTTATTGACGGGACCTGCGGGCATTTAAAAAAAGATATCATTCACAAAGGCTACCCGGACTTCGAACATTTAATGGCCAGCCTTAACCGCCAGACTACGCTCGAGGCTCAGAAGTGGTTCGATACGGGAAGAAAATTCACCTGCGGCCACATGCTTTGGAGGGCGCTGGACCGCTTTTTCCGCAAATACCTGCGCAAGGCGGCCTGGAAAGACGGGATGTACGGGTTCATGATCGCTTACTGCGATTCTCTGTACCAGTTCTTAAGCTATGTCAAGTACCGGGAGATCGTTAACCGCGGTAAAGTCAAAAAATAATGGAAAAACCGAGCGCAAAACTTGTTTTTTTAGACCGGGACGGGGTGATCAATAAGTATCCCGGGGATTTCAAATACGTGACCAGGGTCGAGGAATTCCAGCTTTTGCCCGGGGTCAAGCTGGCTTTGGAAAAACTGACCTCGGCCGGATTCAGATTATTCGTGGTTTCCAACCAGGCCGGAGTATCCAAAGGGCTTTATTCCAGGAAAGACCTGGAAGATATGGATAAAAAGATGCTCGGGGAATTAGGCGAAAAAGTAAAATTCCAGGGGATCTTTTATTGCCCGCACCGCGGGGATGAAAATTGCCTTTGCCGCAAGCCCAAAACCGGGCTGCTTAACAAAGTCTTTTCCGATCTGAAAAACCAGGGCGTTGAAATTGACTTCCAGAACAGCTATTTTGTCGGAGATTCCATGATCGACATGGAGACCGGGGAAGCCGCGAAATTAAAAACGATCCTGGTATTTTCGGGCAGGGAAAAACCCCAGAACCAGCTGCACTGGGTGCGCATCCCCGATTATAAAGCCGACGACCTTTCCAGTGCCGCGCAAATAATCATCTCTTCATGAAAACAGTCATTGCCTGCACCTCAGCCGGAGCGGGCCATCTCAAAGCAGCCGAGGCGCTCTTCAATTATTTCCGCTCCAAGAACCCGGAGCAGGAACTGGTCCTGGTCGATGTCCTCGAGGAAAGCCATTTTCTTTTCGGCAATTTCTACAGCCGCTCATACTCTTTTATGGTCAAACACTGCCAGTGGCTCTGGAGGTTTATGTTCCATATTACTTCCCAGAAAAATCTCCAGCCGGCCTTGACCCAGGTCCGCACCTGGCATAACCAATTGAACACCCAGAATTTCCGTCAGTATCTCATCCAGACTAATCCCGACGAGATCATTTCTACCCATTATCTGGCTTCTAACATCGCCAGCAATCTCAAGAAAAAAGGCAAAATAACCTCGAAAATAGTCACGGTGATCACTGATTTCGGGGTGCATCCTTTTTGGATCTACGACCGGACCGACCTTTACGCGGTAGCTTCCGATGCCAGCTTTAAGGAACTAATCAAACTGGGCGTTGCCCAGGAAAAGATCAGGGTCACCGGGATCCCGGTTGATCCTAAGTTCTCAGGAGGGTTTGACAAGGCTGGTCTCCGGCTAAAATTCGATCTGGACCCGGGGAAATTCACCGTGCTTATCGTTACCGGCTCTTTCGGCATCGGGCCGATCGAACAGATCGTGGACTTATTGCGCGGCCAGGTCCAGATCCTGGCTGTCTGCGCTAAAAACGAGAAACTTTTCAAACGGCTCAAGGCTAAAAATCATCCCGGGGTCAAAGTTTTCGGTTTTGTGGATAATATTGACGAGCTGATGGCAATGGCGGATGTTATCGTGACCAAGCCCGGCGGCTTAAGCATAGCGGAACTGCTGGCCATGGAGCTGGCCCCAATTTTTATCTCGGAAATTCCCGGACAGGAAGCCCAGAATATCCGGATCCTCGCTCAATACGGCATCGGCTCCAGAGCCAATAACGCCGGAAAAGTACGGGAAATAGTCCAAGAATACCTGAATTCTCCCCAAAAGCTCAAAGCCATCCGGGAGCGGATCAGCCGGATGCGCAAACCCCGCGCCGCGGAGGAGATCTACAGTGCTTTACGCTAAGGTCGTTTTAGCTCTGCCTGTCGCCGGGCCGTTCGATTATCTTGTCCCAGAGGAAGAAGAGAAAAACGACACGCCGGGAATGCGGGCCTGGGTGAATTTACGGGGCAAAAAAGAGATCGGCTATATCGTCGAAACCGCCAGCCAGTCGGAAATCCCGCGGATAAAACCCATCATAAAATTAGTTGACCCGGTGCCGGTATTGGACCAGCAAATGCTCAAGCTTACCCGGATGCTCGCGGATTATTATTGCTGCAGCTGGGGAGAAGCGATCAGCGCCAGTTTGCCGGATCCCATAAGAAAAGGAAAGCCTTTGCCCGGTTTGGCGGAGCTTAAACCTGGTTTTGGGACTCAGTTCTCCGGGCTGGTCCTGCTTGATCTAAACCCGAAATTTCGCTGGGAGGTTTACTGCCGCGAGATCAAAGAAACTCTCGACTCCGGAAGATCGGTTATCGTGCTGGTCGCGGATAAGGACCTGGTTTTAAAGGCCAGGCAGGAGATCGTTGAAAAAACCGGTCTGGCCAGCGAAACTTCTTTCCGCCAACAGCCTAACGAAATAGAAGAGTGGCTCAAGGTCAAGAACGGCCAGGTCAAAGTGGTAGTCGGCACCCGTTCTTCGGTTTTTGCGCCCATGGCCGGACTGGGGCTTGTTATCGTCGATGAAGAAATGGACCCGGCTTACAAGCAGGACCAGGTCCCCCATTACCACGGCCGCCAGGTCGCGCTGATGAGAGCGGAGCTGGAAAATGCCCGGATCATCCTGGGGGGGACTGCGCTTTCTTTGGAAGCGATTAATTCAGCCCGGACCAAAAAATTTGAATTTCGGCTTCTCCCGCGCCAGGAAGCATATCCGGAAATAAGAATTGTGGATATGAAAAACCTGCCGTTTCTGAACAAGAAAAAAAATATTATTCTTTCCCGGCTTTTGCAGGACAGCCTGGCCGAGGTTTTAGCGGCAAAAGGCAAGGCGCTTTTGTTTTTGAACCGCAAAGGCTTTGCCACGGCAGCTGTTTGTTCCACTTGCGGCAAAACTTTGAAATGCCCGCGCTGCAACACCAACCTGGTCTATTTTTTTGACCGGAATATTCTAAGCTGCAATTATTGCAGTTATAAGATCGCCCCTCCGAAGATCTGCCCATCTTGCAATTCCGGCTATATTAAATTTTCCGGAGCCGGCACGGAGAAAGTGGAAAGCGAGCTGGCCAGGATATTCCCCCAGGCCAGGATCAAAAGGATCGAAAGCGACCAGATCCCCAAAAAAGAAGAAGCGGATATTTTTATCTCCACCCAGGGGATCATCCGCCACGTTGATTTTACTTTCGAACTGACCGCGGTGCTGGGCATCGATAATTCCCTGAATCACGTCGATTTCCGGGCGTCGGAAAAGGCTTTTGCCGTGCTGTTGGGATTATTGGCCATCACCGGCAAGCAGATGTTCGTCCAGACCAGTTTGTCCAGCCACTTTTGTTTTCAGGCTATCGCCAGGAAGGATGCCAATATTTTCTACGATGAAGAATTAAAATCTCGCCGCCAGGTCAAATTCCCACCCTGCCGCAGTTTCTGCCAGCTCAGAATAAGGGGCAAAACCGAGGCCAAAGTGGAAGCGGCCTGCGGAAAATTATTTCAAAAACTCAGCTCAGCAGGAGTTCCTAAAGGAGTAGAGATGATCTCCGTTAATCCCGGCCAGCCGGCCAAACTGCGGGGCAATTACTACTGGGTGATCCTGATCGCCGCGGCTAACGTCGCTCACTTGAACAAATTCCTGAAAATTAACTTAAAAGATTTCCGGCAATCGGGTATAATAGTTGCGGTGGACGTGGACCCCGTTTAAAAAAGGATTAATAATGAAGATCATGTTTTTCGGCAGTTCAAAATTCGGTTATCCGGCTTTAAAAAAGCTGATCGCGGCCTGTTATGAGATTCCTTTGGTGGTGACCCAGCCCGACAAGCTTCAGGGCCGGGGAATGAAATTGGGCGGCACCCAGATCAAAGAGTTGGCTGAGCAGGCCAAGCTCGAAATCTTTCAGCCCGAAGATATAAACTCTCCCGAAGCGGTCGAAATCATCAAAAAACACGATTCGGACCTTTTCGTGATCATCGCTTACGGCCAGAAATTTTCTCCTGAGGTTTTAAGCATTCCTTCGATCATGCCGATCAATGTCCACGCTTCGCTTTTGCCTAAATACCGTGGCGCGGCTCCGATCAACTGGGCGATCATCAACGGGGACCGTTTGACCGGCAACACGGTAATGAAGGTTGTTCCCAGAATGGACGCCGGCCCGATCATTCTGCAAAGCCAGATACCGATAAGCCCGGATGATGACGCCCTGACAATGGAGGGAAAGCTTTCCGAAGATTGCGCGGGTTTGTTATTAAAAGCCGTAGATCTCATCGAATCCGGAAAGTTCGAGCTTATTCCCCAAGACGACGGCATTTCGACCGTGGCGCCAAAACTCAGTACCGGCGCGGCCAAGATCGACTGGTACAAGCCGGCGGAGAAAATCCATAATCTGGTCCGCGGTTGCGTCAACTGGTCTAGCGCATTTACCAAGCATAACAACAGGATCCTTAAAATTTATAAGACCCGTTTGGAATGGGGAGTGCCTCAGTCCGGGGAAATCGTTCCCGGCAAGATCCTGGCAGTCTCGGAGAAGGGCATATTTGTGGCCACGGGAAACGGCTATTTATCCTTGCAGGAAGTGCAGCTGGAAGGCAAGGGCAGGCTTGCGGCCCAGGAATTCTTAAGCGGCAATAAGATCGAGCCCGGGGAAATCCTGGGATAAATAAAGTAAATAAAGTAAATAAAGGGGACGTTTCTATTTATTTTCCATAAGGAACCGATCGGAATAAATAGAAACGTCCCCTTTATTTGCTTAAAAATGATTTGCATTAAGGGTTAGTTATGGTATAATCCTTTATTTAGTGAGCACTTAAATGATAATCCAGAAAGAAAAAATGCCGGAATTAAGAAAAGATCCGATCATCGGAAGATGGGTGATAGTCGCCACGGAACGGGCCAGGCGGCCTGACCAGTTTTCCAATACTCAGCAGGAAAACGTGGTTGAAAAGCCCTGTCCTTTTTGCGAAGGCGCTGAGGCTCAAACCCCTTCGGAGGTCTACGCGATAAGGCCCAGAAACACCCCTAAAAACATGCCGGGTTGGGATCTCAGGGTCGTTCCCAGCCAGACCCCTTTTCTAAAGATCGAAGGCGACCTGGAGCGCCAGGGCAAAGGCCTTTACGACCTTATGAGCGGGGTCGGAGCCCACGAAATAGTGGTGGAGACCAACCAGCATATCGGCAACATGGCCGATCTCTCGGAAGATCAGATCGCCAACGTAATGACCTGCTATATAGACCGGATCCAGGACCTGGAAAAAGACCAGCGTTTTAAATATGTCCTGGTCTTCAAAAATTACGGTTTTAGCGCCGGCGGAGGAAGGGTAAAACACGCCCGCTCCCAGATCATCGCCATGCCGATCAACCCCAAGCGGGTCAAAGAGGAATTAGTCGGGGCGCATGAATATTTCGAATATCACGAAAGATGCATTTTTTGCGACCTGATAAAGCAGGAGCTTGCTCAAAAAGACCGGCTGATCCTGGAAATCGACGGATTTATCGCGGTGGTGCCTTTTGCTTCCCGCTTTCCTTTCGAGGTCTGGGTTTTGCCGAAAAAACATTCCTGCGATTTCGTTTCTTTGTCCGGAGAAGAGCGCAAAAACCTCTCCAAGATCCTCAAACAGGTCCTGTTGAAACTTAAAGTCGGACTGAATGACCCGCCGTATAATTACATTATCCATACCGCGCCTTTTCGCAGGCAGAAGCTGGGGTATTGGAAGACGATCAACGAGGATTTTCACTGGCATATTGAAATAACTCCCCGGCTGACCCGGATGGCGGGATTCGAGTGGGGAACGGGGTTTTATATTTGCCCGGTCACGCCCGAGGCGGCCTCGAAATTCCTCAAGGAAGTTTCCATAAAATAAAAGGCAAGATCAATGTCGGAATTAAGAAGAGATCCTATAGGCGGCAGGTGGGTGATCGTAAATACCGATGACCCGTTGAAGCCCGGGGATTATGACCACGAGACGCCTAAAGGCGGAAAGAGCCCTACTTGCCCGTTCTGCTACGGCAATGAAGCCCAGACCCCGCCGGAAATAGTTTCTCTGCGCGATGCCAGCACTCCGGCAAATTCACCGGGTTGGCAGGTCAGGGTCATCCCCAACAAATTTCCCGCTTTGCAGATCGAGGGCGAGCTGGACAGGAGGGGGTTGGGGATCTATGATCTTTCCAACGGAGTGGGCGCGCATGAACTGGTCATTGAGACCCCCTATCACGATAAGGACCTTTCGGACCTGACCACCCAGGAAATGACCAGCGTCATCCATTTTTATTGCCAGCGCACGCTTGACCTGGAAAGGGACCGCAGGTTCAAATATATCATGATCTTCAAGAATTACGGGGTTTCCGCGGGAGCTTCTTTGGAGCATCCGCATACCCAGATTATCGCCCTGCCCATGGTGCCCAAGAACGTCAAAGAAGAGATAATCGGAGCCCAGAATTATTTTGAATACCGCGAGCGCTGCATCTTCTGCGACATGATCCGCCAGGAACTGCAGGAAAAAGAGAGGGTGATAATCGAGAACAAGAACTTTTTCGCTTTTTGCCCTTTTGTTTCCCGCTTTCCTTTCGAGATCTGGATCATGCCCAAAAAGCACACCGGCTATTTCAACCAGATCCCTTACGAGGCTATCCCGGACCTAGATCT
>JBFZAG010000139.1:0-3561 GCA_041309145.1 Candidatus Omnitrophota bacterium | reverse complement strand
GGCTAAGATCACAAAGGTTTCAGGCCGCCAGATTCTGGATTCCCGCGGCAACCCCACTGTCGAGGTAGACGTCATCCTGGACAATGGCATTTTGGGCAGGGCAGCTGTCCCTTCAGGCGCTTCTACAGGAGAAAATGAAGCGCTGGAGCTGCGCGACGGGGACAAATCAAAGTATATGGGCAAGGGCGTATTGAAAGCGGTGAACAACGTCAATACTGTAATATCCTCAAAAATAAACGGTTTAGAGCCTGATTTTAAGGCCATCGACAGCCTGCTCATCAAGCTGGACGCCACGGATACCAAGAAGAACCTGGGAGCCAATGCCATTCTGGGAGTATCCATGGCCGTAGCCAAAGCCGCCAGCCTCGACAAAAAAGAGCCGCTTTACAGATTCCTCGGAGGAAAAAAAGCCAATCTCCTTCCTGTGCCTTTAATGAATATCCTCAACGGCGGAATGCACGCGGACAATAACCTTGATGTCCAGGAATTCATGATCGCCCCTATCGGCGCGCCCAGATTCTCCGAAGCCTTGCGGATGGCGACTGAGATATTCCATAATTTAAAATCGCTTCTTAAATCCAAAGGGCTGGCCACCTCGGTCGGCGACGAAGGAGGATTTGCCCCCAACCTGAAAGCTAATGAAGAGGCCTTGAGTTTTATCATCCAGGCGATCGAAAAAGCCGGGTATAAACCCGGAAAAGATGTTTTTATCGCCCTTGACCCGGCCTCCAACTCTTTTTACCAGGACGGGAAATATAAATTCGATGGGGCCTTAAAATCATCCGCTGATCTGATCTCGATCTACCAGGGCTGGGCGGCAAAATATCCTATTGTCTCCATCGAGGACGGTTTGGCTGAGTTTGACTGGGACGGTTGGAAGACGATGACCGCAAAAATGGGCGGGAATATCCAGCTGGTCGGAGACGATCTTTTCGTGACCAATACGAAATTCATCAAAAAAGGCATCGACGAGAAATGCGCCAACGCGGTCCTGATCAAAGTCAACCAGATCGGCTCGTTATCCGAGACCTTTGAAGCTATTGATATGGCCCATAAGAACAACTACAAAGCGGTAATTTCTCACCGCTCCGGAGAAACCGAGGATACTACGATCGCCCACCTGGCTGTTGCCAGCTGCTGCGGCCAGATCAAGACCGGCTCTCTTTCCCGGACCGACCGGATCTGTAAATACAATGAGCTTTTAAGGATCGAGGAAGAGCTGGGCAAAGACGCGGTATACGCCGGGACCCTCTGGAAAAAATGAATTTCAAGAAACCTTTCCTGAGCTTAGGGCTTATAGCTGTTTTACTGGTGGTTTTTTCTCCCGGATTTTTAAAGGTGCGGGAAATAAAAAACCGCAACCGGGACCTTGCGGAGAAAAACAAGCGTCTTGAAGCGGAAAACGCCATGCTCAAGATCGAGCTTCAGCGGGTGGACAAAGACCAGGTCTACCAGGAAAAGATCCTGCGGGAAAAAATGGGTGTAGTGCGCAAGAACGAGGTCCCGGTAAAGCTCGTCCCGCAAGACTAAAAATAAACAATATTGTTCTTTAAAATAAGCGTTTCCTGAGGTATAATATAAAAACAAGTTGAAATGATCGCGGGGTGGAGCAGCTTGGTAGCTCGTCAGGCTCATAACCTGAAGGTCGCATGTTCAAATCATGCCCCCGCAACCACATAAAAACCCGCCTGGAGATCCCGGGCGGGTTTTTTATTTGTAAAATTTCTTATCTGTTATATACTATGTTCTACCAGGAGGTGATAATGGCGGAATGCGAACTTTTAAAAACATGTATTTTCTTTTCTGACCGGATGCTTGGAATGCCTAAGACCGCGGATATCGTCAAAGCGAAATATTGCCAAGGAGATAACTCCAATTGCGCCAGGCACATGGTCTTTCTCGCCTGCTGCCGGGAAAAAGTCCCCGCTGACCTCTTCCCCGGACAGATTGAAAAAGCCCGGGCTATCATTGCCGGGAAAAAATAATCCGGATCTTTTTTGCCTTAAAATACAAAGCCCGCCGGATAAATCCGGCGGGCTTTTATGTGCGACAACCTGCAGTGGCAGGTCTTACTCCACGTCGATCAGATCTATGGCTCTATCGATTATCCCGCCTGAGCTGCGGACGATTAGCCCGATAAACTTCACCCCGGGCTCGGGATAAGAGCTGGTGAAGCTGGAGTTCTCAAAAACAGGGCTGGCTTTTCCGAGATCCCCCACCCAACCATATTCCAGGACCACCTGCATGCAACCGCTTTCCGGAGGATAAGCGATCGCGCTCATAGTGAATTCCTGGTCCTTTTTAAGATTATAGGCGGATGATTTCAGTTCCAGCTTCGACATATTGAAAGTGCCGTATTCTTCTCTTAAAGAAACATCCAGGAAGCTGCGCAGGCTGTTGTCCAGCAGCTTGTTATCGGCTATTTCCTTAAGCCGCTCTTCTACCATAACCATGATTGACTTGAACCCGCTGGCCGCTTTTTCCTTAAGCTTTAAATAATTGGCCTTGGCCCGATCCAGATCCTCTTCCCATTGCGCCAGAAGCCCCAGGTGGTACAGGCTTGAGATAACTTCGGATCCGGCGATTTCTTTGCCGGCCAGCTTCTGGAAATATTCCCGCGCCGACTTGAGATCCCTTAAAGCATAAACGCTGATTATCCCGAGCTTGAAATTAACTTTATCGTAATAAGGGCTGGCAGGAAAGCGCTCGAGCAGAGAGATATAGGCATCCCTGGACTTCAAGTATTCCCGTAACTTTTCCAGGTTATAAGCGCGCAGATAAGCCGCCTGCTCGTCCAGCGCATCTTTGCCGGATAACGTTACCAGCTGCTCAAAAAGTTTTTCGGCGTAAGCCGGATCGCAGGAAGAGCCGTCCTTGTAGGAAAAATCTCGGGCAACCGCCGACAATTCCGCGGCGACTCCCTCTTTAGGGCTGGTCTTAACAATCTTCTCAAAGTATGCGTCATAAACCGTCTCAGCCAGCTCAATGTTCCCGCCCCGGAAGAACCCCGCGGCCATCTCCTTAATAGCTTTTTCTTCGGGATTTGTCTTCATCATTTTATCGATGAAGATCCTGTATATCTCTTTGGCCCTGCCGCTCTGCTCATAAGATTGGAGCTGATCGGCGATCTCTTTTATAACAGCGGCGTCCTCTGCAGACTCCGCGTAGGCTTTAACCGCGGCGAGAAGCTCTGCCAGCGACTCCTCGGCGAAAGCGTCCTGCTGATCCTGGTGGAACTGCCACAATAAAAGCCCGGAATAGAGCTTGGCCGGATCCCCGTTAGACAGAACTTTTATCGCTGAGCTTAAGCTCGAAATCAACTCTTGCCGGTAAGCGTTGCCTTTGTCGAAATATTCGTTCCAATCCTGCTTCTCTTCCAGGTTTTTGAGCTGCAGGTAACGGTTCAGTCCGAGAAAATAATTGCCCAGCGGCTCGAGCGATTTTTTCTTACCGGCGATCTCATTTAAGAACAGCGCGAACTCATTGAACCCTGCCTCTTTTACGAAAGCGTCTTTTGCTTTCTGAAATAATATAAAAGCCTCTTTGTTATCCTTGGCTGCC
>JBFZAG010000138.1:0-17343 GCA_041309145.1 Candidatus Omnitrophota bacterium | reverse complement strand
GCCGGCAAGCCCCTTTCTGGAGAGCGCGTTTGAAGCGTGGCAGCGGCTGCAAAGCACGGGCCGGCTTTCCATAAGCGAGGGGCGGTATTTTTTCCTGTTTAATTTGTCGTGCAGGGCTAAAATGTTCAAAGCCGGCCTTCCCAGAGGGGCAAGATCTTTCCCTTTGACGGCGATCCCCTCGTCGTTGTGGCATTTTGCGCAGTTCATTTCGCTGGAAACCGGAGCCACCGCGGTGGTCCGGCAGAGTTCTTTTTTGGTCAAAGCGTCTTTGACCACGATGGTTGCCTGCTGGAAAGGGTATTGGTTCCAGGTGGAGATATCGTTAGTATTAACATCCTGGTCGCGGTATTCGGTCAGGGGTATACCTGCGGCTTCAAAACGGTCTCCGATGGGATCCATCGTGCCAGTCAAACTTTTTCCGGCCAGCCCTTTGTCCAACTCAAGTTCAACGCCAAAAAGGCTCTTGGCGTATTTCCAGAAATTAGTTTTGTCAACCGAGCCGGTTTTTCCCGCGGAATAAGTGTTGTCGACAAAAGAATATTCCACGATCAGATTTTTGGTGACTATCCTCGGCGGCTCTCCCACTTTGATCACCTGGGCGACGAGAGTATTAAACGGCGGCAAGATGGCCAGGTCCTGGTAATCCCGGTTGTAAAAATGCATGCCCAGATCATTCCAGGCCAGAACGATATATTTAGGATCGGGAGGGTTTTCAAGAGCGGGCCCTTCCTGAGAAAAACAAAATTTCCAGCAGAAGACTAAACAAAGCGCGAAAAAAACTATCTTTAAAGATCTCACCCGTCCTCCTTTTTTATTATTATACACGAATAAAAAGCGGACCGCAATTTTTAAAAAACCATAGACAAACTCCCTAAAATAGGTAAAATATAGACTAATTAAAAACTAAAATAAAGGGGACGCTTCTATTTATTCCGGCAAGAAGCGTTTTGTAAGAATAAATAGAAACGTCCCCATTATTCTAAAGGAGCTTAATACATGGCTAAAAAGGTTCTTGAGAAAAAAGTAAAATACCATTTAAGCGATAAAGGCGAATTTATCATTGAAAATTACAATTACGCCAAGCCGATGGCTAATTTCTTCCCGGGGATCGCCGGCAAATACGGCATTCCCATGTGGGTTTTTTACGTCAACCGCGGCCAGGCCATCAACAGCTTCGGCACTGACGGCAAGGACCACGCCATTCTGGAATTCCAGCCGGCCAATAAAGCCTGGCAGCAGACCTCCCTTTTAGGATTCAGGACTTTCATTAAATTGTGCGACGGCAAAAAAGACTGTTTTTACGAGCCGTTTCACAACGGCATTTCCAGCCTGACTTACGACCTGCAGAATCAGATGAGCCTGACTTCCTATGACCTCAAACTCGAGGAAACCAATAAAACTCTGGGGCTTTCGACCAAAGTCAGGTATTTTACTATCCCCCAGGACAATTTCGCCGGGCTGGTCAGGATAGTGACAATTAAAAACATCTCTAAGAAATCCAGAAAGATCCAGCTTCTGGACGGACTGCCCAGGATCGTGCCTTACGGGATCGCCAACCTTTTCTTGAAAAAGCTCAGCCGGACCATCGAAGCCTGGATGCGGGTGGAGAATCTGGATAAGTTTGTCCCTTTCTACAAAGTCAATGTCGACCCCATCGACCGGGCCCAGGTCATCCATATCCAGGGCGGAAACTTCTTCCTGGGCTTTCACTATCAGGGGAAAAACGCCAAAATAATCAAACCTATCGTTGACCCGGAGTATATCTTCGGGCCGATCAATGATTTTTCTTTTCCCCGGAGATTCCTTTCCACCGATAAATTCCGATATCCCCTCAAACAGCAGACTCAAAGCAAAACCCCCTGCGGATTTATCTTGCTTGACCTTGAACTTAAGCCGGGACAAGAAAAAACTTTCTTCTCGGTTACCGGCAACGCGGCAAACCTGGAACTGCTTAATTCTTCCGTGATCAAAAAGCTGACCAAAAGCGGATATCTGGAAGAAAAAGAAAACGAGAACCGCGGTCTGATCGAAGAGATCCAGAGCGACGTTAAAACTGAAAGCAGCTCCTGGCAATTCGATTATTACTGCAAGCAGACTTACCTGGATAACGTGATGCGCGGCGGATATCCCCTGGTATTCAAAACCGGCGAATCCCGCTCGGTCTTCTATCTTTACTCGCGCAAGCACGGCGACCTGGAACGGGACTACAATAAATTCGAGATCCAGCCCACTTATTTCTCTCAGGGCAACGGCAACTACCGGGACATGAACCAGAACCGCAGATGCGACGTCTGGTTCAACCCGGAGATCGAAGATTTCAACATTATCGTTTTCCTGAACCTTTTGCAGACTGACGGCTTCAATCCCCTGGTCGTCAAAGGATCGACTTTCAGCCTTAAGGATGTTTCCGGGTTCAAAAACGCCTTAGCCGGAAAAACAGCCGGGGCCGACCTGGGAAAGATCATCCAGCTCCTGGAAAAGCCTTATACCCCGGGAAAACTGATCATTTTCCTGGAGGAGAACAGGATCAAATTAAGCCTGGACCACGATGAATTCCTGAAATTAGTCTTATCTTTTTCGGTTAATAACCCGGAGGCAGACCACGGCGAAGGTTTTTGGACTGACCACTGGCATTATAATCTTGACCTCCTGGAAAGTTTTCTGGGCATCTATCCCGAGAAACTCAAAGAAGTGGTTTTTGCCAAAAAAGTCTACACTTTTTACGACAACGCCCACGTGCTGGTCCCCAGAGAGAAAAAATATATCCTCCTGGACGGCTTGCCTAAACAGCTGCATGCGACGGCAGTAGATGAAGAAAAAAAGAAGCTGATCAGCGAAAGAAAAGAACAGCCTCATACCCTCAGGGCAGATTACGGCCGGGGCGAGATCTACAAAACCACCCTGATCAACAAGCTTTTCTGCCTTCTGGTGAATAAGCTTTCTTCTCTTGACCCGTTCGGCTGCGGCATCGAGATGGAAGCGGATAAGCCTAACTGGTTCGACTCCCTGAACGGGCTTCCCGCCCTTTTCGGCTCATCCAGCTGCGAGACCTTTGAGCTTAAACGGCTGGCGGTCTTTATCCAGCAGGCCATCAAAAGCTCTCAGGCGGAAAAGATCTTTCTGAGCGAAGAAATCAGCGAATTCCTTTCTGACCTTTCGGAGCTGGTCAGCCAGAACCTTTGCGATAATGCCCCGGATAAGGATTTCCTGTTCTGGGATAAAAGTTACACTCTGAGAGAAAACTACCGCGCCAGGACCCGCCTGGGTTTAAGCGGTAAGGAAATCGAGATCTCATCCCGGGACGCCCTTTATTTCCTGGAAAAAGCTCTTCAGAAAATAAATGCCGGCCTGGAAAAAGCTAAAGACGAAAAAGAAGCCCTGTATTACGGGTATTTCATCAATGAAGTGGCTGATTACGAGCTTCTCAACAATTCTTATATCAAACCCAAAAAGTTCGTCCAGAAAAGAGTCCCGTTGTTCTTGGAAGGCCAGATGCACGCTTTAAGGCTGACCGAAAACGCGGAAAGCGCAAAGGCCATATACTCAGCCACTAAAAAGAGCCCTCTTTTTGACCGCAAGCTGAAAATGTACAAGGTCACTGCGCCTTTAAAAAGCATGCCTTTGGAGATCGGCCGCTGCTCGGCTTTCACTCCCGGCTGGCTGGAAAATGAATCTATCTGGCTGCACATGGAATACAAATACCTGCTGGAAGTCCTGGAACACGGGCTCTACGATGAGTTTTATCGGGATTTCCAGAACGTGCTTATCCCCTTCCAGAAACCCGAGGCTTACGGCAGAAGCATCCTGGAAAACTCTTCTTTCATAGTTTCCAGCGCTTTCCCCTATCCTGAACTTCACGGCAACGGCTTTGTAGCCAGGCTTTCCGGATCGACGGTGGAATTCCTTCAGTTGTGGCTGCACATCAATGCCGGAAGAAAACCTTTCTTTCTCAACAAAAAAAACGAATTGAACTTGAGATTCTCTCCGTGTCTCGCGGGATGGCTGTTCTGCCCTAAGGAAAAAACTTATCGCTTTAAATTCCTTGGCCGGATCGATGTGGTTTATCATAACCCGAAAAGAGCGGACACCTTCGGCTCTAACGCGGCCTCGGTCAAAAAGATCGTGCTCATAGATCTTAACGATAAAGCCGTAACGGTCGACTCTGATGTTATCCCCGGCCCTTATGCCCTGGAGATCCGCCAGCGCAGGATGAAAAGCATAGAGATATTCCTGGAATAGCTTTTAAGCTTTAGTGTAAATTTTGCAATTGCCACCTTGAAAATTAGCAAAACTGTGTTATACTTCTTTATGGAAACGGAAATAACTTGACAATTAGGTGGTCCTACTGATAAAGGCAAACTAGCAGTAATGCTAGGGCGCAAAGCGACAGAGCCGTTTTTTGGCTGGCTGCGTTACCAAAGGGGAAAGGTTTTACCTTAGACCCTAGGAGCTTTGCACTGGGGTTTTTTAGTTTAGCCCTAGCTTATGTTTGCCGCCTGCCGCGCGATCTGAACCTGAAAATCGGTTCTTTTCTTGCGGCAGGCCGACGCGTAGGCTAGGGCTTTTTTATTCGGAGGAAAACATGGAAGAACCTAAAAAAGACGTTAAAAACCAGCGGGTAGTGACATTTTTGAACCGGGATGAAGTGGATTTTCTGGACAAATTGGGCAAAGACGCCCTTTTTTCTTCAGGGACCAAGCTTTCCCGGGCAAAATTGATCGCCTGGCTGATAGATATCCTCAAAGGTTTGAATATCAGCGGCAATAACCTGAAGACCGAAAAAGATCTGGAACTGAAGATCATGGAAGTCATTAAGCAGCTTGAGAATTCCAACCTGCCACGGTAGGAAAAAAAAATCAGTGCCCGGAGGTTATAAATTTTCCGCCAGCCACGGAAGCAAAAAAAGGTCAGTGCCCGGAGGTTTTAGGTCTTCCGCCAGTCACGGAAGAAAAAAGGTCGGAGTTTTGGAAATTGCGGATTTTCCACCAGCCACGGTAGGAAATCAATAAAGGAGGGTAAAAATGAAAAAAATCACAGTTATAACGGCCGTTTTTACCCTCCTTCTGTTTGCCGGAGGCAGTTTGGCGTTAGCCGGTGACAGCGTAGGTATTGCGGTCAGCTGTACTGTCCCGGCTGTCCCGGGGTTCAACGCCCCCTATCTGGAACAACAGATCGCTTCAGCCGATATCAGCCCCAGGGCCCAAACCCAGCAGGAATATGAACAGGGCCGGGAGACTCCTTTGCTCGAAGAGGAAACAAAAGACGAAGATGTGACGACTGAGAACGAAAAAGACATAGTTTTAGTAAAGACTTTTTATGTCCGATGAGTTTTTATTCCTGGAGTTTCTTGAGCGGGATATTGTGGATGTAGGTAGAGCCTTCCGAAAGTTCAATTTCCTTTACAATCGGGACCGCGGGAATATAATTTGAAGGCAGGCTGTTCAGATCAAGCTTCAGGGTGTGGTTTCCGACTTTAGCTTTGGAGAAAGTATATCTTCCGGATTCGTTGGTTATTTGTTTGGCCCCGTCTCCCAAAACAATTTCCGCCCCCTTTAAACCCTTATCTTTTCCGTCAAACTTGCCGTTATCATTGGTATCTTCAAAGATTATTCCGCTGATCTCGGTCCGGGAAGCCAGCCCGAAATTGACTTCGACTACGCCGGCCTGGCTGATCATCACTTCCTGATTGGCCGGAGTGGTCAAAACAAAGCCCGCGGGTATGGTCGTGGTATCCAAAGACAGGAAAGCTTTTTTCGCTCTTACCTTGGTAAATCTGTACTCGCCGGAAATTTCGGTTACCCGGGACCTGTCTTTGCCCAAAAACACCTTGATCCCTTCCACCGTCGGCTCATCGAGCTGCTTTAAACCGTCATAATTGTAATCTTTGAAAGCGCACCCCTGGATAGTGCCTATCGGATTCCAGTGCACGCCGGTATCCCAGGTATACCTAAGACCGGCATAAACACTTGCATCTACCCGTTTAGCCAATGCGGTATCATCCGGCAAGATATGGCGGATCCTGCCCGAACAATAAGCTTCAAATCCCGGTTTGGGGCGATAAGCGATCTCGGCATAGCCTTCCCAATAATCTTCTCCGGAAAGAAGACTTATCGGAGAATCAGCATCTTCTTCGTCCCGGTATACCAGGCGAAAATTACCGTAGAAAGGGCTGTTAAAGATCTGCTTGTTCCAATCTAGCCCTGTTTCAAAAGCGTTGGGCCGGGAATGCACCCCGGATAACCTGGCATTAAGCCAGTTCATTTCTTTATTGGCGTAATAATAAAGCGAGCTTATTATCTCCATGCGCATGCCGGCCACGAGTTTCTCGTTTATGAAATCATTGCTGTGGGTGGAGAAATTCTTGCTGTCCTGGTGGCGGTAAGTAAGGTAGGTATTGATCCGCCTGAACCAGTCGAAGGTATGATAAAATCCCAATCCGGCATTATGGTAGCGGATCGGAGAAAGCCGGCCCAGCTCGTTTTGCAGCGAATAGTCCGCGCGTAAGCTTGACCATTGGTCAAAAACGTAGTTAGCTTCGACGCTGAAATCCTCATTGATCCTGTCATCGTTGTTGGGGTTGGGGTAAAGCCGGTCCTGAAAAACGTCCAGGCGGGAGTTGATCTCCAGCTTGTCAGTCGGCTTGTAAGCCATATTGGTCAAAGCGCCGATTTCGCCGGCTCTCCATCCGCCGCCGGTCATGGTCCGGAAAGCTTTGGCCGTATCCCTTAATTCCGTGGATATTTTGAAGTTAGGCAAAGAATAACTGGCGGTGAAAAGGTGGGCCAGTTTCTGGGAATCATAAGCGACCTCATAGCCGGTCTTCCAATTAATAAAAGCCTGCTCCCATTTCAGGTCATAACCGTATGGATTAAGGTCTTCTGCCCGATCTTTTCCATGGCCGCGGAAAGCGGAAAGGCTCCAAAGCTGCTTGGGAACAGGCGAGAGATTGATATTGACCCCTTCCAGGAAGGAATCCCGGATATCCCCCAGCCCGGGAGAAAGCCCGGCGTATTTTCCGCCGCCTTCCCTTCCCCAGAAAAGGGTATAATCCGCCTTTTTCTCAAAAACCGGAGATTTAAGCATGAGCCCCCGTAAGCTGGGGCTGGAAAAAGCCAGGTTGGAAATACCGGGAAAATAATCAAAACCCCTGAGGGAAAAATCATTGAAAGGCCCGAGTCTGCCTTTTTCCAATCCCAGGGTAAAATAAGTCAGATCGGTAGTTTCCTGCACGGTGCGCACTGAAACCTGGGAATCCAGATCGCCGTATGGGGTTTGGCCGGTCAAAGTCAGCCAGTGGTTCCAGCTGTAAGAAGTTCTTTTTAGATCATTTGTGTGCGGCCCGGTCTCAAAAGTAGACCAATCCAGCGAGTAGCGGAATTTAAACGCTCCTGCGCTTTCCGCGCTTTGGCGAAGCTCTTCGGCCAGAGTCAGGCCTTCTGGCTTAGGCGGAACGCAAAGAAATTCTATGCTCCAGCGGGTGTTATTGTCCCAAACGTGCACATAAGTATAACCGTAATCAAAACCTTTCACAGCTATTTCATTTTCATTCAGTTTTTCGATCCTGACGATATTAGGCACGGTTTCCAGGTAACGGGTGATGTTTTCTCCGATCAGGATGATAGTTTTGTCCTTCTCGATCTCTACGGGAGAACGGATATCTTTTAAACCTTCGTCCAGGGCCAAAAATTTAGGGCTGGAAACTTTCGCGAATTCCGGGCGGCCGGGAGAAATAACCAGGTCCTGCGCAGAGTAAGGCCCGGAAGATCGAGGTTTATTTTCTATTCCGCTCAGGGCCGCGTCGATCGCCTCCTGGCGGTTTTGAGGGACTGCGACTTCGGGGACCTGTTCAACTTCAGATGTTTCGGCAGGGTCACTTTCAGAACTGTCGATTTGACTGATCAGTTCAATATACTCCTGAGCCATCTTATTGCCGGGATTGACGATCAGGACTTTTTTAAATTCATGCAAAGCCTGAGGATAGTCGCCCTTTTCATAATATTTTACGGCCAGCTCACAAAGATAATCCGTGACTTCTGTATAACTATATGCCGGCAAAATCAGCACAAAAGAAAAATAAATAGTTATGCAAAGTATTAAGGATCTCTTTAAAAAAAACATTTATTTTAACTCTCCTATCCGCACAACTTGACCGTTCCCGTCAAACTCGATCTCTGTTTCTTTGACCAGGACCTCTCCTCTGCCCAGGTTAAGCTCTTCCTGAGCTTTGCCCAGGTTCAAAGTAAGCACCATATCGTAGATTCCCTTAGGGATAGGCAGGCTCCAGGATGCGCTAAGTTTCGCGGTATCTCCGGGAAAAGTATAAACGGTGTTGAAAGACCCCCGGCCGAAGACCATCCCCTTTTTGTCGATGATGTTGTAATCTCCGCTGGCGGTGATATCCAGGTTCCCGGTGTTTTTCATATCCAGGGACAAGTTCAAAAGAGCTTCTTTGGATTTTCTCTCTATCGAGAAATTACTGAAGATGGCTTCTTTTTTGACCGTGCCTTCGGACTCGATATAGAACAAAGTCGCTATTCTTACCGCCACGCTGACCCCGACGCCCTGGGAATCAGGTTGGCCGAGATTACTTTCAAAAAACATGAGCGAATAATGCCCTCCTTCGGCGCCTTGAGGGACTTTTACCGTATAATTGATCTTGGCTTTAGCGTAAGGCCCGAGAAAGACTTCAGAAGGGCTGTAGGTTATCCAACCGGTGGCGGAATAAGCGGTCGAATCTGACGGCTTGAATTGCTTAGCGCCGTCAAAAGGAGGAACGTATTCCCAGTCATTAAGGTAAACCTTGACCGCCTTAGGCTCATCAGTAGGGTTTTCAATATTGATCGATCCGACCTTGGTTTTTCCGGCGGGAACACTTAGCCTGACTTTTGTTTTATCCACCCTGACCACTTCAACCGCCTGGGCAAAATTAGAAAAACAAAAGATTCCGGCCAAAAACAAGCTCCCAATGAGAGTTTTCTTAGACAAAAAAACCTCCTTTGTTTTTAAAAATAAACCCTGATTTTTTCGCTTAACCCTGGCTTTTTTTATTTCAGCGAGATCGTCAGCGTTACCGTTCCCGAATACTGCCCGGGTGCCTGAGTCAATTGAATAGGCACATAACCAGGAAACGGGTCGATTCCTCCGGCTTTATACGGAGGAAAACCGTAATAAGCCTGAATAATCTTTGAGGTAGCAACTGCGTTTTCGCTGGTATAAATAAGTCTATCCCCTACAGCCGGACCAGGCGCGCCGAGATTCGCACCGTTTCCCGGAAAAGGACCATTGAGTTTTTCGCCGCCCGGGAAAACATATTTATCGGTTTCGCTGTAAACCGGGGTCAATCCGAAACTGCCGGCACTCAAAGAATTCGCGCCGCTGGTGATACCCTGGCAGGAGCTCATGATATCATAGGGCTTGCCGAAAGATTCGGAAAAAATCACCACGCAGTGGCCGGCATTACTGAAAAATATGCCGGCGTTAGAGTTATCCGCCAGAAGAAAAGTGAACTGTCCGAAATCCATGGAATCCACTTCCTGGGAATTGGTCCAGGGGTTCTGATCCGGGTCTCCGTCCGTTATCTTTAAGATAGTCACAGATATTTGGGGGGAATTTGCCGGGATCTCCGCGACAACATCGATTATCTTCTGTGAAGCCGCAATTGCCGGCGGCAGCGCTGCCATACCCAGCGCCAGAAAAGCCATAAGCGCCAGATAGGACTTTAAGCTCATTGCATTTTTCATTTTCACCGTCCTTTTAAAAAGTTAGGGAAGCAGACTCAAAGTTACGCTGGCGCTGTAGCTGCCGGATTTCTGGGTCGGAGGGATCAAAGCGATCGCTCCAGCTCCATCGGCGTTCACGGCTTTAGTCGGATCGCCGGTGATCGCGAAATAGACCCGGAAAATATCGGATAAACCGCTGGTATTTGAAGTGTAGACATTGTAAGAAGTAGTCAGACCGGCTGACCTTCGGGTAGTATTTACACCGGAAGAATAAGCGGTCGCGGTCGAGCCGTCGGAGTTCAAATGCAAACCTCCCAGAACGGTCCAGGCGTCGTTGGAAAGTAAAGTCGTTCCGTCAGTATGCCTTAAAGGCGCTCCGGTAAAAGCAACCTGGTATGCGGTGCCGGTGTTGTTGTTAACGCTGACTAACGCCAGAAAATGCGAGCTGGCGGTCAAAGCCGAAGTCAGATCGCCCGTGATAGCGTTGGTCAATGTTCCGAAATTCATAGTGTTGATGTAATCTGTGGTCCAGTTGTAAGAGGTGTCTGAAGTGCTCTTGTAGATATTGACGTTAAAAGTAGTCGATCCGGTAACGCTGGCTTGAACGGATATCGGCTTGTCAATTCTGGCAAAAGCGCTGGTGCAGACAAATAAAGATAGCACTAAAACCGTCAAAATCAAAGCGTTTTTTTTCATTTTGCCCTCCTTTTTTTTACTTGGTTTAAGATTTGTTAGTTTTACCATTTTAAAGCCTCCTTGGTTAAAGTTCCGATAATGAATAAACAACCGAAGCGGAATAATCTCCGGCCGAGACCCCCTGTGTTGCCTGTAACTCGTAGACCGTCTTAAAACTGTCGGCTGTTCCTTTTTTATCAGAAACAAACAAAACCGTGTCTCCGGGCTTGACCTCGGTGCTTTGCGGGCATTTTAAGACCCCTTTGGTTTCGCCTAAAGCCGCGGTTTTGAGGGTAAAAAGATTAGAAGGTATGCTTTTTCCTTCTTTGTTGACTAAACCCGAAGCGACGTTCTGGGTCACCTGGTATTGTTTTCCCAAATTGCTCTTGACCCGGACTTCGATCTCAAAATTCCTGGGCGGCTTGTCCGGGCCCAGGTCTTTAAAGAGGATCACCCCTCCTCCGGACTCGGTCTTTAATTCCAGGTCGAACTCTTTTTTAATCTCGACCTCGAGCAAATATGTTTCCAGGCGCTTGGCCTCCTGGCCTTTGCGGTCTTCCAGGAAATAGCTTACCCCGGTCTTGTAGATCCCGGCTTTATTGCCGGCGGTATCATTTAAGATGAAATTACCGATAAAATTATCCGGCCGTCCGCTCAGATCTGACTGATATATTGTTTCGGGTCTTAAGGTGATGGCGGTCGGCTGTGTCGGGCCGCTGCCGTTTTTGATCTGTTCGGTCTGGAAAACCACTGAGCCTTCAGAGAGCTCAAGTCCATCGCTGGAGCGCAGAGGCTCCCGGATCGACTGGATTATCCGGTATTGCCGGCCCAGTCCGCCGGAAATATTAAAAGCTACGGCGGAGATCCGGGCTTCCGGGCTGGAAGATTTCAGCCTCAGGATATTAGACCCGTCAGGAGTTTTTATCTGGATATAAGACGAGGACTCCACTTCGCAGGAAGTATTCAAGAACACCGTTTCCGGAGGCTGGTTGGAATTGATCGCCTCCAAAGTAAAAGTCACCCTGCCCCGGTAATATCCGGGCGAAACATCCAACGGCCCTTTTAGGCTGTAAACCAGAGTAAAAGAGTCGGATGCCCCTTGGGAATTTGAAGTATAGATTATCGTCCGGGATAAACTTACCGGGGTCTCCTGTTCCACGGAAAGCGTCCCGTATTTTGCCGTGCCGCGCAAAGCGTAAACAAAAAAGGTGTTTTGCACCGGGATAGATTCTCCCCGCGCATTGACCATGGGCTCGAAGAAACTCTGAATAAGGCGGTATTGCTTGCCGATATCCGAGCGGATGTTTATGACCAGTTCCTTATTGACGCCTGAAGCGGCCAGTCCGATCTTTCCGAAATTCAGGTCATAGCCGCCCTCGTAAGGCCGGACGGAAAGAGAATATTCCGCCCAGGCAGGCAATACAGCGCAAACTGTCAAAAATGCTAAGGCCAGGAGTATCTTTAAGCTGTTTTTTTTCATTTTTTGGCTGGTGGTTTTTTAATTCTTTTGTTCAGTATATCTTCTTTCTGCCTAGCCTGTCAAGCTAATTTCCGGTTTGAACCTGATATAAATAAAAAAACCATAACGACCCCCCGTGGCCATTAAGGTTTTTTAAGTTGTTAGTTGACGGCTCCTTGATCTACCTCCATAAATCAAGGAACTTGTGGTATATTTAAAAGTATATCATGAACTTAGCTGAATTTCAAGGTAGCCGGCTAAAATTTCCTGCGGTAGAAAAACCTGACTATGTGCTGGGTATCAATAGTGGCAAGGTTTCCTCCGTAAGGATCAAAAGCCGCAGGATCCGCTATATATGAGAAGTTCGGGCTGACCCCGTATTCCAGGGTGAATTCATCGTCTTTTGAAGGCATATACCTGACTGCGGTAAAAACATTATGATGCCCGATCATATCCGTATTTCCTTCTTTAAGCTTGTCCAGGTCCTGCCAGAGAGAATAAGTGTAGCGCAGGTAAAATCCCAGCTTATCCGTCGGCAGATACCCGAGCTCCGCTCCTAAATGATTCATGCTGTCCGAGACTTGGCCGGCTTTCTTGAACTCGTTGCGGGTGAAGTCAAAATACAGCTGGAGCTCTTCGAGCGCTGCGATCAAGGCCCCGGCTTTGTAGACATCGTAAAAGCTGTAGGGCGGCCGGGGGAAAAACTGCTGATCATAAAGGAAATTGCGGTTGCGCAGATAAGCCTTGCCGTATTCGTAATAAACATCGGAAGGCTGGGAGCTGTTCCAATTTCCGCGGGGAAAATTCCCGTAGGCCATGGTGTAATCGTTTGTCCGCTCATAGGCTCCGTTAAGTTTAAGCCAGGGGGTCAAAGCGTACTCCAGCCCCAAAGAGCCGGTTTTTAAAGACGGGTCTTTTCCGCCTTCTATGGGTGAGCTGGACCAATCAGTAAGATAGATCCCGGTCCGGCTGTCATAAAGGAACGGATCGATCCCGGCCGTGGTTCTGGGCAAATGCTGGTAGAGCCCTAAAGCCTTGGCGGTAAGCCGGTCATTGATCTTCCAGGTCGCTTCATCGCGGGTCGTTGACTCCAGGAACCTGCCGTTAGTGTCGTGGACTTCGCGGGTATCGAAAAGGTTAGAGAAATTTTTTTCCAGGCTTAACTGCCAGCGTAGGCCGACAACATCCCGGCCGACATCGATACCGTCGCCGATAGCGTACGGCTGGATGTCCTCGAGTTTCTGGGCCCCGGAATAAAGCCCCTGGTAGAAATAATCTAACGGCCGGCTGAAATGCAAATGTCTGGACCAAAAAGCGTCTTGCCTTGTCCCTCTGTAGTCGGCCAGCGCTGATTCAAATCCCTCATCCATATGGGCAAAGTAAATCCGGGACTTGGAGAAAAAGCTGTCGTTTTTATCCGCGCTTATCTGTTCGTAGGCCGAGTCGATGATCTCTTTTCGGGGATAACAATTGATCAAAGAAGCGTAATAAGCGTTGCCCCTGGATCTGGTTTTATACACCGGGTCAGTCAGATCGTTTTGGGATTGTGAAGCGGCTACTTCCGCTGAAACTTTGGTCCCCGGAATTAATTCATAAGCGAAATCGCCGGCCAGGACCTGATTGCGGCTGTCGGTTTTTCCGTTGTCTTCGATAAAGCCGAGGCGCTGGGTATAAAGCAGCCCGAATCTCCAGTTATCTAGCAAAGAAAGTTTTAAACGGGTGGCTCCGCTCAAGTTATTGACTTCCCCGTAATCCTGCCAGGGGTCTTTGGGAGCGGCCCAGGTGGTCGTAAAACTGGTTTTTTCATCGGGGCTGAGATCAAAAGAAAAACCGCGCAATCCGGTCAATCTGGCTCCGGTAGAGTCTTTAGCCATGAAAGAAACCGAATTGTCCCAGTAACCTTTAGTAAAACTTATTGGGGCGGCATTAGAGTTAAAGTTGCCTTCGTGCCATCTGCGCAGCCAGGGGCTGTCCGTCCAGTAAATGTGCCGGTTGGAAAGGCCCAAGGGATCGTCCGAGCTGTAAGCTTCATTTTCACTGGCTATAGGGAATACATGAAGTTTTAAATAGTCCTCCTGTTTATAATCCAGCCAAAGTTCGCGAAAAGGCTGGAATTCCCTTTTGATCTTCATTTCCGGAACAATGAAAGTATTGCCCCAGTTCGAGGTAATGGCCGTGGCTTCGGTCTTGCCGTTCTTGACTCTTATTTCCGGGAGATTGAAACTATCGCCATTGAGCAAAGTATATACGGAATCGTTTAGGGTATATCCGGTGTTAGACCAGTATTTTAATTGGACTTCGGCCTGATCACCTCCGGATCCGCTTAAAGTTATTTTATCGCTTTTTCCGGTAAAGGCCCAGGGGTCGATATTGATCCTGGCGCGGAAACCTAAACCGTTGTTTTCCGGAGGGGTCTCCACCTTGACGCTTAAACTGTCGTAAATAGCCGGATCAAAAGTGTTCTCCCTGCGGTCTAAGGCTTTTTCGGAAAGGATCCGAAAGTTCTTTTCGTTCAGATCGGCGTTGGCTCTTTTCCAGATAAAGTCACGGGATTCCAGCCCGAAACCCAGCTGCAACTCGCCGCTGACTTTTATCTCTATTTCTTCTCCGGAGGCCAACAATCCTTCAGACGGGGATTCTTTGTCCGGTGTTGCCGGCAGTCCGGTTTCCGGGCCGAAAAGATTATCGTTTTCTTCAACGGGTTCTTTTTGAGTTATCTCCTGGATGTAGTTTTGGGCGACCCGGTTATCGGGGTCGATCATCAGGACTTTCTGGAACTCGTGCAAGGCCTCGGCAAAATCGCCTTTCTTATAATAATCTACGGCCACTTCGCAAAGAAAATCGCCTGCTTCCGATCCGGCCCGGGCTTCAGGAATAAAGCTCCGGCAAGACCAAAGGCAGCCGAATAAAAAGGCTATCAGCAAAGCTTTTTTAAATCTCATTTTTTCTCCGCAAGTTTTAACCCGGCTTAAGCCTGAAAAAAAAACCGGCCGACCTATTTTGGCAGTCTTCCGGTAAACAAAATCCGTGGCAGTATTCCCGATCTACCTCTTTTAACCGGGAATCCGGATCAATTTTATATTTCCTGATCTATCTTAAGTATACTTCATCAGGTCTTCAGGGATCGCGTTCAAACAGATCTTCAAAGAATGCATGAAAGTGATGCGGTAGATTTTTTCTCCGGAAATAGCGTAAACAGAACCTTTCATCCGGCAAAAGAATTTTTCGGTTTTCTCTTTGGTCTTTCTTTCTTTGAAAACAAAAAGGTATGCCGGCTGCTTTTCCAGCTTGGCATCAACACCCATCTCCTTGACCATATAGACAAAATGCCTTCTGACAATGGTCCTGACCCCGGATTTGTCGAATATCTCCGAACTGGCCAGGATCTTTTTTTTGCGGTCAAGCGAAGTCAGATTTCTGAACAGCAGATCGCGCATTTTTTCCCCTTTTTACAGGTGCCGGGCCGTCTTAAGGATTCCTCCGAAAAACGACCCGGCTTATCCCCATTACCTTCCAAATAACCCGGTGAGTAACCGGGTTGGCTGGTGGGGACACTCAGTCCGATCTCGAAGAAACCTAATGCTCCATAGCCCTGATCACTTTCTCAAACAAAACTGCAGAAAAAAGATTATTGAAAAATACTTTTTTAAACGCCTTAATAATAAGCCAAAAAAAAGCTTTTTTCATTATAAGTATACCCTTTTTTTTATCTGTTTTCAAGTAAATAGATTAGAATAAAGAAACCGCTTCCAGCCCGGAAAAAAATCTCAAAATCAAGACTTTTTCCCAAAATTAAGACAGGGCTCTTTTCCCTGTAACAGACGGGCAATATTGTGCTTATGGCGGATAAGGATAAAAACTGTTAATATGGCGCTGGATATAATAATGGTCAGGGATTGCCTGAAGACAATAGTAAAAAAAGGCAAAAAAAGAGCGCTTAAAACCGAGGATAATGAAACTATCCGAAAAAGCAGAAAAACCAGGATCCAGATCAAGATCAGCTCTAAAATGATCAATCCTAATCCCGGCGTATTCCAGGCCAGGCCGATCAATACCCCTAAAGTGGTGGCAATGCCCTTTCCGCCCTTAAAATTCAGGAATATTGTCCAGTTATGTCCGCAAATGCAGCTAACCCCCATTAAAATAAGCAGGATCTCCGGAGAAAGCCCGGTCCGGGAAAGCATCTTTTGGGCGATAAAAAGCGGGATGATCCCTTTAACAATATCCAAGAACAGGACTAAAACCCCTGCTCTTTTGCCTAAAACCCGCAAGGCGTTGGTCGCTCCCACGTTACCCGAACCGAAATTGCGGATGTCTATACCTTTAAGCAGTTTGCCGAAAATAAAAGCTGTGGGGATCGAGCCGATCAGATAACTAATGATTATTCCTGTTATTGTCCACCGCATAGAGTATTTTAAACCCCCGCATTATGTAGTCGATGCCGGAAACAACCGTAAATCCTACCGCCAGCCACCAGAAAACAAAAGCGAAATCCCACTGCAAGAGAACAGCCAGCACAGAGACCATCTGAAAAGTGGTGGTCAGTTTTCCCCACCTTGTGGGAACGATATTTATTTTTTGCTTGACCATGAAAATTACCATCGCTCCGATCAGGATGATCAGGTCGCGGCTGATCACGATCAAAATGACAAATAAGGGGAACTTGATCCGGAAAGCCACAAAATAAAGGCAGATAAAAGAACTCATCAAAAGCAGCTTGTCCCCCAGAGGGTCGAGAATAAGCCCGGCGGGGGACTGCTGTTTTGATTTCCTGGCGATATAGCCGTCAACCGCGTCGGAGATCACCGCCAGAACAAAAATACCGAGGGCCACAAATCTCAGGTAGGATTTTTCCGGGGAATAATACATCAGGCTGGCGATGAAAAAAGGGACGCTCAAGATCCGGAAGGTGGAGATTTTATTGGCGAAATTCATTTTATCAGCCTTAACCTGTGCAAAGGCCAGTAGATCAGTATGGCCTTGCCCAGCACGTTATCCTTGGGCACGAATCCCCAATAGCGGGAATCCTGGCTGGAAGCGGAATTGTCGCCTAAAACAAAATAGCTGTTTGCCGGGACCTTGATCTTTTTTCCGGCCTCTCCGAACTCTCCGCGGTTCCAGTAATAATTGGAATTAAAGCCCCGCTCGACGACCGGCTTATCGTTGACGTAAATAGTGCCGTTAATGATCTCCACGCTGTCGCCTTCGATCCCGACCAGCCTTTTTATAAAATCTTTTTTAGGGTCCTGAGGGAAGATAAAAACCACGACATCTCCTCTTGCGGGCTGGCGAATTGCCGGCAGCCTGTAGCGGGTAAAAGGGACTTTGGCCCCGTAGAGGAATTTATTGACCAGGATCGCGTCGCCTTCGAGCAGGGTCATGCGCATGGAGCCGGTGGGGATCTTGAAAGCCTGGATGACGAAAGTCCGGATGACCATCGCCAGGACAAAAGCGATCAGGATTGACTCGACCCATTCCCAGAGATTTGAT
>JBFZAG010000137.1:0-21707 GCA_041309145.1 Candidatus Omnitrophota bacterium | reverse complement strand
CCGAGGCTGCGCAAAGAATGGCAGGAGATTGAAGCGGCCCGGGTCAAGGAAAACAAGAAAAAAGTTTACGGCAAATCTTCCCGGAGTCCCGAAACCGAAATCTTTTCTGTTCTGCCGGTGAGAATTTTCAGGTATATCCCGGAATTGATCAAAGATGGTAATTTGCCGCTAAAAGACGCTCAAGCTAACCCGGTAAACCTTTCCGTTGTCCAGGCCCGGGCGCTGGTCCTGCTGTATTTCTATCCGGGGATTATTTTTAATAACGGCGCCTTCGAGAAAAGTCTCTTTGCCCAATTCCCTCCGGAGCTCCATCCTGATCTGGCCAAAGCTTTGACATTAAGGGCGCGCGGCGGTTTATTCAATAAAAAACTTTACTCCTATATCAATAACGGAGCGAGAAAACTGGAATTCCCGGAAGGGGTAAAAACCTGGGTAAAAGCCCTGGAGATCAAAGCCGCCGCGGCAGATTGCAACAATAGTTTAAGGCAAGCCGGGTTTAAGGCCAACTCGCTTGACGGGGGAACAGCGCGCCATCCGGAATGCGAGCTTTTAACCAGGAATGAGTTCCGCGCCAGGCCGTTGTTTAAAGTCGCTTCAAGTATTAATAACGGAAAACGCTTAAGGCATCAAATATTAAAAGAGGCAACATTCCATCCCCGCACAATAGATCTGCAGCTGACCAGGCTTATTAATCTCGGCTTAGTTGATTTCAAGATCAAGAATAAGGTGCGCGTATACGCGCTTACTAAGAATTATTCAGATGAACAGGAATTGGAGGCTGGACTTATCGATGCTTTGCTGAAAATTGAAAACAAGAAGATCTTATTGAGAGAAAACGCGCAGAAAGAAATAGAATCTATTTTCAGAAAGGAGCAGAAACACTTAACTTCGTACGCCGATAATAATGGCGATCCGAAGAGGTCGCGCATTCAGTCTTTAAAGGTGTTATACCTGCTTTTGAAAATGACAAACAACGTGACCAGCGTTGTCTGCGATATTGTAGAAGAGCAAGGGTTCCATATCGAGAATGACGCAAAGCTGATCAGGGATATTAAAGCATTTCCGGAATTTTTGAAACTTAACGGAGTTGAAGAAAAAGTGATTCCCGATGCCGCGGAAATATTCCTTGACGCGGTAGACAATGAAAAACACGTTGTTTATTCTAACCTCAACACCCGCGAAATTTGCGCTTATCTCGCCGCAAAAAAATTAATTGTCCGCTTGAACGCCGACGCGTTTTATCTGGGCAAGCGCGCAGAAGATTATTTGTACGCTCACCGGCTGTCTAAAGAAAAGAGAGAGTCGGAAAAACTCATCAAGTGCCTGGCTTTGATCGACCGGGGATTAAGAAGCCGGCAGATCCAGCGGGCATTAAAATTGACGGCCGGCGTGTTATCGACAAGATTTTTCCGGGTTTTGGAACGGGAGGGGCTGATCCAGAAGGATCTTTCCAAAATTGCCAGCCTTACCTTGAAGGGGAAAAGGCTTTTTTCTTATACCAGTCCGATCAGCTTCAGGGAACTTAAGAGAATTTTGCGCGAGGCGGATGGCGATGAAGATCAGGCCTGGTTAACCGAAGTGCAAGGAAGATATTTTATGAGCGAAACGCGCTACCGCTTCAGGGTAGAGCGGCTATATTCCAAGAATAGCATGTTCAAGCGGGAAATGGAATGGCGTTTTCAGTCCAGGAATATCAGCGCCAGAAAGATATGGGCAATATGGAATAAAATAAAGTTAACCCCTAAACAAGTGCGCCTTTTATCCATAATCGGGTCGGAGTTCTATCGGCCTTTTACTCCAAGAGAGTTGAATAACGAAGCCCGCAAGATCTTATTTAAGGAAGGCCGGTGCGTTTTTGCGATATGGAGCAAAGAATTGCAATGCGAAGGGATCTCTCTTTTAAAGAAATTGAACGCTAATCATTATGTGTTGCACCCGAAACTCGCGGCTCTTGCCCGGAAATCCGACCGTAAACCTAAAAGAACCGATTCGAAATCGACTGCAACGCAAGAGGCTATTGCCGACGGCGGGTTCAAGAGCATTCAACTCAGCTTTAAGCCGGATGTTTCCGGAAGAATGAAATGCGTGGATGGCGCCTGCTGTTTCATGAGGTCAGTTGAAAGTTTCCCGGAAATAAGTGATCTGATGGCCGGGACTGCGAACATCCGCGGCCCGACCCAGAGAAAAGATATGCTGCTTGTTTATTATCCCGCCTTATCCTTAACGGAAAACCAATCTCTTGAAAATTACCTGATCAGATGGCCCTGCCCTGCGCTTAAGACCGCTCTTGATTATGCGCCCGAACAGGGGCTTACTCTTCAATCCAGATGCGCGATTTATGATTCGCGGGCCAATGATTGCAAGATCTACCAGAAGAAATTAAACACTAACGGAAAATGCCTGTGCGAACAACACCTTAACCGGGACATCGCGCTTTATTACCTGCTGAGAAAAACAGCGCTTAATAGAAGCAAAGTTTTCTCCAACATCGCCGAAAATCAAGCCCGGGCGGGATTAAGCTGCACCCGGAGCGTTTTAAACGAGTTTGAAAAAGATATCTTCAAGACCACAGAGTTCTCTCTGCCCGGGGAAGATCCGGATAGTTTCTTCGTCCTTAATCCCCGGCGCGACGGCAGGGTAAGCATCTACAATAATAATCTAAAGTACGGTTGGAGAGGAACAAATAAAAAGGAAAAAGACGGCGGCCGAAGAAAAGATATCCGGCTCTCCAAAGAAGAAATAAGCCGCTTGTTCGCCGGCAAGAAAGTCCTGGCGCTGGACATTAACGGCACAATAATTTCTTTGCGCCACGCCATCGCTCCGCTTACTCTCATTCCGCTTCTTAAGGTGCTGATAAACGATCTTCCCGTGGTTTTTGTCACCTCCAGCAGTTTTAAATATGTTTATCGCCATGTCATAAGCTTTATTCCCAGAAGGCTGCGCAAGAATACGGTCTTATACGCTCACCGGGGAATAATAAGAATCACTTTTGATAAAGAAGGAAATCCCGAGTTTCCGGACCTGATCGAGACCGGGTATTATTTTAACCTCGATGAAGCTAAGATCATCAGCAATGCCATCGAAAGCTTGAAGCTGGTTTGGAGCGCGGAATTAAAGAAACAAGAGCATATCAAAGCTTTTCCGGGTTTTTACCGGGGGATCTTCCGAAGGTCTTCAGGTATCAGCACCAAAGAAAAACCGCAAGCTGAAAAAGGCCTGCACCTGGATTTCTATAACCGGGTAGATTTATATGGAGATCAAGGGGTGGTTAATTTCGGTATCCGGGGTATACCTTGTCCGCCTTACGCCTTGAACAGAAAAGATGACCTCAGGCCGGAATTTATCCGCTTGTTCAAAACAGCGCTTAATAAAGAGGGGCTGGACCACCAAACGATCAAAGAGCTGTTTATGGATATTTCCAGCCAGGGCAGCCTGGTTTTGTGGAAGCAGCGGGTGAATAAATGGATGGCGATAGAAGACCTTATTTCCAGGAGGGGGTACCAACCGGAGGAGATAATTTTCATCGGAGACCAGATCTCTCCAGGAGGGAACGATCAGATACTCCACCATAGAAAGATCGCCTGTATCGCCGTGGATAAGAAACAGCATTTTGTTCATCCTCGGGCTATCAAGGGCGGTCCGGGGCTGGAAGCAACGGCGTTCTGGCTGGAAGCGCTCGCCGGGGAGCTGGAAAACAGGTATCAGGCCCGCAGCCGGGCTGAGGATTTAAAGGACGGCGGCCGGGAAACGCCCGGGCCTTCAGAGGTAAGTATAGAAGAAAGATTGGCGATCAATCAAAAATACAGAAAGTATGCCCAAGAAAAAGGGTTTGCGCCTATTTCCAGCTTCAACGATCTCAGCCTGATCTATTCGCCGATATCCGGGATGATCGCCAAAAGGATCATGGAATTCCCGCAAGAGGAATCCAAATATTGCGGACAACTGGAAGTTGAGCCGGAAAACGCCGGGACCGCGGCAAAAGTGCTGATCGTTTCCGACGGCTCCGCGGTATTAGGATTCGGCAATGTCGGCAGATCCGCGTTCAGGCCGATCGCCGAGAGCAAGAGATCGGTGGCGATCTGGTTCAGCAATGTTTATTACCGGATCGTGATCGCGGAGAATAATTTCCGGCTCTGGGAGCAGTATTACCGGCTGCGGTGTTTCTATCTCAGCGATCCCTCGGTCCTGATATCAGTCCAAAAGAGGTTTGACGATATCCGGGAAAAGATCAGCCAAAACATCGTCGAGAAAGTCCAGGAAGAAAAAAGGCTTAACGGTAATATCGTTGTCATGCTGGAAGACATCGCCGCTCCGCTCTGTTTTGAGATCGAAGATGAATTGAACGCTTTGGGGATACCTACTATCCACGATGACCAGCACGGTTCAGCCATGGTTTTTGCGGCCGGGCTGCTCAACTCCTTAAAATATCTGCATAAAGACCTGGATCAATCCAGGATCGTATTGCTGGGCGCCGGAGCCGCCGGTATGGCTTGCGCCAGAATAATTTTGAGGTTGCGTCAGGAATATCCCGGATTGAAATTAACGGTATTTGACAGCCGGGGCAGACTGATCCGGTCCAGAAAGGATCTTTTGCCTACGGAAACCGCTAAATCCTGGCTGATCGAACAGATCGATCCCGCAGGCAGCGAGCAGGACCAATCTCTGGAAAAAGCCCTGGAAGGCGCGGATGTCCTGATCACTCTGGCTCAGCCAGGCGCGTATCACGGCCGCGAATAAATTTTAGCGGCGATGAACGGCGATTCCGCGGTTTTCACTTTGGAGAACCCGATCGGGACTTTTGATGCCCGCAAGATCAAGGCGTTGCAGGAACAAGGGGCACTGGCCAATATAAAGTCAGTCGCGATCGGAAATTTCGGGATGCCGGAATTCCAGGCTTTGAACAATGTCTTCGGCTTTCCGGGAATATTCCGGGCCTTGGCGGATGTCAGCCACTGGGAAAAACCTCTGGACCGCGCGATGCTTGAGGAGATCGATCTGGAGGCGGCATTGGCCCTGGCCGGTATGGTCGGAGAAAAAGAAATTGCCGAAGGCAGATTGCTTCCGCAGTTGTTTATTGACGGTTACGGGCTTAATACACGGATAATCGCAAGAGTGGCTAACGTGGTTAGCGATGTCCTGGTTTCGGAAGATGTTACCAAAGATACCTTGCCTGAATATTTGACCTGGGCTAAAACCTGGCATGACGAGCAAGCCGGCCGATCGGCCGATAAGTTGTCATTCAAAGACGGCGGAGAAGAGTCTATCTGGGGGGCATATTGCCCCTTGTCCCGGACTCACCGCATATTAAATCGCCTGAACCAGGAGGCGATCTATCCCGCGCGCAGGTGGATCCTGGACAATACCAATAATGAGTTCTGGGAAAGGGTGATGGAGAGTCCCAGGGTTGCCCGGGCACCTTTCGGGCCTTACCTGGTTTGTTTCTTCATTAAAGGGCTGTTCAAGAAATACGAAAATGATTGGTCTTTCTATAACCATCCGCTTCCGGCGAGATTTGTGGCCAGAGCCCTCGATTTCCAGGAGGAGCATAAACCCGGCAATTGCGAAGACTTGTGGTTATCAACCTCAGAAAAGCTTAGCAACGGGTTTTATCCTTCCCGAGATTATCTGGAAGCTTTCTTTGCCGCAAAAGCCATCCAGACCCGCCAACTGATAACCGCCGGGCTTTATAAAAGGATGAATAATTACAGGGAAGATATCGAGGAAACCGTGTTGCCCATAATGGAGGAAAGGCGCATAAAAAACTCCAATGAGATCATTCTGGCCGCAATTAAATCTTGTCTGCGCTGGATAGATGTTTTCTCGAGCCTGAGTAACAAAAGTGGAGCGGATAAAGACTGGCACATCTCGCAGGTCGCTAAATACAAAGCCTTTCGCCTAAGATTTCATAATCTTTTGACTGACGGCCAGGAAGAAACCGTAAAAAAATTGTTCGAAGAAGATTCAGGGGGGCAGGAAGCGGTTACATCTACCGTGGCAGGTGATCCCGCTTCTCCCCCGTCTTCTTTTAACAAAGACGGCGGAGAAGTCAAGAGTAAACAGAACTTTTTCCTGAAAAACAGTTTATGGCCCAAAGACCTGAATACCCGAGAGATAAAGTATTTCTACATTATCGCTGCTGGAGGCGGAGGGGATAGCCTGGGCGCTATTCATCATGCGGTAGTGGTTAGGCAGCTTTTACCGGAAGCGAGAGTTTGCCTGGTTGTGCCTAATCTTAAGCGGGCTTTGGAACAGCCCTGGCCGGGACCTCTTCCTATGGAGCGCCTGCGTTATAACAACAGCAAGCTGGTCCGTATGGAGGGCGCCGAGCATTTTTATGGTATTGGGCCGGGGCTTCGAGTGGAAGTTCCCGGACATAATCCGATAGAACTTTCCGAAGGCCAGGTGTACGAGGCTCTGGAGAAAGCCGGAATCGATATGGTCATGGTTGACGCTTCAGCCAGCGGCCGCGACCTGGCAAAGGACTTTTTAGCCTGGAACAAAAGTAAGCTTGGCCGGGTTTTTTGTCTGGTCCTGGATATGGGCGGCGATGTTTTCGCCCGTTTCCCATACCCGATCACCGGGGAAAACAAAGCTTCCCACCCCGAACACTGCATTAAATCTCCCTGCACCGACTCTTTGTTCCTGGATATGGCTGTCGAGCTGCGCCAGACTTTAGGCAGCCGGACGCTGTTCGCGGTTTCGGCAATAGGCGGGGACGCAGAACTGGGAAAGACGCTTTCCAGATACCTGAAAGATTATTTTAATAATAAAGAGATAGTCGCGGTCCTGGACAATGTCAGATTTGTCGACCAACATTGCACCGCGTCGGGCCCCTACTGGGAGCTGATCAAGCACTGCATGCTTTCTTATTATTCGGAAGTGTCCGGTAATTTTATCGCCCGTATCCTGGCGGTTACCGGAAAGATGGAAGGGATGTACCCTAAGGTCCGGGATCAATACAAGGATCAATGCTGCATGTGGAAAGAGATCTATGGGAAAAGAAAATGGGAAAAAGGGCTGCCGGAAAAAGACCTTTTCAGGTCCAGGGTCATGTGCCAAGAGCTGCCCAAGCCGCTTTCGGGTAAAGCTATCAGGAACAACAGCCGGACAGAGGTCCTGCCCCGGAGTTATCTGACCACGATAGTTTTAGATCCGAATTCACTGACCAGCCGCATCCGAACGCCGGAAATGCGTGATTCTTCCAAGACCTGGATGGAAAAGGCAAAGTTCTTGGAAAACGCGCTCGGGTATAGCACTGAAATTACCGATGATGAAAATGGGTTATGCGGTAAAGCCAAAGACGGCGGGGAGTGCATAGCGCAGTTTTTCGAGCTGATGGATATCGCCAGGTACGTAAAAAAATGGGAGCGCTTTGCCGACCGGGACGATGCCCGGGAACATCCTAATTTAGAGATCGCCCGGATAGTCGATGAAGATCAGGAGTATGACTGTATAGCCTGGACTTTTTTGGTAACTGACGAGCGTATGGCCAACCATCGCAATAATCTCGACAATCTGTATAAAGCGAGTTTCGGATACAGGAGGGTGGCGACAGAGCGCGAAGCGGAGATCGCGGTATATGAGATCGAAATGGAGCAAGAAGGAAAGAAGGTCGTGAAGGTTACTCATGCGGCGCGGCGCTTTTCGACTTATTGGTGGGAAAGCAAGCTGGGAAAAGATTACCGGGTCTTGCACACGCTGGATGAGCTGCGCGGCGGGATTTACGGAGAGGTAACCCGGTTTTACGGCCCGGTCGAAAGAAAAGATCGCCAAGGCGCTTTTTCAGATAATCTTTTTGACGGCGGTAAACAGGAATCGCCGGTTCTATTAAGCGATACTGAAGGCAAGATCAAGGAAATAATGGTATTTTGCGAAGCGCTGCATTTTTCCGAGTTCGCCTCCGACACCCACCCCCGGATCCGCCAGGTGATCAAGAGCTTCGATCTTGACGCGAGGATCATTATTTGCCATTCAGCGGCAGCCGATGATCCGATACACCGCCAGCTTTTCAGTTTGAAAGAGGAAGATTACGGACGGATAGATATAGTCTCAGCGAAAAACAGTTTTTCGCGCTGGGCCAATGACAGCGTATACGTTATGGAGGACAAGAGGCTCATGCTGGTCCCCGAAGGCAGCGGAGCGCGCTACGGATCACAGGCAATATTCGATTCTAATTATTTGTGGGATAAAGGTTTTGAGCGAATATCCAATCAGGGCATAGATTCGGTATCTCCGGCCAATGTCATTGTCGGAGACAAATTTATTTTTGCCGGGCTGGAATCCGGAAGTTCGAACTTTGATGCGGCGCGATGGCAGAAAAAGCGCTATCCTGCTGTTTTCTTTGAGGACGGACAGTTCAATACCGGATTCAAGAATATAGCCGGTGACCGCGAAGTTGTTTGTGTGGACTTATCCGATATTAAATTGGATTTAGACATGTGGGTTACTTACTTAAATTATAAAGAGATCCTGGTCGCAGATATCGCTGATTTTCTCAAGGTTCCCGCTTTAAATTCTTTATTGCAAAAGTTAGAAGCTAGCAAGATAGAGCTTATTAACCTCAAGCGCGAACTGGATCAGGCCGCCGACTGCTTCAAGGAAGCAGGATTCAAGGTCGCCAGGATCCCGGCTTCGTTTTTAGCGTTAGGAAACAGATTGATCCTCTTGTCTTACAATAATGTCCGCCTGGAAACTCTTCCGGAAAAAAGAGCGTACGTTCCGATGTACGACGATTTTTCAATTGACAGCTGGAACAAAGAAACATTATTCCCCTATATTGATCTGGCCAACGCCCAAGCCGCCGAATGCTATAGAAATTTGGGTTATAAAGTGATTCCGGTAGCGAATATGGAAACCTCGATAATTTATGGGGGGGGGTTGTGCTGCACTACCAAAGTGCTTTCGCGCAGCTATGACAGCGGTCAGGCCGACGGCGGAGAAAAAACAATTTCTTATTGTTTGATGAAGCGCGAAGAGGTGAAGAACAAGCGGGTGTACAAGATCCTGAAGAGCCTCAGAGGCTCAAGCATAAAAACGATCAAAGAAATAGCCGTTGATACCGGCCTTGATCCAAGTACTGTGGGCAAGAAGCTTAAAGAATTAGAAAGAGATGGAATAACGGGCCGGACAGACTTAGGTAACGTGCGGTACAATTTCCGGTCTGTTGCGTTCAGGGACAAAGGCGCCCTGGAAACCGCGATAACCTTCCTGAAGGCTCACGAAAAGCTTATTATTGAAGAGGAATTGGCCGAAATGGTAAAAGAGATCTTAGCGCGGCCCGAAGTCAAGAAAACACCCAAAGCAATCACGGATGAACTAAACTCGGCCCTCAAGATAAATATGGAGAGCAGGGTGATGACCGCGCGTTTCCTCAGTTTATTTGAGGGATACAAAGTTTCGGATGAGGATATAAAAGCCGCATTTGTGCGCTCAAACGGAAAATATCGCAGATCAGTTGAGATCTTAGGCCAAGATAAAAAGATCATCAGCGAGCGCTCAATTAGCGCAAAGGCAAAAGAAATTGCCCGGCAGGACAAAGATATGGCGGCAGTGCTGCGGGAAAATCAGAATATGCCTCTCAGGCAAATGATGCGGGCTTTGGCAGAGAGACGGAATAAGCCGGTATGGGCTTCCAGATTCCTGGAAGAAGAAAATCTGAGAGTGAGGAGGACTTCGCACTCCTGGAAACATCTAAAGAAAATACCGCAATTTTTAAGTTCTTTTGACCTTGATGAAAAAGGCATCCAGGAAGCGCAAGACTTGCTTTTTGACATCATAGAAGCCGATCTGTTCATTATCAGCGAGGAAATAAAGAGCAGCCGTGTTTTAGAAAGATTGTTCGCCGCAGGGATGTTGCGCAAGATCGGAGAAGGAATATACGTATCCGATAAAAAAGTCGACCTGTTCCTGACTTCAGAGCAATTAGTCAAGGGGAAAAGAGAGTCCGAAAAAGCGCTGGACTGTCTTTTATACCTGAACCAGGGCCTTTTATCCGAAAAAATAGCTACCAGGTTAAAAGTATCTAATCCTGTTATCCGCAGAAGAATTTTCCCGGTGCTGAAAAGGCATGGAATGATAGAGCGCAATAAAAAAAGTTTTTACTCGCTCTCGCCTAAAGCCAGGGAATTAGTAAACAGTATAAACGCAAAGGGCCTGGTAAAACAAAAGAAAGTTCCTGGTCAGGAAAAACAGAAGAAGATCCCTACTGAAGAAGCTTGGGAAAAAGTCATACTGGAAATAAGGATAAACGGATATGTCGCGGCCTGGGATCTTTTCAAGGAAATGACGTCAGGAAAAAGGGGCTTTGACGTAGGTTTTTATGAGACAGTGAGGATATTTGCGGAGATCAAGAACAAATGGTTCAGGCAAAAAATACTCTATAAAATGCTTCCCGGTATCCCAACTGCGAGTTCCATTCGGGCCAAAAAAGACGGCGGAGAGATCCACATCGGCGCACAGAATATGTTCTATTCCGATGTCGGGCCGTATACGGGAGAGATCTCGCCGGCCGGGCTGGCCAGGGAGGGCGTAACTTATGTAATACTCGGGCATCCGGAGCGCACCACAGGGACAGTCGGGGTAGAGGAGCCGTATGAACTGGTCAATAAAAAAGTCATCGCGGCGCTGAAGAATAATATGACCCCGGTTATTTGTATCACTGACACCATGGAAGAAAGAAGCTCCGGCCGCTCCAAGGTCGCCATTTTATACCGCTTAATAACCGCTCTTCAGGATGTGCCTAAGGATCAGATCAGCCGTGTCGTCGTGGTTTATCTTCCCTGGTGGGTCCTGCAGCAAAAGCCGGAAGAGCGCAAGGCGATGGACACGCAGGAAGTGAGGAATTTCTTCGCTCAACTGCGCAAATCGCTGGCTGAAGACTGCGGCTACGGTTGGGAAGAGGCCCGGAAAATCAGGCTGTTGTACGGCAGGTTAGTGGATGTCGGCAATGTTGACCAGTACGTCAATATTCCCGAAGTCGACGGCGTGCTGATAGGCGAACATTCTACGCCGGTAGATCAAGCGGCAGCGATAATTCTGAAAGCTGAAGAGCGCGCCGTGGCGTCAGGCCGCCAGACCACGGTAATACTTAATCTCAAGCTGTTTGAACAGAGCGGCTGTATTATCAATTATTATGAAAAACTAAAAAAAGCGATCGCCGGAGTCCAAAATACCACGGTAGTAGTCTGTCCCACGTTTTTAGATATTCCTTACCTGTCTCTTTTGCGGGACTCTCCCGATAGCGCTGACGGAGGTTTACTGATATCTCCGGAGCCGGTTGCGGTTAAGTTTCTCTTTATTCCCCCGGTTTATTATATGCGCCACCACGGCATAGCTTACAGCTGCTGGGAAATCGAACGGCTGGCAAAAGATCTCAGGGGCGGCTTCAGCTTAATTCATGTCGATAGCCATGACGATATGAGCGAGCCTTATCTTTTCTGGGAAAGACCCGGGACCAAAGAAGAAGCAGCGGGCATCAGGTACGATATTGATAAATTTATCGTCCCGGCAATGATGTACGGCCTGGTCAAAGATGTCTGGATCGTCCAGCCGGAATTCATTAAGCCCGACCCTCTGGAAAAAGAGATCAGTGTATCCGCTTATTTGGAAGAAGGTCTTGTGGAAAGAACATTAAAAGTCAATTATTGCCGGATCTATGAGTTGCCTGATTTCAGCCAGGCGCCGCTTCCGGTGATCCTGGATATAGACCAGGATTACTTTATATTGAAAAGGCGTTTTGTAAACGAGCAGTCCCGGCAAAAAAAGATTCGAGGATATCCAAAAGAGATCAGCCCTGAAAAGAAGGCGATCAAAGTTAAGAACCTGATTCGTTCGAGGATCAGAGATTTCGCCGGTGAACTAAGATTAAAAGGGGTGCGTCCGGCTGTCGTGACTATTGCCACCAGCGCTTGGGATTATACGCCGGAAAAGTACGTGCCTTACATCACTCAAACATTGTGCGCCTCTTTAAGAAAAGAGGGGATCATCGGAACCGTCAAGGGGCCGGAGACCAAATTAAGAGAGTTGATCGTCCCGCCGGTTGTAACAGAAGATGAGACAAAAGACGTGGGAACGCTGATCAAAGAGCTGGGCCATGAAGAGCATGTTACCCGCCTTGCCGCAATAAGGGCTTTGATAAATATCGGAGCGCCTTGCAAACAGGAGTTGATCTTTGCTTTATCAGATCGATTATACGCGTTCAAGAGAGCAAATTCCGCATATATCCTTGGGATTATCGGCGGTTATTCCGATATTGATTATCTGCTAGGGCTGTTGGATGACAGGGATATTTTTGTGCGCAAGGCAGCAGCAGAGGCGCTGGAAACAATTTTGGCCCGGGAAGGTGCCCAAAAACGCGGGAATAAAGACGGAGGGAACGGGCAAGAGGAGGGGGTTAATCCCTGGTTATTAGAAATGGTGAAAACGCTGCAATTTAGCAAGCTGTCAGAGATGGAAAGCAATTTAATTGATATCATACGCAGCATGGCTATCTCTTCCCGGGAGGATTACCTTTCATTTTTACACCTGATTCTTATTTTTAATGTGCCTGATGATCTTAAAAGGGCGCTTATAATCGAGCTCTTCGACAGGATGAGTCCGGAGCAGAAAGAGAAGGAGCGGATAAATTTGTGGAACCTGACCCGCGAGAGCTCAATGTTTTTCGAAAGCGATTACTATGTGAGCAATGCGGCGTACAAGAATTTTCTGGATTTATTGACTTTTGAAACAATAGCGGTTCTTTCCTTTAAAGACGGCAAGGCTTGCGATATCAGCGATTTTGAGAAAGAAGAAGTGAATATTCGGGAATTTTTATCCTATATGATAAATTTCCGAGAGATATTTAAAAACTCACGGAAACATCAGGGAAAGGGAGCGGGAGTCGCCGACGGCGGCAGCGCAGAGGCGCGTCGCGTTGCTTCTTTTCGCGACGGCGGCAGCGCAGAGGCGCGTCGCGTCGCTTCTTTTCGCGACGGCGGCAAAGATGACAAGTCCGCCGATGACTTGCAGGCAGACGCCGCGCCCAAAAAGAAAAGAGCGATCCGGGTCATCGGAGCCTGGAAAGTCTCAAAGAGCGGAGTCATGACCAAATATACCGTGGAAAACGACGCCCGCACGGACGGCGGAAATAAAGATAAAACAAAAGTTTTATGTCTGGGCGATTCGATCACCAGGGGCTACCCTAAAGAATATTTTTTCGGCTACAGGGCCCACCTTCAGGAACTATTGGGTATCGACAAATATGAATTTGTCGGGCCGTTCAGCGATCCGCAAAGCGATCCCGTTTATTCGGTAAAACACGCAGGAATAAACGGGGAAACAACTCAAGGCTTGCTTATCAGAGTCAGGTCAAGTATTAAGACCTGGGCAAAGATGTTAGATTCAAGACATTCGATGGTTTTGCTGCATATCGGCACAAATGACTGCTGGAGGCTTACCGGTTATCCCTTGAAAGATGCAGTTGAAAATATTAAGAAAGCTATTCTTTGGTTTGACAGTTATAACGGCGACATTGATATATACGCGGCACTTATAATTCCCAGCACTCCTTTTGAAGAGATCCGGATTATAGCGGAATTCAACGCTTTATTGCTGAACATGCTCGAAGAATATCAGCGGTCAAAGAATAATCTTTATATCGTTGACATGAACTCCGGTTTCCAGAATAATCCCGGTTGGGCCAAAGAATATATGGCTGATCTTGGCCATCCGAACGATGAGGGTTATCGCAGAATGGCGCGGATCTGGCATGAGGCGATCAAAAAAAATGAAAAAGACGGCGGGGAGAGAAATACTTTGATAAAAGGGATCCTGACAGAACACGGAAATTCCAGGGCGCTCAGGCCGCTTTATGAAACTGAGATGAAGAATTTCGACCGCCTTGCCGAATACCTGAAAGCCACCTGGGGGCTGCCGGACTTGAGGGTCTATGACAGCAGCCATAATATGGCTTTCTATAATTACATCAATGACGGGCTTTTTTCCGGGAAAGAGATGTACGACCCGGAAAATGAAAATCTCAAACCGGATACTTTCCAGAAGAACGAGCTAAGCGATACAGCGGTGAGCATCTTCGGCGATTTTATGCAGGCGAGACTGCTGGATCATTGGTTTGAGACCAGAGAGACAAATAAAGAGCCCGCAAAAGAAGATTTTCGGAATGACATTTTCAGAGATTTTCAATTGACCTCCTATCCGGTAATGCGGGCGGAGATCCCCGAAGGCTATGTTCTTGTCGAAAGCAAAAAGTACGCCGAGGCGTCAGAAGATAATCGGAAGAAAAACTTCCTGAACGGCGAATTCGAATATCCGCTTATCGGCTCTCCCATGAAAAGCAATATCCCTCCGGAAAAATACCGGGATTTTGCGCTAAGTGATGAAGAAGGGAGACAATGGAAGATCCGCTCCTGGAATACTCTTCCCAGGTTCTGGGTCAGGGGCAAGGTGCCTCAATTTATGCGGTTTTCCCTGGTCGAGATACGGCAGGAGAAGGGGCTGCTTTATCGGGCGGTCAAAAGGTTGATGCCATGGCTGGCGGTAAAAATTCCGGGAGCCTGGGAATTACTGCTAGCATTTTTGGGACAGGAAACGCTTCTTTATTCTCACGAACATGCAGCCGGCAATGAAGAAGTCCGGGAGGCTTCGTTGTCCCGGGACGGGACTAAGCTGGTCATCATCAAGAACATTGGATTAGAAGTCATCGACCTGAAAACGTTTGAGATGATCATGAAAATTCGCAGAAACAATGTTCTGGCAGGGGCAAGGTTGCTCAGCGATGATGCCGAAAAAGGCAGCAAGCGTTTTTATAAGGACGGTAAAATCCTTACCTATGCCAAATTCGCCGACGGCGGCGAGAAGAAGGCGTTCCGGGAATTCATTCTTCCCGACAAGCTTATGGCGCCGCTTAAGCCGCACCAGGCGCAGTTATTGCGATTTCTCATCCGCGGGGCAATTGAGGAGATCGGGATCGAAAAAATAAAAACAATGTCCGCTTCGGAATTTTGCCGTCGACTTGCAAGGGAATTCAAAATAGGATTTTTTGACCCGAGCGAGAAAGCGGATATCGAAAACATTAGGACTATGTTTGCGGCCGCGGGAAAACCGCTTACCCGGCAGGATAACGATTATCTGGAATTGCTTTGCGCTTCCGGGCCAGAGGTATGTTATTATTCCTGGCTGGATTTGAATAATCCTGATCTGTCCGGCGAAGAAAAGCTAGCCGGGGAGATGATGAAATTATCCGGATTTGACGGTTATATTTTCTTTGATTCGGCCCTGGTAAAAGAGCAAGGCCTTTTTGCGCTCACCTATGCCGTTCATGAGGTCGCGGAATTACTGGTGGCCAGGATGGGCGGGTATGATCCGGGCGTAGAGAGGGTATACCGGCACTTTAATCTTTTCGTCTTAGAGCGGGAAATAGAATTCGCGGCTTCTCTGGGAGAGCTGGATACGGCGATCGCTTTCCTGCTGGCCCAAAAGCCCTTAGAAGACGATCTGCGCGAAAAAAGCAAATACGCCATGGTCATTGCTTTGGCCGGGATATACAAGTCTTCCGGAAAGATTTCAAACGTCAGCCGCGCAGACGGCGGCAGGGGCGAGGACGTGCAGCGGGATATTGAAAGCCTGCTTAATGATCTTCAGGAAACAAAATGCCATCTGGCTATTCTGGGCAATTATTTCCACGGCATTCGCAAGTTCGGCGAGCGGGCAGAAGCCGGACAATTAGGAGACTCGGCTCCAACCGTGGTTAAAGCCATGGTTTCTTTTCTCAAGTTCAATGATATGGCCCGCATCGAATCCTGCGCTCAGATCCGGGCCGCCAGCGCCAGGGTGCTCGGCCAGATCCGTGATCCCTCCGCGATAAAGCCTCTGATCGAAGCTCTTTCAGATACCTCCTGTCATGTTCGTTTTAAGGCGGTTGCGGCTTTGGGCAAGATCGCCACACGCGAGGCGCTTGAAGCGTTAAAAGAAGTTTCCCGCAAAGAGTCAGAGATGGCGATCATAAGGCGCGAGGCTGACAGCTGGTTAAAGAAGTCAGGAAAAGACGGCGGCAAAATATCGGCATTGCAGGAAAAACCTGAAGAAAACAATCTCGCAGACGGCGGAAGAACCGGGGCGGACAGCGAGTACATCAGGGTGTTATGCCTGATCGCCAAAGTCTCCGCTCAAACTTTTACTCCGGACGCAGAAGGTGCGGTCGCAGAACTGGCAGAATTAGCAAAATCAGGTGACCGCAAGGCTATAGAATGCCTGGGCAGTCTTTTGCGCAGCCCGAAAACCGATACTAAATTGCTGGCAAAAATAGCCTGGGCCTTGGCTTCGATTGATGACGCAGATGTCAGGTATATGTTGATCCGCGAGAGCAGAAATTGGTTCCAGAAATTGCTGGAAAAACCGGAAAAATTCGCCTATAAGAGACCGGCGCTCCTGGAATCTATCGCAGCTTTGGCCGGTATCGGCAACTATCAGTCAGTCGCGGATGTTTTAAGTTATTTTTATCTGATGAGCAAAGATCAGCAGATAAAAGATCAGGCCTGGAAGGGATTGTCTAAAGTAGCAGCGGACGAGCTTTCGGGCGCAAAAAATGAAGTAGATATTATTATTGCCATACTCAAATTTACCGAGGACAGGGAGGTCGCCAGAGAATCGCTCAAGAGTCTCGGGGCAACGCGCGAACCTAAAGCGATTAAATTCGTAGGCGCCTATCTGACCAGCCGCGATGCTGATCTGCGGAATGCCGCGCGCAGGATACTTTCCAAAGACGGAGGAAAAGAGCTGGTCGCTCAAGCCGCTTTCGCGCTGGAAGAAATAAACGGATCTTTGAGGGCGTTCCTTAAAGATTATCTGGCAAGGTCTGTTGAGCTCAGAAATGGCATGGCGGCTTGTTTGAAGGAATCCGTGTTCCAGGAATTGCGGGAAGGAGAAGAAAGCGCCGGGGAAGCTATGGCGCTCTTAGAGATCGCGGTAAAACTTCTTAAGAAAGAAAATGCCGGGGATCATTTTGAGGAAATTATCGATCTTTTGAGAAGGATCAAAATTAATATCGAGCTCTGCGGCCTGGAAAGAGAGCTGTCCGCAGAACTGGGAAAAATCAGCGAGCTTCAGAAAAAGATCAATCTTTTTGGTTTTTCAGCTGAGAAAGCCCGGTATTCGCTTCGGCTTTCAGACAACAAAGCCTATTCTGTACTTGGCCAGGGCTCATACGTAGAGCAAGGGGTGGCGCTTGGTTTATTTAAAGGATTTATCGCATATGAAGTCGAGACCGGAGAAATAGTCATTTTGACAAAGATCGGAGGAAATTACCGGGCGGAATCCAATCTCTTATGGGTATCGCAAATCGAACAGGAAACAACCGTATACGGCTATCTTAAATTTTTCGACGAGGTCAACAGGATAGCAGTCTATCGGTTTACAAGGAACAAAGCAGGAATAAGCATTTTTTCGGATTCCGCGGTTTTAAAGCCATCGTTTTCCCCGTCGCCTGAAAAGCTCCGGGAATCTTTGAATGCCGACAAGGTCAATAAATCCCTGTTTTATCAGGATCACTCGGTGATGAAAGAATCGCATCCGGCGTTTGCCTTGATCCGCAGCCCTTCAGGCAAATTCACGCTTGAGGAATATTACAGAATGACCGGAGTAAAAGCGTTTGACGCCCTGCCTGTATTCGGCGTCCTTGAACGTCTGTCGGTGGCGAGAATAGTCAAAGACCCGGAAGAAAAAAATCCAACCATGATAAAGATCGTAATCCCGCAGCTCTTAGTTCCTTCTGTTTTCAGCATCCTTTTGACTTACGCTAACGAAAAAGATATTGAGCGGATCATGGAGCTTATAAAGAATAGTTATCTGAATTACCATGTCGAAAATAAGCCGCTTTTTATCAGAAATACAGCGGAGAGCTCTTCGCGGCTGGCCGGATTTATTAAAACTCTTCTCAGCGATTATAAAGCTCCCCTGACAGTCGATGAGTTCCTTAAACTTAGCCGTAAGCATAAAGTGTACGATGACGAACTGGAAATACTTCTGGCTTCCTTTTTCAGCGAATTCCGGATCAGTAAGGGCGATATAATTTCCCAAGAAGTACTTTTTGAACTCGGGCGGCGTCTTAAGGAGACGGTAAGCCTTTCCGGCGCCATAAGCAGATTCAGGAAATCCGTAACCACTCTTTTCGGTTTTGAGATCGAAATGAGCCTCAGCTATTGGCGGGAAGCGCTTATTGACCATGCCTGTCCCCGTTTCAGTTTCTGGAATTCTTTGCACCTGGTCTTGAAGCTCAGCCGCGATGAAATGTCGCGGATAAGAAAAACGAATTCAATGCCGTTTAAACAGCCTTCGGAACTCGGTTACCTGAGATTTTACTTTGCCCAGGTCAGCGGAAAGAACGTGGTATTTGTGACCAACTGCCAGACTGAACGGGACTGGCTGGATAAGCCTTTGCGCAAGCGTTATGAGAACGCCGAGAAGATCCTTTACCTCGCCCTCGAGGACTATCTTCTTTGCTTGCCAGAGGAATACAGGCCGGTAGCAATTTGCATCCTCGGTTCGGACTGCGTGCATAGCCGGTGGGATGCCAACGCGGCTTACGATCAGAGCGTAGGAGAGAGGATTTACTCCAAGATCCCGGCCCAGTTAGGCTATACCTGTAAGATCTGCGAAGAAATCGATTTTATGGAGTTTCTCAAGCGGTTTTCCTGCAAGAAATTCATGATCCGGCGTCTCGTTCCCAACGATAAGAATGTGCTTTTTCACCTTTTGACCGTTCCTAAGAATAATAAAGCCCGGTCAAAAGAGGAAAGAGCCGATAAAGATGGCGGAGAAATCCGGAAAGTAAACGCCGAAAAAACGCTTAGTGTCATTAATATAAACGGTCTCTCTAAAGAGCTCTTGGCTGTAGAACTTCCGGGTATAGCCGGAAGCGAGAGGACAAGATATGCCGATAATCTGAAAAAGTGGTTAAGTTACGCGGCGGCAAAAGATATCTGGCTGAATCAGTCAGCGGTGGGGAATATAATTGCTTCTTTAGAAGGAAACAATGGTTTTGCCTCCAGGCATATTCTTGCTCTTGACCCTGAGAAAGGCGCTGTAGAGGGATATATACAATACGTTTCGGACGCAAGGACCGTTACTTTAGAGCTTATCGGAGTGGCGCCCTGGAACAGGGAAGAGTGCAGGGATAGAGTCCTCAAAGGCGTGGCCCCGCAGCTGGTATGGTATCTCTGCCGGAAGTTCCATATTCCGTCAAGGTCGAATAACGGAAACAGATTTTCTATTTACGCCCCTACGAAGAAAGTGCAGGCTTTTTTCCCTGACGCTGAATGGAGAACAGTGGGAAGAGCCGTTAGGGCTCCGGACCTGATCGCTCTGAACAGCTTTATGGATTCTCAGGAAAGAATGAGGTCGGCGAATTTAAACAATAACGGCCGCGCCGACGGCGGATTCAAGGAAGGGTCGGGCAGGAGAAACCGGCATGCTCTTTTCGGAGAAATGAAAAAAGCGATTCTGGATAACCGTAGCGTTTTCAAAGAGTACATTCACCCGGAAGGTATAAAGTTGTTGGATGAATCCGAATTGATATTTAAGCAGCGATTTTACTCTCTTGCAAGCGCGGTTTACGGAAAAGATGAATCCGATGTTTATAATGTTTATTTTCTGGAAAGCTTTGCCAGCGCTTTAGAAACAAAATTCGGCGTTGCCGGTTTTGCCGGAGTGCTGGGACATGAGTTGAAACATATCGTGAGCTTCGATTATGGCCGCCGCCTGGCGCTGGAAGTCCGTCTGTTGATCGCATCTTCATCCCTAAGCCGCGATGATGAGATCAAAGCAGTTGAGAAAAGTTTACAGCAGCTGGAATTAGACGCAGATGAGTTTTCGCTGGAACTGCTTGTCGCAATCGGTCTTGATCCGCAAGTTAAGATCCAGACCCTGCGCTGGTATAAAGAAATAACCCCGGGAACCTTCGAAGGCTATGAGGCCGGCTTGAGGAAAGACTTTAGCCGGGTAAAAAAATTCAATATCGCGGTCCACCCTTTAGTCAGCGAGAGGATAAATAATCTGGAGTCTTTGCTGAACGAAAAACAGCGATTCGTCGGCTTAGACGAAAGCCGCGCTGACGGAGGTAAGTTGGGAGCGGCGGTGAATACCCGGATGTCGGTAACAGCCGGAGGGTTGACCAGCCTATTTAATGCCGCTAGGGCTTCCGTTATTTATAATGCCGTTACCTCGGCCGATATAATCCTGCTTGAATCGGCTTTATCAGGAACGGGCGCATATGTAATATTCGAACGATTTAAATCGGCCAATAGTCAGCGCGGGCCTCCGAACGACGGCGGAAGCCGCGAAAAAGAAGAGTTTCTGAAAACTACTTCGCAGCTTTTGAAGTCATTAAGCGCTCCGGAGTTGAATCCCTGGATCTCGCCGGAAGCCTACGAACAGGCGCAGGAAAACCTTTACAGCCGGCGCAATGAATGGGATAGATTTAGAGCTTATGGCCGGGGCAGAAAAATACTGGTGGTGGTCAGAGACCAGTTCGACCGGAACACCCTATCCAGATTTTTCCGCCAGCAGGGATTTCAGGCGGTCAGCGCTTATAATGGGCAAGAAGGTTGGGAAAAATTCCTGGAAGCCAGAAAAAATAATTCGGCTTTTGACCTTGTGGCAATCGCAGAAACCAACAGTTTTAGTCCGGCAGCATCAACTCTGGTACGGCAAATAAACAAAGAGGCTCCGGTAATCCTGATCATAGAAGATGTTTTTAGCCGCGAAGCTGAGTCCTTGTCGCATGCCGGGCTTATAAGCCAAATAGTCGATAAAGTCGCCCTGGATACGGGAATCGCGATCGTTTATCAATTTCCGGATTATCTTAAAGAGAAATACGAGTTGGATATAGAGGAGAGCAAGGGGGCCAGGGTTATCATGCGGATCCCGGAAGGATGCCTGAGTTTTTCGCCTTCTTCTAAGCGCGAGTTAGTCGAGAAAGGGATCGGGTTCGAGGTCAGGATCGTTGATTCCGGAGTCAAGAAAGGATCTTTTTTGCCGGATATCCTGACAGCGGACGAGGCCGGTATGCACGAATTGATGAAACGCTTTGATCGCTGGGTAATCGACCTCGGCATGCAGATCGCTGAAGAATATCAAAGCCGCTACAAAAAAGAAGATCTGGCTTTTTTGCTGGAAGAAGCGTTGAAGAACTCCTGGGACGCGATAGCGTCATTCTTTGATCAGACTTTGGAACTGGCTTTGCCCAAAGACTACGCGGGTTATATAGAGATTATTTTTAAACTGGAAAATTTCCGGGGAGAAAAAGTCGTTTATATTGAGGTCTGCGACAATGGCGCTGGTATCGGATGCGCGGATACCGGACACAAAAGAGTATGCACTAATTGCGGGGTGTATAAGTATTACTGGGGTCAAAAAGGCCAGGGGTGCATAAGGAGCCAGGAGATCGTCAGGGATCTATGGGAGCGCTGGGAGTTCCAAAACAAGCTTGACGGAGGAACAAAGATCAGCCGGCCGGCTGAGTGGAAGTATAAAATGGAAAAGCTGGTACCTGTTTTCGGAATCAAGCGCAGGAATAATCCGGTTAAGAAAGCGGCGGTGTTGCCATTTTTTAAATTTTCTTTGGAAAAGATAATAAAGAGAAAATTCGCTAAAAAAAGAAAAGCGGCTGCCGAGAAAAATGCCGACCAGAAAAAAGTGGGCAATATCCCCGCTAAGAT
>JBFZAG010000136.1:0-13886 GCA_041309145.1 Candidatus Omnitrophota bacterium | reverse complement strand
CCGATATAAAACCGACAATGGAAAATATTCCCGAAAAATAAACAGCAAGGATTTGACAAATCTCAGGTCAAATCTCTCCTGGAATAAAGACGCCTATTTTAAGGCTTACCAGAAATCATTTAAAGACGGCGAATACAATATCAAAGAAAACCGGCCAAATGCCTATGGCCAGACTATCAGGAGCTATTTTTCGGGAGGCATGACTCTCCAGCTGCTTGAAAAGATCAAGGCCGGAATGATCCAGAGCAAAACGGCGCTGGGCTCGGTATTGCGCCAAAAATATTCTTCCTTTACTTTCAGCGCAGAGGGGGTCGTGGATATAGAACAGCAATCCGCTGCGGAGGCTCCCAGCCAGCCATTGTCTGTTTCGCAAAAAGGCGGAAACAAACCGGCTAATTTTGATTTGATCTTATCCGACCTCAAGGATTTACTAAAAAGCAAGGGTGTCCGTTTCTCTGAGGCAAAAATTAGCGAGCTTGCTCAACGTATCGCCGAAGCGCAGGCAGAGGCAGGCGGCGCAAAAGTAGTCAAAGTAAATTTGGCTGGCATAGCCATTCCCGGTCTTTCTGATGCCGAAATCGATTCGTTTAGTATGGTATTGGGAACGCTGGGCCTGGGCGCTAAGTCTACAGCCACGGGCAAGATTCAGCAAAAAGCAGACGGGAATCAGAATGAAAATTTTGATTGGTCAACAGCGACCCTCGAAGAAATGTCTCCCGAAGAGAACCGTCAATATAATGAGAAATCACGCAGCATGTATTTCGGAAAAAATAATTTCTCAGCGGGAAATTTTTTCTCAAACGGAAATTTGGTATTTAATTTAAAGTTTCGCGATTCGTTGAGCAGAGAGCAAATTATATCCGTTTGTTGGGATGTCGAGACTTCTAAGGAGCCGGATGTCACTTCTTCGACAAGCGCAATAAAAGATCCTGAAATTCTCCGAGTCTTCCGGTCGGATCGTAATGGCATGGGCATGAAAATAAGCAAGGAATTCGCTGTAGCTTTTGCGAAGGCGAAACAATATATTCCCTGGGAAACAAGCGGGAGCGCTTTCAGGATCATCCAGGCCGGCAATTTTCAGGGGAACGGGACATTCGGTTTAGATGTAGGGGACGGCGTAGCAAGACAGGTATTAAAAATTATTCAGTCTAATGATCCGCAAAAACTAAAAGAGATGAGGCAGGATTTGGTTGCTTCGTTTGCGCACGAGATGGTCCACGATAAAATGAACGAGATGACAACTGCCGCTGGCAATGAAATAATCTCACAGCTGACCCAGCTAGTCATAGATCCGCAATATGTCAGAAGCGAGGACGGGGACTTATTTGACAAATTGGAGATTTTCAGAAAAACAAATGATGCAAGCAGGTTAAAGAAAAGCACGTATTCGCCGGATCTATATTGTGCTTTAGTTATAATTGCCGAAAGATGGAAAGGCGAAATTAAAGAAATAAAGGATTTATTAGATCGCGATCAAAATGAGAACAAAATCGAAGCTATCAAGAATATCATTGCTTTGTTGAATGAGCTTACGGAGACAAGACGCCAGGCTTTGGTCAAAAACATTTTAAATGAATTCGCGGCCTTTAGCACGCGAGAGGTCATTAAAGAAGCTGCGGATGCTGAGGAGGCCCTTGGGGTGCGCCAGCCTATTATTCGCCAGCTTTACGGCAATATCGCCCAAAAAGACGGGGGCGGGATTCAGCCGGCTAATTTTGATTTGATCGTTTCCGACCTTAAAGATTTTCTTAAAAACCGGGGCGTCAGTGTTTCCGCGGAAAATATCAGGGAGCTGGCTCAGCGTATCGCCCTAGCGCAGGCAGAAGCAAACGGCACCAAACCGGCAAAGGTCAACTTGGCAGGTATGGTTATCCCGGGTCTTACTGAGGGCCTTAGTGATGCCGAAACTGATACGCTGGGTTTGATGTTGGGCGTGCTGGGCATGGGCGCTAAGACCGGATTCAAAGTGAACAGATGGGAAGAGGCGGCTTATGTGGTTTCCCGGATCGGGCCAGAGCTATGGGACTTAATAACATTTTCTGTTGCTGTGCCGGTGTTTGTTCTCAGCTATCTGGGCAAGGTCTCCGGGATGCGTTTCTTAGAGAGATCCATAGGCATCTTGAAGCCTTTTCTTACCAGAACGGCTCCTATAAAAGATGGCGTATCAGTTCTTGGCATCGTGGAAACATTTGCTCGATTTAATGAATCAGCGTTTAACCTTCTGGTTGACCTGTTTCATTATTCCCTGGAAAAAGCCGATGCGGAAAAAGCCGGGCAAGTAAAGGGCTATAATTGGGAGTTCACCGAGAAAGAAATAATCGCAACGTTAACCGTTAATTTGCGAACTATCTCCCGCGACCGCAACGCGCCCTTGAAAGATAAATATACGGCCATACTCCAACAAGTCCTTCCCCGGTTGATCATGTACGAGGCAAACGGAGGTTACAAGCAACATAACCTGTCCGGCTACATCTACTTCGAGGAAGGTTGCAAGATTCTGGCGCAAGAAGTGATCGCGCCTTTTCTGGGCAAGGCTTTGGAATCCTACAAAAAAGCGCAGGGTAACCGGAACGAGATTAAGGCGAAAATCCGGTTTTCCTTGCGGGCAATCATGGATTTATACAGCGGTGTGCAAGAGGGCTTTGTTGCCTACGGCGCCTGGTATCAGGATAAAATCGAAGAGGGGATACGAGCCGCTAAAAGAGATATTAATACCCTGCTGGGCCGGGAAGCGGATTCCTGGGATCCACAAAGAGATCTGATCATCAGCTTGCCCCGTTTCTCCAGCACCCTGGTTTTTACGCATCTGCTTAATTTTGATCCGCTTGATATCGAAGCCAAGGCCGGGCGGGCGATCGCCGAGCTTCTGGAAAATGGCGGCCTGAGCGATGAGGAAAAACAGCAAGTACTGGCTTTTCTGCAGAAAGAAGATATTCGCCTTAGCGGATTGTTGAGGAACGCCGATGAGGACGGTCTGGATATAGCTTACAGTATCCTGTTTTATTGCTTCAAGAAACGCGATCTTTCTTTCCTGGATATCCTTTCCGAAATAAGGTCAGCCCAGCTGCTGCTGGATGAGGATTCGAAGAAAACAATAAACTCGCTGTTAGGCTCGTTAACGGATAAAGAGATATCGGATAGCGAATACAAAAATACCCGCGACGCGCTCAAGAATATCGTGGATACGCTGATCCTGGTCAAAAGGGCGGAATTGGGCTCTCAGGCCCAAAACGATTTCCTTAAACGCGTCCAGGACCTGCTCTGGTCAGGCCAGCCGGCTGAAGGCCAGGGGCGCAGAGAAAAAGCGCCGACGAACTCGCAAGTCAAAGAGCTGGAGCGTTTATATCAGGAAGTCTGCAAGGATACGATCAAGCTGATCATCCCCGGAATAGACGCGCAGGAGCTGGCCCAGAAATCGAAATGGCTGTTCGATTCCTCCGAGACTTTCACCCTTTTTGCTCAGGCCTGGGGTCTGTATTTACGGGTCAAGCAATCATTCCTTCAGCGCGACCAGGAGGTGGAGCAGGCGATGAAACGGCTGCTCCTGGAATCCGGGAGCTTACAGGAGTTCAATAGCTGGCTTTACGCTCAGGCCGCCTGGAATAGGGATATTTACCAGAAACTGATTAACGCTAAATATTCTCCCTTGCTTTGGGAAAAAGGATTCCGGACTGAGCTACTGCCGGTTTTTCGCAAGCTTTCCCCGGCTAAACTAACCGCCCAGACCCATCAGCTGATGGAGTTTTTGGACAACCGGGGCATTCCCCATGTCGAAAAAGAATTGCTGACCTATGCCGATGCCAAGGCATTCGCGGATAAGTATATTAAAACAAAGGCTTTTGCCGACAAGTTCGCTGTCGGGGCGCGGGAGGAGCTGGAGAATATTCTCCGGGATGTTGAGAGGATCCTCGAGGAAACCTACGAGCTTGAACAGGGGTATAAAGAGAAAAACAACGGCAAGCCCGAGCGAGTGCGGGTTGAGATAACCATGGATTTTCTGCGGGACGCGAATTCCGGCAAAGGCGTTCCCGGCTGCTATAATCCTTCGACCGGGGAACAGCGCCATATGCCGCTGGTCCACGCCCTGGAGACAGGCGCGACCTTCTTGACGGTATATAACGAAGCGGGCAAGGCGATCGCCAACGCGGTTTTGGCTTTTACCGAAAAAGGGGTGGTGGTATTCCCGATCTATAACAGCTCCAGCCTGGCCCTGGGACAAGTGGTTTTTCAGGCCCTGAAAGAGATGTATGATCAAAAACTGATCCCCGGTGTGTTTATATTCTCTCAGAAGAAAAATCCGGTAGGCGCTTTGGAAGGTTTCGCTATCGAAGGATTCGGCATAGAAAATTTTCTGGATGAATTCAAGGAGCAGGTCAGTAAAGATAATTTCATACAAAACGAGTACCATGATTTCGGAGTTCTTTCTCCCGAACGAATGGCTACGACATTCAGCCCCCAGTACCGTTTCGGGGAGAAACTCTCCGGATACAAGCCTCTGGCCGGAGCCCAGAACGAAGAACAGAATCAGGCTCAGAAGAAAGAGGACAGCCAGCGTAACGGCATCCGCGGACAGTTTGTCAAAGCCATCTTCGCGCTGGGGATGAGAGATGTTAATTTCTCGGGCATAATAAACAATTTCCAAAAGTTGATATTCGAAACTCAGGATGAGAGCGAACTCGAAAATTTGATCGATCAGATCAAGCTAAAGAACGGAGGTGATCTTTCTTCCCGGGAAAAGAGGGACCTTCAGGAAAAAATACCGGCTATTATCAAAACCTTCCGGGATAAATACCAAAAAGACGGCGGCAACACTGGCATAGAAGAATGGATCCAAAAAAGGGACAAGGTCATTGCCAGGATGATCGCCGATCTTTTTAATCGGGAAAAAATAGATAACCGGATCTCGGAGCAGAAGATAAAGAATTTCGAGAAAATATACCGGAATCTCCCGGGGCTGGCCCAAAGGATCGCAGAGGAATACCGTAAACTCGCAAAAGGGCAGGACATCGGCAAGATCGAGATCTATATCGTCGGAGGCAGGCCCCGGGGCGAGCCGCTGAAGGAGTCCAGCGATATTGATATTATTGTCGCGGTGGAAAATGATGCCCAAAAATTAGGGCTTTCCGAAGGGGAGTACTGGAAAGCGACCGGCGCGATAATATTTAATATAATCGAAGAATTTAAAGCGCAAGGAATTGATCTGCCGATCCGGTTGGGACAAATGTATTCCCGCAGGTTGGCCGGAGAGGACGGCCAGGAAGGATTTGAGTTTGCCGGGCTGCTCAACGAATACTACGACAATTTGAGGAAAGGTTCTTCTCAGCCCGAGAACTTGCTCAAAATTTCAGATTATGTCTGGTTCGATTTCCAGGGTTTCGGGATCAAGTTAGAGCCGCAAAACAAAAAAGATATTGAAGGAGAACCGGGAAAGCCCGGGCTGGGAATAAAGCTGGCCGAAGATGTAACTGTATCTGAAGGGATCTCTCTTCTGGGAGGAGGAATGCCCCAGGAGCAGATTGGCAAATTGATCGCGGAAGCTCTGAAAACCCGCAGCGAAGAGGCGATAAGCCGGTTGAGAAAAGCCCGGGAAAGTAATCCGGGATTATTTAGAGATCAAGTCGATAATTTGGCCAGAAAATCCGGAAATTCTAAATATGCCCAAGAGGTTGAAGCTTTATTGGCCGGCAAGGCCCAAAGACTGGCTGAAATAATCAATGGGTTTGTGCTGGGAAAAACGCAAGGGGCTCCGGAAGAAAATTCCCGGCTGATCGCAACGCAAAGGTCAGAAGCCAAAAAGTTCAGCGATCGGCTCGAGGAAGTCAAAAGGATGGAAAACGCCGTAGCCCGGGAAGAAGAAATGCTTTATCTGCTTAAAACGGCTACTGCGGAACAGGCTGCCATGATATTCATCGAGTTCCTGAACCAGGGCAATTTCTCCCGGATGGTAGAGGTTTACGAATCTTTCGCTGACCCGAAGTTCCGCGACAATACCATTATTTACGAATATTACCTGGTGGCCTTGAACAAGGTCGGCAGAACAAAAGACGTAATCGCCGCGATCAAGGCTATGCCCGCAGAAAAATGGCAGCAGATCCAAAACGGCGAAATATACGGAGCCCTTGGCCGGGCATATAAAGACATGTATAGCGCTGCGGACAGCCTGCTCTCTGAACTGGAAAAGCCGGAGTCCCGGCGCGATCAGCAGGCGTTGGAAAGTAAAATCGAGGAATATAAGAAAAGATTCTCGCTGGATCCGGCTACAACGGTTGAAGAAATAGCCGGTAACAGAGCCGCCGTTGCCGAATCCAGAAAGAAAAGTCTCCAGGATTGCCACAGGGCCTATCTGGACGGATTCCTGCTTGATTTTGATTATTATCCCGGAGTTAACGCTGTATACACTCTTTTCTGGCTGGCAAATCTCGAGGAAATAGAAGGTAATCAGGCGCAGGCAAAGAAGATGTACGAACAAGCTAAGCGGTTGGCGGATATGACGTTTTTTGCCTCCAACAAAGACAAAGGAAAAGAATCAAAGGATTACTGGTTCCTGGTGACAATGCTGGAACTGTCCATACTCCGTGCTACGGGAGATGTCGCAGAATCGCTGGATAAGGTGCTTGCTCTTATCAACAACCGTGAAGACCTGTGGATGATCAAGAGCACCTTGGAAAGCTTGCAAAAAACCCGGACTATACGCGTACTGGATCAGGCGGTCATCAAAATAGTGATCGATAAGTTACAGGAGCGCCACCGCCAGATCGAATCCGGAGAGCAGATCTTCAAGCAGCCGTCCGCTCCGCAAGATGAGCAAAGTAAGCTTCTGGAAAGGTTCTACAGCCTTTCCGGGCTTAATTCCAATTTCGTCTCCGGCGCGCTCTACGTGGAAGGAGCGACCGGTTTCGGAGGCGCCTTGCGGGCAGCGGCGATAACAAAATGGGACATCGAAGTGGCGCGTGAATTGTTGAAACAGCTCGGGCTGGAAGGAGAGCGGGATTTTGAGAAATTCGACCGGACGGTAAACGATGCTCTTGCCAGGCGGTTCCGTACCGCCGAACTCCAGGATCTTCACGGCCCGTTCCATGCTGTATATGACAATATCCAGATGGCCCTGAACACCCTCTTTGACGTGTATTACAGCCGGGATTCCAAGACCAATATTATGCTGTCTTATCTGATGCGCATCGGCGATTGCCGTCATCAAGCCACCGTAAAACAGCTGTTGTTTGAACTTTGGAAGACCAGTCTCATCAACGCCGATATGGAAGAAGCGCACGCCGCTCTGAAACAGGGGGATGCGGGCTTGTACGCGGAGTATCTGGATAGGGTCCGGGGTTTGGCCCGAACGCAGCTTTATATCATGGATGTGGAAGTAAGAGCTCCCGTAGATATGAGCCGCGGATTATACAATCCGGTCGTCGAGAACAACGAATTTGTTGCCCGGGATAAGCTGGATGACCAAGACTCTCCCATAGAAGAACATACCCTCAATGTCCTCGGCTATTACGACGAGAGCGGTAAGCTGGTGCGGCTGGAATTGCGGGATTCCTTCTACAGGGATTTTACGGAAAACGGTAAAAGACTTAATCCTTATAATTTTGGATCGTATGACGCAAAGGGCCGAATCAAACACCTGGTGGTCGAAGGAGAGAAGCTTGCGGAACTGCTGAAAAATGGTTGGGAAGCCGGAGAGATCGATGTCGCGGTAAAGGACCAAGAGGGCAACGTTGTCCGCCATGAGAAACGGACTATCCGCCTGACGCCTACCGTCTATGCCAGATTCGACCGGAGGGGAAAGGATAACTCGCGGGCAACCGAGGTTTTGATCGCGGGAATGGCAGCGGGCAAACCGGAGGACATTTCGGGCTTGCTGACCGCTGACTCGTATGAAAGCATTCGCGAACAGCTGTCGGCATATGGGGCGAAACTCGATGCCTTCGATAAAATGCGTTTCTGGAATTCCAACAATAAATTCGTCGATGCTCAGAGTATTTTTCGGGCGATCACAGCCAGCCTGGCCGCCATAGTTGCGGCAAAAGCGAAGGGCGAGGTTAGCCTTTCCGGGCTGGCGGCTTCCTCAGTTGAGGGCATCGAGGGCATACTTCAGCAGATACGGAAAATGCCCTGGCTGGCCGAACAGTTCCACCAGGGGTATTACCAGCCCTTGCGGGCACAGGTTGATTCGACAGTTCCTACGCACAAGACTTCATCCATAATCGATCCCCGGATATTTATCCGCTCATTTAACCAGCGAACAGCAAACGGCATTGATGTCGACAGGCTGGTCGATCTTCTAGACTTGGACCAGGCGGAGGCGCGCAGGCTTATCGAACGCGGCAATTTTCCTGACGCCAAAATAAAATTGGGAGCGCGGCATATTAAATCCGGCCAGATCGAGGCGTTTTATCGTCTGGCTAAAGGGCTCGCGGAAGCCGAGCCGCTTCCTCTCGAGATCGCGGATTTCATTAGAAAGCAGGAAGCGCTTATCGCGGAAACCGACCGGCTTTCCGCCGCCGGAGCCTCTAAAGAGGAGGTTGATAAGGCGCGGGCGAAAGAAGCGGTCATTGTGAACACGCTGCAGATGCCCTGGGCCGACCTGATCCTCGATGCAGAGGAAGCATATGCCAATCCGCAGGCCCGGAAAGAAGTCCTGGTGGCGCTGCAGGAAAAAGCGATTATTTTGGCGGTGGCTTTGTTGAAAGACAAGACATTTTTTGCGGATACGCTGACAGTTTCCGAAAAACTCGACAAGCTGCTTAATTATTTCCATGCCGGCTGGAGCCGGGATAACAGCTGGGATCCGCTGGCCAAAATGTCGCTCGAACAGCTGCGGCTAACCGGGAACATCACCAAAGACTGGACGACCATTAAAGAGATGATCTTACAGCTCGGCCTTTCCGGAGAATTCCAGGATATCCTTCTTGAGGGCGCTCGGCGCTATGAGGGTGCCGGAGAAGCTGCTGAACAAAAAGACGGCGGCAAGCCGGTTAATTTCGATCTGATTTTATCCGATCTCAAGGATTTACTTAAAAACAAGGGGATCAGCGTCTCTGAAGAAGAAATTAATGAGCTCGCCGGGCGTATCGCCAAAGCACAGGCAGAAGCCGGCGGCGCGAAAATCGTCAAAGTTAATTTGGCGGGCATGGTCATCCCGGGTCTTGCTGCTGCCGAAACTGATGCATTCAGCCTGGCATTGGGCACGCTGGGCCTGGGCGCTAAGTCCGCAGATACAGGCAAGATTCAGCAAAAATCCGGCGGGGATACCGCGTCAACTGAAGGCCCGGTCATTACCGGATCGCTCAGGGAAGTGGCCGGGCAAATACGCCAAGCTCCGGGCGGGAGTCCGGTGTTCGTGGATTTTGACGATACTGTAGTTAGCCGGGAAAACGACGACAGGGGATTTATGTATCCTCAGGCAAGGTTCTTTGATATGAGAAACAAGATGAGCGCTGATCCGCTTTCCGAAGAAACGGTTATCGAAGAAGCGATCTATCTGGAAAAGCTGGGAATCTCCGCCGGCGTAGACAAGGAAGTTGAAGGGATAAGGGACATTATCAATGCGGCTAAAGAAATAGATTCTCTGCCAATCATCATAACTAACCGCCCTGAAAGCCTGCGCGAGGCAACGATCGCCGTGATGGAGAGTTTAGGGATAAAAAAGGGGCGGGATTACAAGGATATTATTTTCGCCGGACCAAATCCCAACAGAAAGTCGGAAATAATCAGCGATTATGTCAAAGAGCTCGGTCAACCCGAAAGCGAAGTGTTTTTTATAGATAATCTTAACGGCAACGCCCAAAGAGTCTGGGATGCTCTTGTCAAGATTATTCCCCGGTCCAAACTGAGAATCTTCGACCTGGAAGGGACCGAACAGCAGGAACACTCTTTGCCGGAATTCGAATCCAGATTAACCCAACTGGCAGCAGAAAGTTCCGAACAGTCCCGGGCAGAATGGGAATTGGCGGCTCACGGAGCGCTCTTGCAGGCGGCGCAGATGCTTCTTGCGGCCCCCGGAGATCCTGCGACTACCGAAGACGTTAATGCCTTCATCAAAAACAATGGGCTGGACAATTACGGGAAAGGGTTTATCCATAGATTCATCTCCGATATCCAAGCGTTGCAGTCAGCAAAAAGTTTTGACGGCGGAAAACTCAATGCCAAGCTCTTTAAGGAAAAAATAGCGGAATTTGAAAAGCTGTGGATAAATGTTGCCGATAAACTTGAAACGCTGTCCAGCATACCTGGATGCGAATTGCTGGGAAGACTCCCGGCCTATTTGGGGATCAAGAAAGATCCGGCCGGCAAGGAGGTAAGCCAGGTTTTAATAAAGATCAAAGAGTTGGTTGAGGAGGCGGAAAAACAGGGCAAAACAAGCGAATTAACCGATCTGGACCTGAACTCTTTTATCGGGAAGATAAAGCAGGACATGGATAAGCCGGCCAGCGACGGCGATGTGCGCATTCAGGATGTTGAGTTCCAGATTGACGGCCAAACCGCGCAGCCGCAGCAGCTAACCATAAGAACTTACCAGATGGTCTTGGAGCTGATCGTCCGGGAATATGTTTTAAATGCCGTAAAAAAATCTTATTCGGCAGAGGAAATAGCATCCGGGAGGAACAAGCAAGATTTGAAACAGATCCGGATCGTGGTTAATCTGCTGTCTAAAGAAAACAAGGCGCAAATAAAGGTTATTGACCAGGGCGTGGGCATGGATGAAGACACACAGAAAAACATTTTTACGGCCGCACCCAAGCCGCAGGAAAAATTGCGCTCGATCTTCCAGAGTTCAAACTTAGGGCTTTATTTTGTTTGGAATTTCAGCGCCAATATTCTGGAAGGCGAAGTCAGCGCCTTCAGCTCAGGGCCAGGGCAGGGCAGCGAATTTGGCCTTAAGCTTCCCTTATCGATTACTAAGCCGCTTGCCGATGAATATGTTGAGCCGATAGCCCAGGCTGTCCGGCACGATATCCGCAATAACCTGATCGCCGGGTATGCCGTGTTAACCTCGATTCAGGAAAGCGACCTTCAGGCGTATAAGCAGTTAAATCCTTCCTCGGCTGAAGCAATAGACGCTTTGCTGAAAATGCGCGATATCTGGGTAGAGATGAATGATATGACCATGCCTGGTCAGCAAAAAGACGGAGGAGAAGTGATCGCTGCCTTGGGAGAGTTGACCGGGGAGGAGCTGGAAAAGCTCAGCGATGAAACTAAAGGCATCAAAGATATTAAGCGAAGGGCGCTGATTAATTTTGTGAAAGAGCAAAGCATTGTTTCGGTTGAATTTGACCCTGCTCCGGGGAAAGAGAAAATCGTCATTACTGAGCGGGAAAACCGGACAGGCCGGATACTTAATACGAAAGATTACAACAATCCGGATTTTCCGGAAAAGATATACCCGTTTGACAGCGTAACCGCCGTGACCCCCGAATCGATCTCCATGCATGACGTGCAGGTATATGACCAGCCGGAATTCTCTTCGAAATGGCTTGTGCGGGAAGACAAACAAACGCTGATGAGAGTTTCTCTGGACGATCTTCTGGCCAAAAAATGGGGAGTGCGCTTAAATTACACAAAGGGGCTTTCCTTCGAATTCGGGATTATTCTGGTGCAAAATCAAGCAACAGGCGCTTTTGAGATCCAGGTGCAGGAACAGCAAAATTTCGTTCCCGCTTACGAAGGTTCGGACTGGTCGGCGGGAATCGCTTCGCTCCAACCGAAATCTTCCCGCGCGGGGTACAGGATTATTGCCACAGGGCATTTCCATCCCGAAGGCACAGAAGAGATGTCATTAACCGACATCAATACCCTGATCGGGCAAGCGCTGCAATCCGGTAATGATGCCACCGAAATCATCATTACCGCGGGCAGGCTGAAGGGGCAGGACAAAAAATTTGTTTTTCTGACCGCCTACACTATTAATTACCGGAATATCGCATCCTTGCAGCAGAAAGCCCGCCAATGTCCTACGGAAAGCGTGCCGGAAGAAATGTTCGACAGCCAATATTTTACCATAAACAGGTCTGTATTTTTGGATGGACAATGGCAGCCTATCCAGGACAGAGAGCAATTTGCTTACGAGTATAACGCTTCGCGCCAGCCCAAAAGCGCTCAAAAAGACGGAGGGAAGATCGGCAAGGCGAGATTTGACAACCTGCATTATCCTTTTCTGATGGTAGAGGACACTCAGAATAAAGAGATGGCCAGGGTAATTGCTTTTGACCCCGAGTATATTTTTAACGCCGATCGCAAATATGAAAGAGTGATTTTTATTGACAGCAGCATCGCCGGTTTGCAGTTCGATGCCCTGGGCAAGGATAAAAGCCTGATGGAAAATCTGGTTAAGCTTGGCGTTGCCGCCCGTTCGGGCGCCCAGCCGGATACCGAAGCCATAATCGGTCTTTCTGCGCCTTATGTGTTAAAAAACAATATCGTCATAGTAAAAGCTTTAGCTATGACAGCCGATAACGATATCCCGCAAGCAAAGTATCAAGTTGTGATAGCGGACAACAATGGCGATCTGAGATTTTTGGCCATATCTGAAAAACTGGAAAGAAATTTAAACTACGCCCTGGCTCTTAAAAGCGGATACAGCGACCGTGATACAAACAAAGCCAGGAGTTTCGAGGATTTTCCCGGGGAATTCGATGTTAAAAATGACAAAACATTTACCCGGGTCTTTTTTGATAATGCCGAGGAATTTATGGGGGAGATTATAAAGAACGATCAACCGACCCTGGCATATTTTAAGGAAAGCAGCGCTGACGGCGGCAGAAAGAAACTGCCGACCCCGCAAGATATCGCGAATAACCTGAATCAGATATTGAATAATGCGGCGGATGTTGAACGGGTTTTAGGGAGGCGGTCTCCGATGAGCAAGGATTCAACCGGCAGTCCCGAGTTATCCGATGAAGATGTCCGCAAGATAATGTCCGATCCCGATCTGGTCGAGATCCTTAAGGAATTCCAGCCGGACGAGTTAAGGAAGCTGCAGGAAAGGATGGCCGGAATTGCTCCCGTGTCCGGTAATGCCGACGGAGGTAAAAAAGCGGATAAGATTCAGCTCCCGGAAGAAAATAAGTCTGAAAAACCGCCGATAAGCCGGTTTTCGGCTAAGGATACAGAAAACATACTTAAATCCCGGGATCTGCAAGAACCGGGATGGCTTTCTGATTTACTGGGAAAGATCGCTCGGGACTATAACAACGGACGGCCGCTTAAAAATTCCGCTGATCCCGGAGCGGGTAAAGATGAGTATGTTTACTCGGCCAAAGTCGATCCGGCGCGGAAGATCATGGCGGCCTCTGGTTCAGAACCAGGAAGTTTTGAGCCGGCCGAGGCGGTTTTCTTCAGTTTTGCAGTGGCAAGAAAATCATCTATTGATAGCGCCTTGAAAGCCGACGTAATCCAAGCTTCTCAGGAAGGCAAAGATATCTTGTTCAGTTTTAAATGCACTGTCCAGCATCTTCAGTCGGCCCCGCACGTCAGGATAATCTGGGATAAGATGGCTATGCCGCAGGACTTGCAGAATCAGGGCTTTGGCGGAAAAGCCTTCTCTAATTTCGTTGAAATCCTTAAAAATCATTTTGCCGGAGCGGCGATCCGCAGCGAGTTTATCGATGAAGGGGCCTCGGCCATATTCCGAAAGAACTTCGAGAGCGCCTATTTTCTCCGGCAGAGAGCTTTTGCCAACCAACCGCTTTCATTGCGCAACAGCGAGGTCCTGGAAGCAATAGTCCCTGATTCGCCCAATAAGCCCGGGGGTATTGATTTCCGCGGTCTGCCGATCATTAATCAACCCGGGGCATTGCCTTTGCCGGCAGGAACAAATCAATTGCCAATGGTCAATATAGCAGACCTGGACCAGGAATGGCAGCAGATCGAGACAATGGCCG
>JBFZAG010000135.1:0-3946 GCA_041309145.1 Candidatus Omnitrophota bacterium | reverse complement strand
CGCCGGAAAAACAGAGGGTTTTCGCCGAGGCTTTCCGGGTGCTTAAGCCCGGCGGCAGGTTGATGGTTTCGGACCTGGTGCTGGTTAAAGAGCTGCCTTCTGAGATCAAAGATTCAATTGAGGCGTATGTCGGCTGCCTTGCCGGAGCGGTCAGGAAAGGCGATTATCTGAATTTTATATCGATGGCCGGATTCCGGGATGTGCAGGTGATCAGCGAAACAAGTTATCCCGTGGATGCCATGTTTGAGAAGCTTAAGGACGCCGAGGGGGCGATATTCGGGATCAAAGTTTCTGCTGTGAAAAAATAAAAGAATGGAGATAAAAAATGAAAATCGAGATACTGGGAGTCGGTTGTCCGAAATGTAAACAGCTTAGCGCTAATGCCGAAGCGGCGGTCAAAGAGTTGAATATCCAGGCTGAAATAGCCAAGGTGACGGATATCAATAAGATCACTGACTACGGGGTGATGATGACGCCCGCTCTGGCGGTTGATGGAACTGTGGTATCGGCGGGTAAGGTCCTTTCCGCGGATGAAATTAAAAAGATACTTTCTAAATAGTGGGGGCGGTGATGGCGGAAAATAGCTGCATGTGTCAGGAGGCCGGCGTTTTGGTGTTTTCTTGTTCCGGGGCGGCGGATGTCGGCGAACTATCCGATCGGGTCGGCCGTAAAATGGCAAAATGCGCTCAGGCTAAGATGTTTTGTCTTGCCGGTATCGGCGCGCATGTTCCCGGGATGATCGAGTCCGCGAAAGCGGGGAAAAAGCTTGTTTGTATTGACGGATGCGCGGTCGCATGCGCGAGAAAAACACTTGAGCACGCGGGTTTTAAGCCGATCGCTTTTAACCTCAGGGATATGGGGTTTGAAAAAGGTAAAACAGCGGTTAACGATGATTCTATCGATAAAGCATTGTCTGCAATCACCGGAGGGAAAGTTGAAAAAGTTGATCGTAGCGTTTCTGGCGGCTGTTGCGGTAGTTAGCGCCGGTTTTTCGGCATGTGCCGCAGCGAATAAACCAGAGGGTAAGGTTATTGCTTATTACCTTCACGGTAAGTTCCGCTGTTATGCATGTACCATGTTGGAGAAGTATTGTAAAGAGGCTATTGAGGCCGGATTTAAGGATGCGCTTGTTTCAGGGAAACTTGAATTCAAGGCGGTTAATGTGGAGGATCGCGGCAACGAGCATTTTGTCAATGATTATCAGATCTATACCAAGTCGCTGATCCTGTCTCTGGTCAAGGACGGCAAGGAGATAAAGTGGAAGAATCTGGATAAGATCTGGGAGTATGTCCGGAATCGACAGAAGTTCAGCGATTATGTAACAGCTGAAGCCGCTGTATTTTTAAAGGAAGCGCGGTGATGGATATCTTGCTTGCTTTAGGTTCGGCGCTATGGCTGGGGATCATGACTTCGATCAGCCCGTGCCCGCTGGCTACGAATATAGCCGCAATATCGTTTCTGGCCAAGAAAATAACCCATCCGTTGCTGGTTTTGCTTTCCGGCATCGCGTATACGGCCGGCAGGATGGCTGCGTACGCGGCTTTGGGGGTTATCCTGGTTAATTCCATCTTGGGCGTTCCGCAGGTGGCGCAGTTCTTGCAGAAATATATGTCTCAGGCTCTCGGGCCGCTTTTGGTCATTACCGGATTGATCTTGCTGGAAGTTATAAAAATAAACGTGCCGGGCTTAGCCATTTCGCATAAACATCACAACAGGCTTGTTGAGGCAGGGGCACCCGGAGCTTTTCTGCTCGGCATTGTTTTCGCGCTGGCGTTTTGCCCGATTTCAGCGGCGCTGTTTTTCGGCAGTCTTATGCCTCTTGCCCTTAACAGCAAAGGCGGAACTTTGTTGATGTTGATCTACGGAGTGGGGACGGGGCTGCCTGTATTGATATTCGCGGTGGCGATCGCGCTGGGCATGACTTCATTGAGCCACTGGTTCCATAAAATCACCCGGCTTGAATACTACACCCGGAAGATCACCGGAGCGGTATTTATCATTGTGGGGTTATATTATACAGCCATATACATTTTAAAATTATTTTAAGGTGCGCCGTATCAATTCTATGAAGAAGGGGCGGATATATGTCTGAAACGGCAAGCAGCGTAAAACTGCCGTTTTTTGAGAGGTATCTTTCGTTTTGGGTTATTCTTTGTATAATCGCCGGCGTGATCATCGGGAAAATATTTCCTGCCGGAGTAAATTTCATAAGCAGGTTAGAAGTATCACATGTGAACATCCCGGTTGCGGTGCTTATCTGGCTGATGATCTATCCGATGATGGTGCAGATCGATTTTTCCAGCATTGTCAGGGCGGGGAAAAAACCCAAGGGATTAGCAGTGACGTTGGTTGTGAATTGGCTGATCAAGCCGTTTACCATGGCGATATTTGCCGCGGTATTCTTTAAATACATATTCGCCGCTTTTATCAGCCCGGCTTTAGCCAAAGAATATATTGCCGGGGCTATACTTTTGGGAGCTGCGCCTTGTACGGCCATGGTTTTTGTCTGGAGCTATTTAACTAAAGGCGATCCAGCTTATACTCTGGTTCAGGTGGCGGTGAATGATCTGGTTATATTAGTTGCTTTTGTTCCCATTGTTAAATTCCTGCTGGGAGTAAATCAGATTGTGGTGCCTTATGATACATTGATCTATTCCACTATTTTCTTTGTGGTTATTCCGCTTGCAGGCGGGTATATTTCCCGGGTGTATCTATTGAAGGCGAAAGGGGTAAATTGGTTTGAAAACGTATTTTTAAAAGTGCTTAAGCCAATAACAATTTTAGGGTTGCTGTTGACTTTGATCATTCTTTTTGCTTTTCAGGGCAATATTATACTCGGGAATCCCCTTCATATATTGCTGATAGCCGTGCCTCTGACGATCCAGACTTATTTCATTTTTTTTATCGGTTATTTATGGTCCAGGAAATGGCGTTTAGTTCACGGAATCGCTTCTCCGGCGGCAATGATCGGCGCAAGTAACTTTTTCGAGCTATCCGTGGCTGTGGCAATCTCTTTATTCGGGTTAAAGAGCGGAGCAGCGCTTGTCACTGTAGTGGGCGTGCTTACCGAAGTGCCGATAATGTTGAGTTTGGTTAATTTTTCCAATAAGACCCGCCGCTGGTTTGAACCTAAGAAGATATGAAAATCTTATTGTCGTCGATCGGAGTGCAAAGCGGGACTGACCTGCAGCTTGCTCTTTATTATTTGAAGAGTTATCTGCTTAAACGTAAGAATGCGCCTAAATTCCCGCCTGAAGTAAAAATCCGGGTTTTTTACGAAGAAGATACTGCCGCGGACATTTGTCTAAAAATCATCAGAACTAAACCCCATTTGATCGGATTCTCCTGTTATATCTGGAATGTCGAAAAGATTCTCCAGACTTGCCGAAAGATAAAAAAAACAGATCCCGCGATCTTTATTGTCCTGGGCGGGCCGGAAGTAACTCCCAGAGCAAACCAGATCCTGGTTAAGGAGAAAGCTATTGATGCGGTAGTAAGAGGCGAGGGAGAAGAGACTTTTGCCGAGTTAGTGTCCGGGCTGGGCAAAAGCCTGTATGGGATCGTTGGTCTTTCTTTTCGGGATGGCAAAAAAATCATTCATAATCCTGACCGGCAGCAGATGGCTGATCTGGAAAATATACCTTCTCCTTATTTATCGAAAGTGGTGGATCTTCAAGACAAAAATATCCTGGATATTCCTCTGGAAACCGGCAGGGGGTGCTCTTTCCGCTGTAACTACTGTTATTACCACAAGAATTTCCCAAAAGTGCGTTATTACTCGCTTGCCCGGGTGGAAAAAGAACTTAAGTTTATTCTGGCTCATAAGCCTAAAGAAGTCTATTTGATGGACGCGACGTTTAACGCTGATCCTAAAAGGGCCAAAGAAGTTCTCAGGCTTTTTATCAAATACAACAAGAGCTCGAGTTTACACGTTGAATTAAAAGCG
>JBFZAG010000134.1:0-21103 GCA_041309145.1 Candidatus Omnitrophota bacterium | reverse complement strand
AAGCCGTATCCGCTAGAGCGGGACGGCTGAGTTCTGCAGGCGCCGAGCCGCGAAAGACCTTTGGCGGCCCGGAGGGCAAAATCGACCTGAGCGAGTAAACCGGAATATTCATTCTATTTGCAGAATCTGTAATGCGCGATGCTGCCATTAATAAAAAGGAGCGGGTTGATTTCCTTCAGGAAATAACCCGCTCCTTATATTTTTTAACTCTGTCTTATATCCCGGCCTGCGCTTTTAAAGTTTCCAGCCCCCTGTCCTTGATAACTTTGACAAAAACATCGACGATCTTGGGATCAAGCTGTTCTCCGCTGATCTGGCGAAGGACCTTGACCGCCTCTTCTGTCGAAAAAGCTTTGCGGTAAGGGCGGTCTGCGGTAAGGGCTTCAAAGGTATCCGCAACCGAAAGGATCCTGGCTCCCAAGGGGATCTCTTCTCCCCTGATCCCCCGGGGATATCCTCCGCCCGAGTATTTTTCATGGTGATGATAGATCATTAACTTCACTTCCGAAGAAAGGTCAGCGCCCTCAAAAAGATGCAGAGTCAGCTCCGGCGGCGCTTCGGGCAGATGCTCTTCGCTGACAAAATGAGGGAACTCCACCGGCCCCAAGATCTTCAAAGCGATATCAGGATGGGTTTTGACTATTCCGTACTCGTTATCGGTCAATTTGCCTTTTTTGACCAGGATCTCCTCCGGCACGCCGATCTTGCCCAGGTCATGCAAGATCCCGGCGATCTGAATGGATTCGATCATGGAAGCGGAAAGCCCCATTTCGTAGGCGATTGAAGCGGAATATTTGGAAACCAGCACCGAGTGGCCCTGAGTATACTCGTCCTTGGCTTCGATCGCCGAGGTCAAAGCATTGATAATGCTGAAATATGTCCGGCGCAGGTCTTCATATAACATGGCGTTCTCAAAAGCTACTGCTCCATGGGCAACCAGGCTGGAAACATTCTGGGCGTCGCGGGCGGAAAAATTTTCTTTGTTAAAACTGCCTAAAGTCAAAACTCCCACGAACTTGCCTTTAGTGATCAGCGGAGCATCCAGATGAGAACCGATCTTGCGATTCAAGACTTTGCCCTTGGGGATATTGATTACCGAACTTATATTATTCCCATCCAGCGTCTTCTTGGTCAGACTTTCGGTCAACTTCAGCAGGTTATTTTTAACGGTATTCACCAGACTGGCCGATAGCGGGACGCCGGATTTAATAAAGAATTTCTGGGATTGCTTGCTCATGACCAAGAGCCCGGCAAGATCGAATTTTATGATCCCGGATAGTCCTTCCAGAAGGATCTTGACTATCTCTTCTTCGTGGATGGTAGGATTTAAAGCCCGGCTTAAAACATTAAACCTGAACATATCCTGGGTGCGGATCTCCGACTCCATGAAAAGCCTGGTGTTAGCCAGGGCTATCGCGATAAATCCGGCCAGCTCCAGCACTTTTTCCTTATTCTCAATAAATACCTTTTTTTCCGAAAACTCGAGAAGCCCGGCGGAAACTTCTCCCCGCTTAAGAGGAATAAGCACCTTTGATTTCACGAACAGCGGCTCTTTGGATGCGACCGCCTGGAGCATTTCCTTGCTGGCGGAAAAACTTTCTGAAGCCGCCGGCTTTGAGGTCGAGGCGGCCAGGATCAGCTTGCGCTTAGTTTTATCCCAGAGAAAAAGCCGGATTTTCTTGACCGGGATTTCCTTCTTTAACCTCTTGACGATCTCCGCGCTGACATTTCCCAGATCAAGCTGGGCGCCCATTGTCCGAGAGGTCCAGTCCAGGCTTAAAATATCATAATCGGGTTTGGTGATCATGGCTAGTTCCCCTTCTAATTGACCATACTTTTGGCCTTCTTTAAGATCTCGGCGATCGATTCCGCATCAAAAATAATGAAGAATCTCCCGGCCAGATCTCTTTTCCGTTCGCTGAAACAGGCCTCAACCAGGATGATTTCCTGGCATTCGTCTTTTCTTAATCCGGAGAAAGCCAGATTGACCAGAGACTTCGCTGACCCGCTGGTCAAAGTCACTGTGGAAGGAAATGCCGAGATTCCGGTAAAAGCGCTCAAGGCCGAAAGATAGGAACTGACTACGATATTGCCGACTTCCTTTAAAGCCGATATCCCGATCTCGGTAAGGGTGCTGGCTCTTTCTTCATGGGAGCCGATCAAAAGGTCGATCAAAAGGTGCGAATCGCTGGTGGGAAAAACCATCAAGGCGTTTCCGTGAGCGCCGCCCCAGATCTGCAGGTGTATGCCGATGACCGATTCTTCAGGGTCGATCTTGAGGTAATAGGGCAGTTTTTCCGCTTCGATGACATTAACTGACGGGAGTTCCAATTCGATCCTCTTTCCTAATATCTGCGCCAGAGCCGTGGTGGCGTTGCCGGCGCACATATTGCCTATTTCACAAAGGATGTCTTTTTCAGCTGTATTAAATCTGATCTTTTTGGCTTTAGCCATGATTTCCTCCAGGTTGAATTATCTAAACAATATTATAATATCATTGCCGAAAATTACTAAGCATTTTTTATAATTCCTTCGGCGGCCTTGAAAGCATCTTTTTTAGTCTTGATCCTCTTGATCGCCCGGAGCTCTTCCAGCTCTTTCAGGACTTTTCCGATCAAAGGAGAGGGAGACAGCCCGAAACGCTTCATAATATCGTTGCCGTCCACCAGGCGCGCGGCCGGGACTTCTTTAAGTTTGACAAAATAGTCCCGCAAAAGCCGCGGGATCAGTTTTTCGTATTTCCTGCGGATCTTATCTAAAAGCAGATACCCTTTAGTGGAGCGCTCATCCGCCAGCGCCAGGATCAAAACAGCTCCCGCTTCTTCTCCTGAGTCGCGGAAAAACCGGAATCGGGCTTTTGCGGTCAGCGCGGAATTGGTCGCCAGATATCCGGGGCGCAAATGCAAAAACACGACTCTTTTGAGAAGACGGGTCTCTTCGTTAGAAAGCTTTAACCGGACGGCGATAGCGCCGGCCAAAGCCGCTCCCAGCCGCTCATGGCCGTGAAACTGGACTTTACCTTTATTGAGGCGGAAAGTTTGGGGCTTGCCGACATCGTGCAAAAGAGCGGCCAGCTTCAATAATTCGGCGCGCCTTCTGCCGGAAGAAATTTCCGTCGCCAGATATCCGCCGATCACGGGATCGAGACCGAATTTCCTGATCAGCGACTCGGTGTTCTTGAAAGTGAGCATAGTGTGGGCCCAGACATTCAAGCGGCTGAAAGATGGCGGCTTGTTTCTTTTCATCTTCTTAAGCTCCGGGAAGATCAGCTTTAAGATATTGTATTTATCCAGCCCCGCGATGATCTCGTAACCCTGCGGGCTGGAAAAGATCTTAAAAAGCTCATCCCGGATGCGCTCAAAAGAGACCGATCTTAATTTGTTCTTTTTCAGGGAGATCTGAGCGTAGACCTTCCGGTCTATTTTAAAGCCGAATACGGCCGACAGGCTGAATGCGCGCATGATCCGCAGGGGATCATCGTCAAAACTTTTCTTATGAACAAGCCTGATCGACTTTTTCTCCAGATCGCTGCGGCCGCCGTAGGGATCGATAAGCGCCTTATCAAAGCCTGCGCCGTTTAAAATATCGCTTAAAAGAACCGCCATGCTGTTAATGGTGAAATCGCGGTAAAGCAGGTCTTCTTCCAGAGTTTTGCCGCGAAAATCGGAAAAATCCAGAGTGACGATCTTGCCCAGGGATTTCTTGACCACCCTGGCGCAGCCGTGCTCTTTATCTAAAACCACGAATCCGCCCTTGATTTCTGCGGCCAGCTGACGAGCGAAATTTATCGCCCCGCTTTTAAGGCAAAAATCAAAATCCGGATTAAGCTTGCTTTTCTTCAACGCGATGTCGCGCAGAGCTCCGCCGACCAGATAAAGTTTTATCTTTCTCCTGGCCGCCAGATCCTCTGCCGGCTGAAGCGATTCCCGGTTCACTTTTATCCATTGGGAGAAAAATTTATTCATAGGTCATACTTCGAATATTTTAGCGGCCATGGGTCCCAGATCGACCAAAGCCACGCTGGAATGTCCCGAAAGCCATCCGGAACATTCTCCGGGATTAAGAAAAAGTTTTTCCTTTATCCGGGATATCTCGGCTTTGTGGGAATGTCCGAATATCACCAGGTCCGCTTTTTCTTTGGCAAGATCGATGGAGCCTGCGTCATGGACAACGGTGATCTTTTTACCGGATAACCGGATGCGCAGCGGAGGCTCTTTGATCCTGCCCTGCGACTTGGAAGCCAGCCCCTTTTTCTCTCCGTCGTTATTTCCGAATACCCCCAGCCACTCGCAGGAAAGCTTATTTAACCTGTCCACGGCAAAAGGAGCGACAAAATCACCGGCGTGCAAAACAAAATCGACTTTTTTCTTATTGAAGAATTTTACGGCTTTTTCGATCTTGGGAAGGTTATCGTGAGTATCGGAAAGCGCCCCTATTATCATTTTCCTTTGTTGAAGGCTTCCATTTGTTTAAGGACATCTTCCTGGACAAAGATCGGGGCGCGAGCCCGGACGCACAGGGCGATGCTGTCCGAAGGCCGGGCGTCGGCGATCTTGGTTTCTCCGGATTTTGTCTGAAAAACAACCTTCGCGTAAAAAATATTATTCTCCAGCTTATCGATAATGATCTTCTCGACTTTAGCCTCCAGGACATTGATAACGGAGTATAAAAGGTCGTGGGTTATAGGCCGGGGAGGATTGACCCCGGAGATCTTGGATTTTATGGCGGCGATCTCGTTCAAGCCTATCACTATGGGCATAACCCTGTCGCCGTCTTTCTCTTTCAGGACGATCAGCTGTTCGTGCCTGTTCTCGTCTATTACGATCTTGTTCAGCTCCATCTCGACCATAACCTAAGCTCCTTATCGTTTATTTTTTTTCCTGGCCTTAAGCTTTTCTTTATTGAGCATATCCTTTAACTCCAGCATGAACTGTTCCACGTCCCTGAATTGCCGGTACACCGAAGCGAAACGCACATAAGCCACGTCATCAAGCCCTTTAAGCCTCTCCATGACCAGCTCTCCGATCCGGGTGGAATCCACCTCCCGGGCGGGCTTTTTTTGCAGGACCCGCTCCACCTGGATGACAATATCTTCCATCTTATCCATGCTCACCGGCCTTTTCTCGCAGGCCTTGATGATCCCGGAAAGGATCTTCTTGCGGTCAAAAGGCTGCCTGCGCCCGTCTTTCTTGATCACCATTAGCGATGGCTCTTCGATATATTCGTAAGTAGTGAAGCGCTTGCCGCATTTAAGGCACTCCCGCCTGCGCCGGATCGCCCGGTCTTCCTGAATGGAGCGGGAATCAACCACTTTATCTTCCTTATAGCCGCAGAATGAGCATCTCATCTGTTTTAGCCCCCAGCTGGAATTTTGGGAATCATTAATCTTCTGACTTTTATTTTTGCTTCCTTGAGCATTCTTCCGGACATCTTGTCCGGATAGCCTCCGGCGATGACGATCTCGGTGACTCCGGCGTTGATCAGCATTTTCGCGCAAATAATGCAAGGCTGGTTAGTGATATATACCGTGGAGTCCTTGACGCTTATGCCGTAAAGCGAGGCCTGGATGATCGCGTTCTGCTCTCCGTGCAAACCGCGGCATAATTCATGGCGCTGGCCGGAAGGGATCTTCAACTTGTCGCGCACGCAGCCGATCTCCAGACAATGCTTAAGCCCTCTGGGGGCGCCGTTATAGCCGGTAGCCAGCATGCGCTTGTCTTTGACGATCACCGCGCCCACGTTGCGGCGGATGCAGGTCGAGCGCTGGGAAACCAAATGCGCGATCTGCATAAAATACTCGTCCCAGCTTATCCTTTTATGTTTTTTGCCTTTACTTGTGACTTGTGACGTGCACCCGACGCTATCGGAGGCGTCGGTATACGCTTGTGCGTAATGACGTGCGACTTTTTTCATTCAATCATCCCTTTCAACTCCGGATACAGCGGGAATTTCTCGGTTAATTCCAACACTCCTGTTTTTATTTCTTTCAATTTCCTGGGGTCGCCGCGGAATTTTATGGCCTCTTCTATAAAACCGGCGATCAGCTCGATCTGCGGCTCTTTAAGGCCGCGGGTAGTGACCGCGGGGGTTCCGATGCGCACTCCGCTGGCCTGCTGGGGGGGCATGAGATCATAGGGGATCAGGTTCTTGTTCAAAGTAATATTGACGCTCTCGAGCAGAACCTGGGCCTCCTTGCCGGAGATCATTTTCCCGGTCAGGTCGACCAGGAACATGTGATTGTCCGTGCCCCCGGAAACAATGCGAAATCCTTTTTGCTCCAGACATTTGGCGAATTTACGGCTATTTTTGACGATCTGTTTCTGGTACTCCCTGAATTTATCCGATTTGGCTTCAAGAAAAGCCACGGCTTTTCCGGCGATGACATGCATGAGCGGCCCCCCCTGCATCCCGGGAAAAACATAAGAATCCAGGGCTTTGGCGTATTTTTCCTTGGCCAAAATGAATCCGCCTCGCGGCCCGCGCAAGGTCTTGTGGGTAGTGGAGCTGACGAAATCCGCGTAAGGCACCGGCGAAGGATGGACTCCGGCGGCGACAAGTCCGGCGATATGGGCCATATCCACGAAGAGCAATGCCCCGACCCTGTCGCATATAGCCTTCAGCCTCTTGAAATCTATTTCCCGCGAGTAGGCCGACGCTCCGGCCAGGATCATTTTCGGTTTGACCTTAAGCGCGGAGGCTTCCAGCGCGTCGTAATCTATGCATTCGGTCTTTTTATCCACTCCGTAAGCCACCGCTTTATAAAACATCCCGGAGAAATTATGCGGATGGCCGTGCGAAAGATGCCCGCCGCAGGCCAGGTCCATCGCCATATAGGTATCTCCCGGTTTCAAAGCTACCAGAAAAACAGCCAGGTTAGCTTGGGTCCCGGAATGCGGCTGGACATTAGCGCACTCGGCGCCGAAAAGTTCTTTGGCCCTGCGGATCGCCAATTCCTCCACTATATCCACATACTCGCAGCCTCCGTACCAGCGGCGGCCGGGATAGCCCTCGGCGTACTTGTTGGTCAGGACCGAACCCTGGGCTTCCAGGACCGCCAGGGAAGTGAAATTCTCCGAAGCGATCAGCTCCAGATTGTCCTGCTGTCTTTTGATCTCGCTTTTGATCGCTTTGTAGATTTCCGGGTCAATGCTCTTTAAATGTTTCATGCTTGCCGCCTTGTTTTATCTGTCTTTGGCGATCTCGATCTCTATCTTGCGGATCTGGTTTATCCTTCTTTGATGCCTGCCTCCGGCAAACGGCTCGACCAGCCAGGCGCTGGCGATCTTTCGGGCAAGTTTCTCGTTGACGAAACTCGCTCCCAAAACCAATATGTTGCTGTCGTTGTGCTGCCGCGCAAGCTTCGCGGCCTTAACATTATAACACAGCGCGGCCCGCACTCGAGGCAGTTTATTGGCCACGATCGAATTGCCTATGCCGGTCTTACAGATCAAGATCCCTCTTTTGAATTTTCCGATGGAAACTTCTTTGGCCGCCGCATAAGCGAATTCGGGATAATCGCAGCGCTCCGCGGAATACGGGCCGACATCCTTGACCTTCAGCCCTTTTTTCTCCAGAAAGATCTTTAATTTCTCCTTAAGGGCGAAGCCGCCGTGGTCAGCGCCAATGACGATCTTTTCCATTTATCAATCCTTTCTCGAAGTTCTCAGATTATCTGACTGACTTTCTCCACCGCTTCCCGGATGATCTCCAGCGTCCGCTCGTAGAATTCCGCGGATTTTCCGATAGGGTCGGGAATATTCAAATCATTATCATTTACCCGGGCGAATTCTTTTAAAAGAAAAAGCCGGTTGGTTACCCAGGGGGCCGTCTGGACGATCCTGTCCTCGTGGATCTTCTCCATCACCAGGATCAGGTCCGCTTTATTGAGCTTATCTATGGTCAGCCTCTGCGAAACATGCCCCGACACGTCCATCCCTTGCCGGCGCAGAAGTTCGATAGTTTCATAACTGGCGCCTAAGCCGTCAGCCATCATTATCCCGGCTGAAGAGACCTCGATATCCCTGCGGTTTGAGTCTTTGATTTTTTTCTTTAAAAGCGCCTCAGCCATGACCGAGCGGCAGGAATTACCGGTGCAGACAAAAAGCACGCTTTTAGTTCTGGCGACGCTCAGGATCTCTTCTTTTTTTATCGCCCCTTCCCGCAGCACTTGCACGGGATCGACAGTAAGGTCGACCACTGTTGATTCCCGGCCCAGACGGGTTTCTCCGCCATCGATCCCCAGATCAACCAGGCCGTTCAAGTCTTTGAGCGCCGCGGAAAAAGTAGTCGGCGCCGGCTTTCCCGAAATATTGGCGGACGGACAGACCACCGGCACATCAGCCAGAGTTATTACCCGGCGCAGGATCTTGTTATCCGCAAGCCTTATGCCTATGGTATTATTATCCGCGGACTTCAGGATCATCGTCAACGGCCCCGGCCAGAATTTATCCATCAGCTTGAAAGCGGCCACGGGGATGTCCTTGGCGTATTCCACGAGTTTCTCTTTATCCCCGATATGCAGGGAATAATGCTTACCCGCGGGCCTGGCCTTTATCCGGTCCAGCCTTGCCAGCGTCTTTTGATTAAGCTTGTTGGCGGCGATCCCGTAAACCGTCTCAGTGGGCACGATAACCAAACCACCGTCCCGGATCAGGTCCGCCGCCTGCAAAAGCAGTTTTTCTTCGGGCTTTTCCGGGTTGATCTTTATGACTTTGGTCGAGCTCATAACTTGATCTTGATCTTGGCGATCTTAGCTTTCATTTCCTGCCGGTAACGGCCGAGCTGCGAAGAGATCTTTTTATCGCTTGAACCCAGGATCTCCAGGGCAAAAAGAGCTGCGTTCTTAGCTCCCGGAGCGCCGATCGCCATGGAAGCCACCGGGATGCCCGCCGGCATTTGCACGGTAGATAACAGTGAATCCAGCCCTTTGAGGCTTGGGCTTTCCATGGGAATGCCGATAACAGGAAGCGTGGTATGAGCGGCGATCACTCCGGCTAAAGCCGCCGCCCCTCCGGCTGCGGCAATAAAAACTTTAGCCCCTTTTTTAGAGCAGGCCTCTACGTATTCAGCCAATTCTTTGGGGGTCCGGTGAGCTGACAGAACCCTGACCTCAAAATCAGCTTTAAATTCCTTCAAGATTTCGATCGCTGCCTTGACTACGTCTAAATCCGACTGGCTGCCCATGACTATACAGATCTTTTTACTCATAAATCCTCCGGCTTTTACAAAGTCACACGTCACAAGACACAAGTCACAAGTAGTTTATAGATTCGTGTGACCTGTGACATGTGACTTTGTGACATTGATAGCTTTCGACCCAATATCCCGGCGAAAGTGCATGCCCTCAAAATGGATTTTGTCTACCGCCAGGTACGCTTTATTGACCGCGTCCTTAATGGTCCGGCCCAGACCGGTCACTCCGAGCACTCTGCCTCCCGCGGTCAGGCACTTTCCGCCTTCAAGCATTGTTCCGGCGTGAAAAACCATTGCGTCATTGATCTTAGCCGCATCCTCAAGCCCGGAAATTTCCTTATCCTTCTGGTAAGCTCCGGGGTAGCCGCCGGAAGCGCAGACCACGCAGGCGCAAGCCCGGTTATCCCATTGCAATCCTCCGGACTTAACGACTTTACTCAAGGTCCGGTTCGAGGTAGCCATCATCACTTCCAAAAGATCCGATTTAAAACGCGGCAGGATAGCCTGGGTCTCCGGGTCGCCGAAGCGGACGTTGAACTCCAAAGCCTTCGGCCCTTCCGGAGTCAGCATCACTCCGGCATATAAAACCCCCTTATAAGTTATACCCTCTTTCATCAACCCGTCAATAGTGCGGTAAACTATCTTTTCCAGGATTTCCCGGAATATCGGCCGGGTCACTATCGGTGCCGGAGAATACGCGCCCATCCCGCCCGTATTCGGCCCCTTGTCTCCGTCAAAAACTCTTTTATGGTCCTGGCTGGAAGCCAGGGGAATGACTTCCCGGGAATCAGTGAATACCAAGATCGACGCTTCCTGGCCCTGCAAACAATCTTCAACGATTATTTTGTCTCCGGCTGATCCGAATACCCGCTCTTCCATCATCGCAGCCACCGCCTGCTTGGCCTCATCGGGATTCTGGGCGACCACCACCCCTTTGCCCGCAGCCAGTCCGTCGGCTTTGACTACGCAGGGGGCGTTGATCTTATCAATATATTTTCTGGCTTGGTCGGGATCGTCAAAGATCTCAAAAGCGGCTGTGGGCACTTTGTACTTGGCCATGATCCGCTTGGAGAAAACCTTGCTTGCTTCCATCCGGGCCGCGGCTTTATCCGGTCCAAAAATACTCAGCCCGCGCCTGGAAAACTCGTCGACAATACCCGCGCATAGCGAAACCTCGGGTCCGACAACCGTAAAATTTATTTTTTCTTTGTTGGCAAACTCCGCCAAACCCGGAATATCGTCCCCCTTGAAAGGAATGCATTCCGCCAATTGAGAGATCCCTGCGTTACCCGGGGTACAGAAGATCTTCCTGGCATGCGGGGACTGGCTCAATTTCCAGACCAGCGCGTGCTCCCGTCCCCCTGAACCGATCACTAATATTTTCATAATTTTTCCCTAACGAATCATATATTTTGCGGTGGCTACGAGTATTATGAATCTGCCGGTTTACTCGCTCAGGTCGATTTTGGCCGTCTGGCCGCCAAAGTTCTTCGTTCTCTCGGCGGCTGCAGAACTCGGCCGTCCCGCTCTTGCGGAGACGGCCTCAAACAGCTTCGCCGTCCTCGGCCAATTGGCCTCGATCCCCTCGCTCACTCAGCTGCTTTGGCTAAAATCGACATTCGCTCGCAAATCCGTCAGATTCATTTAACTCACGCCTTGCCACCACCAAAATCCGACAAGGCTTGTCTCCCGCAAAAATCGTCAGATTATTTCTACCTGTTTGCGGCCTTTGACGCAGCTTCCGATGATCCAGGATTTCAGCTTCAGGCCTGATAATTCCTTATGGATCTGCGCGGCCGCATTGGCCTCGGCGATCAAAACCATGCCGATACCCATGTTCAAGGTATGGAACATTTCTTTTGCCGGAATATTACCTTTGGCCTGAATCAGTTTGAATATCGGCTGGATCGGCCAGGAATCTTTGTTTATCCGCACATCCACATCAGCCGGAAGTATCCGGGAAATTTTATCGTAGAAAGCTCCGCCGGTGATATGCGAGATCCCCCGGATCGCCTGTTCTCCCGCGCGATTGAATTTTTCCAAGAGGGCCAAAACAGGTTTGACGTAGATCCTGGTCGGCCTGAGCAGCTCCCTGCTCATTCTTTTCTGCTCTGGGATCGATAAAACTTTTCTCACCAGCGAATAGCCGTTGGAATGGATGCCGTTGGACTCTATTCCGATGACCGCGTTCCTTGGCCCGATCTTTGAACCATCAAGTATTTGTTTTTTTTCTACGATCCCGCAGCAGAATCCGGCCAGGTCATATTCTCCGGGTTTATACATATCCGGCATCTGGGCGGTCTCGCCTCCGATCAAAGCGCACCCCGCTTGCAGGCAGCCTTCGTTCAATCCTTTGACGATATCCAGTAAAGTTGTCTCGGGTAATTTACTGTAGGCGATATAATCCAGAAAAAACAGAGTTCTCGCTCCCGCGCAAAGAATATCGTTGACGTTCATGGCTACGGCATCAATACCTACAGTATCATGCTTACCGGCCAGGGCCGCGATCTTAAGCTTGGTTCCTACCCCGTCGGAAGAAGCGACCAATACCGGATCCCTGAACTTTTCCCCGGCCAGGCTGAAAAAACTTCCGAACCCGCCGATCCCTTTAAGCACTTGCGGGCCTTGCGATCTTTTGACCAGCCCCTGAAGTTTAGCCTTGAACGAATTGGCGCCTCGAATATCTACTCCCGACTGCCTGTAAGTCAGTCTTTTCATTTTTTCCCCTCTGGCTGTTTCCCGGTCCAGCAGTATTGACAAAGCTTTTCTTTAGAAAACCCTATGGCCTGGATCATGTCATCGAGCCTCTGATACTGCAGAGAATCCACGTCCAGGTCTTTTCTGATCCACTCAACCATTTTCTTGTGCTGGGAGGAATTTTCGTCGATATACTCGCTGACGTCTTGGATATCCTTGCCTTCCAGGGCCTTGATCGCCTTGCGGGCGGCCAGCTCGTGGATGCTCCGGGTGGAGAAATTGAATTTGCAGGGGAGCATCAGCGGAGGACAGGCGATGCGCAGATGGATCTCTTTTACCCCGCATTCTTTAAGTTTCTTGATGGTGTAATTTTTGAATTGCGTGCCCCGGACGATGGAATCATCGCAAATAACCACCCGCTGACCCTTGATTATTTCGCGGATGGGGATAAGCTTCATTTTCGCGACCAGGTCACGGGTCTCCTGGGAAGGAGGAGTGTAGCTGCGCCCGTACCCGGGAGTGTATTTGACCAAAGCTCTGCGGTAAGGCAAACCGGATTCCATGGCATAGCCGATGGCGTGGGCGATCCCCGAGTCGGGAATACCGCAGACCAGGTCGGCGTTGACCTTGTCCCTTTTAGCTAAAGCCCGGCCGGAATTTTCCCGGACCACCTCGGTATTGATCCCTTCATAAGAAGAAGCCGGAAAGCCGGTGTAGATCCACAAAAAACTGCAGGTCTGATTAGTCCCGGAGCCTTTTTCCTTGATCGTTACCCCGGATTTATCGATAAAAACTATTTCTCCCGGAGCTAAATATTTTTTGATCTGATACCCCAGGTTGTGAAAAGCCGAGGTTTCCGAAGTTACAGCCATTGCCCCTTCTTTTTCTCCCAGCACCAGCGGGTAATAACCGTAGCGGTCCGGCGCGGCGTAAATACCTTTCTCGGTAAGGATCAATAACGAGCATGACCCCTGGATCTTGTCGGACATCTTCCTGATCCCGTCGGGAATGTCTTTTCCGCGGATGATCAATTTAGCCGCCAGCTCGCTCATGTTCACGCTGCCGTCGGCTACTTCGCTGAATGACTGGCCTTCTTTATAGAGAAAATCGACCAGCTCATCGGTGTTCTCGATAAAGCCGTTAGTGGCTATGACGAACGGGCCAAAGCGGGATTTGACGTAAACCGGCTGTTCATCCTTGGCGCTGATCACCCCGATCCCTTTATCCCCGGGCATATTTTTGTACTCGGCGAAGAACTTAGCCTTGAACTGGGTGCCGCTGATATCGTGGATCTTGCGGACTAAATCCTGGCCCCAGACCGCCAGGCCGGCGAACTGGGTGCCCAGATGAGAATGATAATCCGTTCCGTAGAACAGATCCTGCATGCAGCTGCCTTTTGAGACCACCCCGAAGATCCCGCTCATTTAATAACCTCTTTCTGTGATTATTTTTTAAGTCCGCACTTTGGTTTTCCGGACTGTCCGCAACAGCCCAGTTCCAAAGCGAATTTATCCACATCCTTGGCGTGCAGCGGGTATTTTCCGGTCCAGCAGGCCGCGCAATAATTTTCCTTCTCGTATTTAAGACAGCCGATCATTCCTTCTAAACTTAAATAACCCAGGCTGTCCACTTCAAGATACTGCTGAACTTTAGCCAGGGATTCGTATTTGTTGGCGATGAGCTCGGTCGGCTTGTGAAAATCTATTCCGTAAAAACAGGGAAAGCGATGGGCCGGGCAGGAGATCCGCAAATGCACTTCCTTGCATCCGGCTTTGCGCAGGTTGCGCACCCGGATCTTGGAAGTCGTGCCCCTGACGATGGAATCGTCAACCACGATTATCCGTTTTCCTTTGATCACGTCTTTAAGCAAATTAAATTTTATCCGCACCCCCAGATCGCGGGCATCCTGCGCCGGCTGAATAAACGTCCTGCCCACATAATGGTTGCGGATGATCCCCATTTCAAGAGGTATCCCCGACTCCTGGGAATAACCCATAGCCGCCGAAAACCCCGAATCCGGGACCGGGATGACATAATCCGCCTTGACCGGGTGCTCTCTGGCTAATTGCATGCCCAGTTTACGCCTGACCATATGCACGGTCTCGCCGAAGACCACTGAATCCGGCCGGGAAAAATAAACGTGCTCGAAGGTGCAGAAAGAATGCCTGCCTTTCAACTGCAGAGATTTCGGCTTAATGGATTTAACTCCGCTGGCGTCGATAAAAACTATCTCTCCCGGCTCGATCTCCCTTAAGTATTTAGCGCCGATAAGATCAAAAGCGCAGGTCTCCGAAGCCAGGCAATAAGCGCTGCCCAGTTTTCCCAGGACCAGCGGCCTGAACCCCAAAGGATCGCGCACTCCGATCATTTTTTGGTAATCCATCATCACCAGCGAGTAAGCGCCCTTAACCCTTTCCAGGGCGAAAACCAGGCTTTCCAGCAAATCTTGAGATTTAGCCCGGGCCATCAAATGGATGATTATTTCCGAATCGGTAGTGGTCTGAAAAATCGAGCCTTTTTCTTCCAGTTCCCGGCTGAGCTCCAGGGAATTGACCAGGTTGCCGTTATGAGCAATGCAGATCGAACCTTTGGCGTAATCGATCAACAACGGCTGGGCGTTCTTCAGAACGCTCGAACCGGTAGTCGAATAACGCACATGGCCTACCGCTGCCGTGCCTTTTAATTTTTCCAGAACTTCCGGGCTAAATACGTCGCTGACCAGCCCCATGTGCTTATAGACCGAAAGATTCCCTTTGTTATTGACCACGATCCCGCAGGCTTCCTGGCCGCGGTGCTGCTGGGCGAACAATCCCAGATAAGTCAGCCAGCTGGCCTGCTTATGGCCAAAAATCCCGAAAAGACCGCAGAACTCTTTCGGGGCATCTTTATCTTCGTAAATTATTCCTGGCATAATCCACCCCGTTCTTGATAATCAAAAATCCGTGCCCGATCTTCTTGCCGGCGGTTTTTTCCCAGCGCGGATGCTGCAGGATATCAATATGTCTTTCCGGATGCGGCATGAGACCCAGGATCCTTCCGGTCAAGTCACAGATCCCGGCGATATCTTCCAGCGAACCATTAGGGTTGTTTCTGTATTTAAAAACTATCTGGTTATTCTTTTTCAAACGCGCCAGGACCTGATTATCCCGAACCACGAACTTTCCTTCTCCGTGAGCTATAGGCAGATATATCTCTGCCGGCAGGTCCTTTGCCCACACGCATTTTACTTGTGACTTTAAATACACCCATTCATCGCGAAAAGACCCGCAGTCATTGATAATCAGGCTGGCTTCCTGTTCCAAAGCATCATTACCGGGCAAAAACCCGCTTTTGACCAGGACCTGGAAACCGTTGCAGATGCCGATAATAAGTTTGCCCGCTGCGATAAATTCCTTAAGCGAACGGTTTAATTTACAGCGCAACTCATTGGCCAGGATCTTTCCGGCGGCGATATCATCGCCGTAAGAAAATCCTCCGGGAAGAACAAAAATCTGATAATCGCTTAACGTTTTCTCCCGGGAAATAAGCTTATTGACATGGACAAGTTCCGGCTGGGCGCCAGCTTGCTGGAAAGCAAAAGCTGTTTCTTTATCGCAATTAGTCCCTGCTGTTCTTAATATACAAACTTTGGGCCTCATATTATCCCTAACACAATGATTTGTGGCTTTTATAGAAATCCTTGATTATTTTGACTACTTCTTCCGGCTTATCTACGGCCTTAAAAAGGCACAAATCCTCTTCGCTGATACATCCGGTTTTCAAAACGCTGTTCTTGAGCCAGTCCACAAGCCCCTTCCAGTATTCCTTGCCTACTACTATGACCGGGAACCTCGGTATCCTGTCCGTAGAAATCAAGTTGATAGCTTCCATGAATTCATCAAGCGTTCCGTAGCCTCCGGGCATGATCACAAAAGCCTTGGCGTATTTGACGAACATCACTTTCCGGATGAAAAAATAACGGAAATCCAGAAGCGTGTCCACGTAAGGATTCGGCTGCTGCTGCAGAGGCAACTGGATATTCAATCCGATGGAATACCCTTTTGCCCTCTTGGCCCCTTTGTTCGCCGCTTCCATCAAACTCGGCCCGGAACCGGTAATGATCGCGTATTTCTCTTTGGCCAAAAGATAAGCCACCTCCTCGGCCAGCTTGTAATATTTATGCGTCGGAGCAAGCCGGCTGGACCCGAATATGGATACCGCTTTGCCGATGGAAGAAAGCACTTCGAATCCTTCGACAAACTCGGACATGATCCGAAAGATCCGCCACGGGTCTTCAGTGTCAAATTCGTGTTTAGCCATAAAACGTTTTTTTTCTTTGACCATGCTTGCCCCTTTTTATTTTTACCAGCGCAACGGCGCCTGCCAGGATTCTTTCAGATCGTTGATGTCTGTCTGCACGCAGATCTCTTTGTCCAGCCCCAAAATCTTGAATCCGCTGCCCCCGGAAACGCAGCCGATCAATCCGTGGGCAATGCCTTTAAGCGATTTTTCAAATTCCTTGCGGGCTGATCCGTCTATCTCGACAATAAAACGGGAGTTGGATTCCGAGAATAAAACAAAATCATTCCTGGCCTTTTGCCGGGGCTCATACGGGACTTCCGACAAGAACAGATCCATACCCAGGCCCCCGGAAAAAGCCATTTCCGCCGCGGCCACGGCCAGCCCGCCCTCGGAGCAGTCGTGCATCGCCCGGATAAGTCCGGCTTGAGACAGCCGGCTCAGAGCCCGGAAAACCGGCAAGGCTCTCTTGGGATCGACCCTGGGAACCTGATTGCCGATCGAACCGAACAAGCCGTAATAATGCGAGCCTCCGAGTTCTTCTGCGGTGGCTCCGACAATATAAATAAGATCTCCCGGATTTTTGGCATACATGGAAACCGCTTTACCCGCATCCTCCATCACGGAGATAGCCGAAATAAGGATCGTGCCGGGTATAGCCTGTGATTTTCCGTGCACCGCGTATTCGTTATATAAACTGTCTTTGCCGGAGATAAAAGGGACCCCGAAAGCTTTGGCTATATCATAGCAGCCGTAGGAAGCGCGGACCAGTGATCCCAGCCGGTCTGGCTTATCGGGATTTCCCCAGCAGAAATTATCCAAAAGCGCCACTTTTTCCAGCGATCCGCCTACCGCGATGATCTGGCGCAAAGCTTCGTCGATGCAGGATGCTGCCATCCAGTAAGGGTCGATAAACCCGTAGCGGAAATTGATGCCATTGGAAACGATCACCGCCTTCCGGGAATCCAGCACCGGCTTGACGATCGCGGCGTCCGAGGGGCCGTCGTTTACGACCCCGACCATAGGCTTGAGCATTGTGCCCCCCTGGACTTCATGGTCATACTGCCTGACCACCCATTCTTTGGAGCAGATATCATACCGGCCGAGCAGCTTTTTCAGCGGAGCGGTCAGGTCTTTTTTAAACGGGATAGCCGGTTCCCGGTGTTCGGGCTGGGTATAGACGGCTTTTTTTTCGGTCTTAGGCAGGCCTTCGTGCAAAAATTTCATATCCAGATCGCAGACCAGGTGGTTGTGATAAAACAGCTGCAGCCTTTTAGTATCGGTAAATTCTCCGATCACCGTGGCCTCGACGTTCTCGGCCTTAAAAATCTTTAGAAGCCGGGTTAATTTTTCTTTTTTCACCGAGATAGTCATCCGCTCCTGCGATTCGGAGATCCAAATTTCGGTATAAGACAGCCCCTTGTATTTTAAAGGGACTTTTTCCAGGTCTACCCGGCAGCCTAATTCCTGGGCCATCTCTCCTACCGCCGAAGACAACCCTCCTGCCCCGCAGTCGGTGATCGCGGTGTACAGACCGAGGTCGCGGGCCTGAAGAAGGGTATCGAGCATTTTCTTTTCCTGGATAGGATCGCCGATCTGCACCGCGCCGCTGGAAACAGTCTCGGACTCATGGGTCAATTCCCCGGAGGAAAAAGTGGCGCCGTGGATGCCGTCCCTGCCGGTCCTGCCTCCGACGACCACTATCAGCTCTCCGGCTGAAGTCAGCTTAAAGGATTTATCTTTAGGCATGATCCCGGCTGTGCCGCAGTAAACCAGGGGATTGCCCACAAAACCTTCGTGAAACAATACCGCGCCGTTGACCGTAGGAATACCCATTTTGTTGCCATAATCGCGCACTCCGGAAACCACGCCTTTGGCGATGCGCTTGGGATGCAGAGTTCCTTTGGGCAATTTAGCGAAAGGGTAGTCCGGAGGAGCGAAGCAGAAAACGTCGGTATTCAAAAAAGGCTTGGCCCCCAGCCCGGTGCCCATCGGGTCGCGGATAACTCCTCCGATGCCGGTGTTAGCCCCGCCGAACGGCTCTAAAGCCGAAGGATGGTTGTGAGTTTCCACCTTAAAACAGACATTGTGTTTCTCGTCGAACTCGATCACCCCGGAATTATCCTTGAACACCGAAACACACCAAGGTTTGTTCAGTTCCTTAGTGACCTTCATGATAGTTGATTTCAAAAGATTGTCTATTTTTAACGTTTTTCCTTGTGCCCTTGTACCCGAAGCCATCGGAGGCGCCGGTATACGCTTGTGCGTAATGACTTTGTGAACTTGTGACCCTATAATTTCTTTATACTCGATCTTCCCCCGGAAAGTCTTATGGCCGCAATGCTCGGACCAGGTCTGAGCGATGGTTTCCAGCTCGCAGTCAGCAGGATTTCGGCCTAATCTCACAAAATAATCTTTGATCCGGCCCATCTCGATGACATTGAGAAAAAGTTGCCCCTGAGAACTGATCTCCAGAAGCCTTTTATCCGAAGCCTCTAAAAGATCCACGATCACCAAACTGAATTTATACCCTAATTCTTGCGACTTGTGACGTGTTACCTGTCTGCCTGTCCGGCAGGCAGGTAACTTTACAACATGCTGGATCAGTTTATTACAAAGAAGTTTTTCGGAAATAGTCTTTAATTGCGACTCGTCAAGATCGCCTTTAAGAAGGTATCTTTTTGCGGTCTTGACGGAAGTCACTCCGCCGATGCCCAGATCGCGGATAGCCTTAAGAGTGGAATCCTCCACGGGATCCATGACTCCGGGGTTATAAGCCACCTCAACGATAAACCCGCCTTTAGGCGAGCTTTGTTTTTTCTCATCCGCGATCCGGTAATCCTGGGAGATCCGGTCAGCGAGCAATTCCGCACAGATCTTTTCCAGCTCGCAACGGGAGATCGCTCCTTCAATATGGTAAACTTGGATAAAGCTGACTTTTTTGACCGAATCGATGCCCAGGTCGAGAATATCTTTTTCTACGCCGGCACCCACGGCATCAAAAATGCCGGGCTGGTCAAATACTTCGATTTTCCAAAACATGGGAACTCCGTTTCGGGAAGGAATAAATAAGAATAAATATTTTTATTAAGCGTTTAAAGTTTAGAGAAGAATTATTTCCCCAGGCCTGCTTTTCTGAAAATCAGATCCACGCGGCGCAAATAAAAATTCAAGTCAAAGACCTTGTCCAGGTCTCTGGCGTTGAGGAGCTTGCTGACTTCCGGATCTTCCAGAAGATTAGTCTTAAAATCTTTATGGCTTTTCCAGGTCAACATGGCCGCGCGCTGCACCAGGTCATAAGCTTTCGGGCGGTTTAAACCCTTATCCATCAAAGCCAGAAGCGTGCGCTGAGAGAATATAAGCCCCTTGGTCTTTAAAAGATTAGCCAGCATATTTTGCGGATAGACCAAAAGGCCTTCCACGACCTTGATGAATTTATTAAGCATATAATCTAAAAGGATTGTCGAATCCGGCAGGACCACCCTTTCCACAGACGAATGGCTGATATCTCTTTCGTGCCAAAGAGCCACGTTTTCCATCCCTGCCAAAGCGTTACCGCGCAATATGCGGGCCAATCCGCAGATCCGCTCGCAGACCACAGGGTTGCGTTTATGCGGCATGGCCGAGGACCCTTTCTGGCCTTTAGCGAACGGCTCTTCAGCTTCCAAAACTTCGGTCCTTTGCAGATGCCTGATCTCTAAAGCGAATTTTTCCAAAGAGGCCGCGATGATGGCCAAAGTGGATAAATACTGGGCGTAAACATCGCGCTGGATGACCTGAGTGGCGATATTGACTGGCTTCAGCCCTAATTTTTTGCAGATATAAGTCTCGACTTGAGGATCGATGTTGGAATAAGTGCCTACCGCCCCGGAAAGCTTTCCGTAAGATATGGCTTCCCTGGCAGCGCGCATCCTTTGTATATTTCTGTTGGTCTCATCGAACCAAAGAGCGAGCTTCAGGCCAAAAGTCATCGGCTCGGCGTGCACGCCGTGAGTTCGGCCGATACAGACGGTTTCTTTGTATTTGCTGGCTTGAGCAGCGAGCACTTTTTGCAGCCGGATCAAGTCACCGAGCAGGATATCCGAGGCCTGTTTCAACTGTACGCCTAAAGTCGTATCCAAAAGGTCCGAAGAAGTCAGGCCGATATGCAGATATTGGGCGTCAGAGCCGATATATTTCGAAACATTGGCCACAAAAGCCACGATATCGTGCTGGGTTTTTTCTTCGATCCTGGCGATCTCTTTGACGCTGAACCTGGCCTTTTTACGGATCCTTTCAACTGCCGCTTTCGGAACCCGGCCCAGCCGGCTATGTGCCTGGCAAGCCAGGACCTCGATCTCAAGCATGATGCGGAATTTATTTTCATCCTGCCAAATCCCCGACATCTCCGGAAGGCTGTATCTATCTATCATAAAATCCCCCTTTTTAGCTTTGGAAAGTCTTTATTATAACAAAAATAGCCTTTAGCTGCAATAAAATAAGGAGACCAAAGAATAATAAATATTGACAAAAAATACTGAAATGATATACTTGTTTGTAATAAAGTAACCAGGGATTTAAGGATCAAGGAGTAAAGTAATTGAAGTATCTATCACGAACCGTAAAGCTTAGGATATCATAAAAAAGCTTTGCGGTTTTTTTTTGAAGGGAGGTGACAAGAAACAAATGGCAAAAGGAAAAGTAAAATGGTTCAGCAATCAAAAAGGCTATGGCTTTATCACGGCTGAAGACGGCAAAGATGTTTTCGTTCACTATAGCGCTGTTAAAGGTGATGGCTATAAGACTTTAGAGGAAGGCCAGGAAGTCGAGTTTGAAGTTACCCAGGGCCCTAAAGGCGACCAGGCAACCAACGTGACCAAGGCCTAACTTTTGGCTTAGAGAAAAAAGCCGCTGCAAGCGTAACACTTGCAGCGGCTTTTTCTTTTAAATAGATCGG
>JBFZAG010000133.1:0-3084 GCA_041309145.1 Candidatus Omnitrophota bacterium | reverse complement strand
CGGAATAATTATTCCCGGGCATCACGTGTATATACTTCTCTCCCAAGATACCCAGAGTATTGACACAGACCTGGGAATCAACCGGGATCTTGATATCGTTACGGACAATCCCGACGATCTCGATCTTGGTAGCATGCTCCCGGGGCGAAGGAACAAGTCTGATATCGGTGACCTGGCCCACATCCACTCCGGCGAATCTTACCGGCGCGCCTTTTCTTACCCCGTTTATAAAATTAAACTGAAAATTTACTTTATAAGACGAAACCCGGTTCTTGAAATCTCCGATAAGCAGGACGAATATCGCCAAGACCAGTAATCCAGATAAGACGAATAACCCGACCTTCAGTTCAACTTTGCTCTTGCCGAATATCATATATCCTCCGTTATCTGAAATGTTCCGCAGTTTCGGTTATAGGCCCCTGAGCCAGACCGTTAATGAACTGGTGGACTATCGGATGGTCCGTGTTCTGGATCTCGGAAGGAGTGCCTTCCGCGATGATCTGGCCCTGGTAAAGCATGGCTATCCTGTCGCCTATCTTATAAGCGCTCTTCATATCGTGAGTGACCACGATGGAAGTGACTTTTAATTTATCGTGAAGGCTGATGATCAATTCATTGATGTTGTCCGCGGTTATAGGATCGACCCCGGTGGTAGGCTCGTCATAAAGCAGGATCTCCGGATTCGTGCAGATCGCCCGAGCCAAAGCCACGCGCTTCTTCATCCCGCCGCTGAGTTCCGAAGGGGTAAGATTGGAAATCCCGGATAACCCCACCAGGGATAAAGCTTCCTCTACCCGGTCCATAAGTTCATTTTCAGAAACCAAATTATGCTCGATCAACTCAAAACCCACGTTTTCTCCGACCGTAAGGGAATCAAACAAAGCGCCGCCCTGAAAGACCATGTTCATTCTCTTGCGTAAAGTAAAAACATCTTTCTCGCCCAGCCCCCAGATATCCAGGCCGTCAATAAATACCTTTCCGCTGTCCGGACGGATCAGCCGGACGATATGTTTAAGCATGACGCTCTTACCGCAGCCGGAACGGCCGATCACCACCAGAGTCGAACCGCGCTTGACCGAAAGGCTGAGATTCTTTAAGACCCGGTGGGAGTTGAAACTCCGGGAGATTCCTTGAAGCTCTATTATATTGTTATCGGCCATTTTCAGGGAAAGATGAAGTAAAATAACGCCGTAAAGAAACAGTCGGAGGCGATGATCAGGATGAACGAAGTCACTACAGACTTGGTGGTAGCCTTACCCACGCCTTCCGCCCCGCCCTCGACATTAAAGCCTTCGTAGCAGCTTACCCAGGCAATGATCATCCCGAAAAATATTGTCTTGGATAAACCGGTAAAAAGATCCTTGAACAATAACGAATCAAAAGTTATATTCAGATAAAGCTGGGAGGATATCCCCAGCCTGAAAACGCCGATCACCCATCCGCCGAATATGCCGATCAGATCCGCGAACATCGTAAGTAACGGCAGCATTACAGCCAGGGCGATCAGCCTGGGGACCGCCAGGTATTTTATGGGGTTGGTCGCCAGGGTCTCCAGAGCGTCGATCTGCTCGGTGACCTGCATAGAACCGAGTTCCGCGGTGATCGCCGCGCCCACCCTCCCGGCCACCACTAAAGCCGTGATGATCGGCCCTAATTCCCTGACCAGGGTCAGAGCGACGACGCTGGCGATATACATCTCCGAGCCCAGCCTCTGCATCAGATATGAGATCTGAAAAGCCAGGATCACCCCGAGAAAAAACGAAATAAGCGCCACTATCGGCAGGCTGTCCACTCCGGCTTTCTTGGCCTGCTCAAAGACCCGCTTTCTTTCGTAGGGAGGAACGAACGCCCAATAGACGCTCTGGGCGGCTAAATTGGTGATCCCCCCCAAAAAGTAAACAAACCCCAAAAACCTGTTCAACAAATTATTTTTTACTCGGCTTAACATAATTCAAAGATCAGCTCAGTAGTTTTACGGTTGACTTTAATGCTCGAACCTCCGCCGAATCTCTTGGAAATTATCTCGGAGGCCAGAGGATCCTCGAGAAATCTCTGGATGGTCCTTTTCAAAGGCCTGGCCCCGAAGACCGGGTCAAAACCTTTTTCCACCAGAAAATCCTTGGCTTCCGCCGAAACTTCCAGTTTTATATTCTGCTCTTGAAGCCTTTGCGCGACATGGTCAAGCTCGATCTCCACGATCTTGACCAGATCTTCCCTGACCAGCGGCCGGAAGACAATGATATCGTCGATCCGGTTCAAAAACTCCGGCTTGAAGGTGCGCTTGACCTCTTCCATGAGCTTATCTTTCATCTCCTGATAAGAAACCTCTTCTTTCTGGTTTTTGAATCCGATCGACCCGGCCTTACGGACCAGCTCCGCGCCGACATTAGAGGTCATGATCATGATAGTGTTGCGGAAATCGACCTTTCGGGCAAAGCTGTCGGTAAGCCGGCCGTCTTCGAATACCTGCAAAAGAAGATTAAAAACGTCCGGATGAGCTTTCTCGATCTCGTCCAGCAGTATCACCGAATAAGGCCGGCGCCTTACTTTTTCGGTGAGCTGTCCGCCCTCTTCGTAACCCACGTATCCCGGAGGAGCGCCGATCAGCCGGGAAACATTGAATTTTTCCATATACTCGGACATGTCCAGCTGGACCAAAGCGTCTTCATGGCCGAACATGTATTCGGCTAAAGCCCGGGCCAAAAGACTTTTTCCCACCCCTGTAGGCCCGAGAAAAATAAAAGAACCTATGGGGCGGCGGGGATCTTTGATCCCGGCCCGGGAGCGCCTGACCGCCGAAGCGATCGCGGCAATAGCCTCGTCCTGCCCGACCACATGCTTATGCAGCTGATCTTCGATCTTTATAAGCTTATCGCCTTCTTTTTCTTCGAGGCGGAAAATGGGTATGCCTGTCCATTGGGCCACGATCTTGGCAATATCTTCTTCCGTGATCCTGGGGCGGATCTTGTCTTTCTGAGCCGACCAGTCGCGGTTCAAGGCTTCCAGCTCTTCCCGGGCTTGCCGCTCCTGATCTCTTAAAGCCGCGGCTTTCTCAAAATCCTGTTCCTTGATATGGACTTCTTT
>JBFZAG010000132.1:0-6379 GCA_041309145.1 Candidatus Omnitrophota bacterium | reverse complement strand
CTATAAATACCAGCTCTCCGTTAATGCGCATGACCAGCGGCTGCTCGGCCAGAAGATGCAGGTCGGAAGCGCGCTTCTCGATGGCGAGCTTAAGGATCTTGGTGATATCCAGCCGCTCGACCAGGTTAGAGATCTCCTGGCGGTCTTCTTCTTTTATGGTCAGAAAATAAGCGCCGACCCCGAAAGTGTTGCTGTTGATGGTCTCCAGAGAAACCACCCGGATACGGGCGGAAATCAAATTTTTCGAGTGAGGCAGTTGGAAACGGACGTTCAATTCCGATCTCAGCGGCACCAAAGAGTCCATTTCCAGATACAACCCGCCGGTAGAGATGTCCCCGCTTACCGCGTTCAAAGCGCTGGCGGTTTTGATCTGAGTGTCGGCGAATTCGCAAATCACCGGGATGCGGATAAAAACCCGCTCTTCTTTTCTTCTCTCCACACCTTCCCACCCCAGCATATTCTGGTCCTTTCCAGCCGCGAAACAGAATGATTGTATCACAAATCCCGAACCTAATCTATAAAAAAATAATGGGGACGCTTCTATTTATTTAACCTTTGTCAACCTACGCGGTTGCCACGGTTGAACAACCTACGCGGTTGCCCACCGGGCAACCGCGTAGGTTGTTCCGGTTAGAGCTTTTTTAGTTCCTCTTCTTTGATGCTGAAACTATGCTCCGGGCCCGGATATTTGCCTTCCTGGACATCTTTTTTATATTCTACCAGCGCCTCCAGGATCATCGGAGATAAATTAATATATTTTTTGACGAATTTAGGGGTATAGCGGTCAAACAGGCCCAGAGCGTCGTGGAGGACCAGGACCTGGCCGTCAGTGAACTTGCCCGCGCCGATGCCGATCGTGGGGATCTTTATTTTCTCGGTGATCATCTGGGCGATCTTGTCCGGAACGCATTCCAGGACAATGGCAAAACAGCCCAGCTTAGTCAGGTCTTCGGCCTGCTGGATCAAGCGCTTGGCCGCCTCGGCGTCTTTGCCCTGGACCTTGAACCCGCCTAATTTATCCGCGGTCTGAGGGGTAAGCCCGATATGGCCGATCACCGGTATCCCGGCTTTGATTATTTTACCGGTAACATCAAGACACTGGTCGAACCATTCCAATTTCACGCAATCGCATTTGGCCTCATCGATGAACCGGCGGGCGTTCTTCACGCAATCTTCCGGATTGACCTGGTAAGACTCGTAAGGCATATCGCCGACGACCATTGCCCTGCTTACCGCGCGGGTAACGGCTTTAGCGTGATGGAGCATTTCGTTCATCCCCACTTCAGTGGTGGATTTCAAGCCCAGAACCACATTGGCCAGCGAATCTCCGACCAGGATCATGTCGATCCCGGCCTTGTCCACTAAAGCCGCGGTCGGATAATCGTAGGCGGTGAGCATGGTGATCTTCTGCCCGCCTTTCATCGCCAAAATATCCGCAACTGTTACCTTTTTCACTTCCATTTCAGACCACTTCCTTTCTATCTGACCTTTGTCAACCTACGCGGTTGACCGCGGTCAACCGCGTAGGTTGACAAACTTGGCAACCGCGTAGGTTGACAAAGGTTATTTAGTGAACAAAATAGCTGAAGAACAAAATTATTGATAAAGCGATCATCAAAACCACGACCGCGATGGTGATGATATTATAAAGACCGGAGTTGACATACTTGCCCATCAGCCGCTTGTTGTTGATCAAAAGGAGCATGAAGATCAAAACGAACGGCAAAAGCATACCGTTGGTGGCCTGGGAAACAAGCATGATCTTGATCAAGGGCACATTGGGCAAAAGGATCACCCCCGCGCCGACCATGATGATCGCGGTATAAAGAGTGTAGAATTGCGGGGCTTCCGAGAAACGGCGGTTAATCCCCAGCTCCCAGCCCATGCCTTCGCAGACAGTATAAGCGGTAGAAAGCGGCAGAATGCAGGCCGAAAAAACCGAGGCGTTGAACAGCCCGAAAGCGAACAGCTGAGATGACCAGCGTCCGGCCAGCGGCTCCAGAGCCTTGGCGGCATCCGCCGCGGTTTCAATGCGTACGCCATTGGTAAAAAGCGTGTTCGCGCAGACTACGACAATAAAAAAGGCGATAATATTGACCACGAAAGAGCCGACAATAACATCCAGGCGGGCGTATTTATAGTGGCTGATCTTGATGTCTTTTTCCACTACCGAAGATTGCTGGTAAAACTGCATCCAGGGAGCGATGGTTGTTCCGATCACCCCCATCAGCATCAGAAGGTACGATGATAACGGGTGCTCTTGAGTAAATTTAAACACTGGATGCAGCGATTCCCTGGCCACCTGGCCCCAATCCGGCTTGGACAAGAATCCGGAAAGGATATAAGAAATATAAAATACGCAGGCCAGCAGAAAAACCTTCTCTACTGTTTTATAGGTGCCTTTGACGATCAGCCACCAGACAAAAAGCGCGCACAGCGGCACCATGATATATTTACTGATCCCGAACAGCTCGGCGCTGGCGGCGATTCCGGCGAATTCGGAGATAGTGTTGAAAATGTTGGAAAATATCAGGACGACCATGGCGTAAAATGTGACCTTGACCCCGAATTCTTCCCGGATCAGGTCAGCCAGCCCTTTTCCGGTGACCACCGCCATCCGGCTGCACATCTCCTGAATAACCACCAGGGCAATGATTATCGGAAAGAACGACCAGATCAGCGAATACCCGAAATGGGCTCCGGCCACGGAATACGTGGTGATCCCGCCGGCGTCATTATCGACGTTGGCGGTGATTATCCCCGGCCCCATGATCGAGAGAAACAGCACTATTTCTCTCCAGTATTTTTTCAGTCTGTTTTTCATGGCTGTCCCTGCGCTTGCGGTTGGGCTTCGGGAGGAACCTGCGGCTGGACCTCAGGTTGAACCAACGGCTGTAAAGACGGCTTCATCCGGGACAAAGCTTTGATCTTCTTCATTCTCCTCCAGGCGATGGCGATCAGCTGGCCTAAAATGTCGTCTACCGTGATCACTCCCTGCAGAAGTCCGTTCTCATCGACCACGGCCATGGAAAAATATTTGTATTTTTCCATTAAATAAGCTACTTCCTTGACGCTGGAGTCGAGCTTGACGTAATAGGTCTTGGCGTAGGCCGCTTTCTCAACCGGGTCCTGGGGGTTGGCGATCATCAGCTGGCGGTAATTAGCCGCGCCGATAAAACGGTTATTCTCGTCGATTATGTAAACGAACTGGATCGGTTCCACCTTAAAGGAGCGCTCTTTGATCATCTTGATCACAGTCTCGACCGTAGTGCCCTTGACAAAAGCCAGAAAATCCTTGGTCATCAATCCGCCCGCGGAATCGCTGGAATAGCCCAGAAGCTCGGAGAATTTTTTGGCCTGTTTGCTCTCCATCAGGCTCAAAAGTTCCTTGGTAATGTCATTAGGCATTTTTTCCAGGAAGTCGGTGGCCTCATCCGAAGGCATGGCGCTTAAAAGATCAACCGTCTGTTTTTCGTCCAGATCTTCGATCAGGGATTTTTGATGCTTGAAATCGATATTGGAAAATATCTTGACCTGCAAAGAGATCTCCAGAGATTTGAATAACGCTCTCTGGTGCTGAATGCTTAGATCCTGGAAGATCTCTCCGAAGTCCGCGGCGGGGATAGTGCTGAATTTTTTCTGGGGGATATCGACCTTGATGGTCATGCTCACGGGGTTGATCGACAGCGGCTGGATATATTTCCAGGCAATAAGATTTTCCACGTGCAGATACGGCGCTTTAGGATAGAATAAACGCAGAATAAGATCCGCGAATTTTTCATACCCCAGCCGCCGCAGCAAGCCCCGCACGCTTATATCAACGTGGGCGATCATCAGCGCGTTATCCACGGGCAGCATGTGAATATCATTGATCCTGATCACTTTGTGATTGTAAGTGTCCACCACCTGCTGGTCAAGAATATCCCGGCGCAAAGTCAGATCTTCTTTATTATTCCGGACGTCTGAGAAAACGACCTGGGAGGAAACAACTTTCAGGGTGATCTTCTTGGAAGTTACCGAATCGATATCCTGCCACATGATCCCGGCATAACCGCGGTTGACCAGGCCTCTGCGGATAACCAGTTTACTGGAAAGCGGATAGACCTCCTTGGATTGGACCGCGATGTCATAAACCTCTCCCACGCGCACTCCGTCCTTATCCAACACCGGCTTATCCATAAGCTGGGAAAAATAAAAGAACATCCCGACTTTAGTATTTTTATTCAGATCCGGTTGAGCGTTATTGTTCATTTCTCGATCAATTTTAGGGAGACGCCGGGGAATTTCTCAGCCAGGGCCAGTCCTTTGTCTTTGCCCAGAACCACTATCGAAGTTGACAGCGCGTCCGCGGTCAAGCCGTCTGCGGCGATCACTGTTGCCGAAATTATACTGGGATCCCCGGGGTATCCCGTACGCGGATCCATGATATGGGAAAACCTGCGCTTGTCTTTTTCGAAATACTGCTCGTAATCGCCCGAGGTGGAAACCGCCTGGTCTTTTAATTCCAGATAGCCGCTAAAACCCTCTCCGCGGGGAGAGCGGACCGCCACTTTCCAGGGCCGGCCAAAATTATCTCCCAGGCCAAAGATCTGCCCGCCGGCATTGATCAGGCAGCTCTTGATCCCCGCCTCTTTAAGTTTTTTCACCGCGCAATCCACCGCGTATCCTTTGGCGATCGCGCCCAGGTCGACCTTCATTCCCGGAAGCATAAATTTTACCACATTATCCGCTTTATTTAAAATAATTTTATTTGTTCCGACAAGCTCCAAAGTTTTCTTGATCTCAGGGTCGGAAGGCCGGCGGAAATCTTTGTCGGTGAACCCCCAAAGGTCCATCAGAGGGGCTACGGTGATATCAAAAGCCCCGTTGGTAAGCTCCCGGAATCCCAGGGATTTTTCCAGGATAAAAAACAGCTCGGGGCTGGCTTGGACCGAGCCGTTGCGGTTAAGCTCTGATACTTCGCTCTCCGGCTTATACTTGCTGAGTATCCCTTCGATCCTCTGGATCTCGGAAAACACGATGGCCGGAGCCCGGGAGTCTTCAGAAACAACTTCCACATAAGTGCCCATCATCACCTGCGTCCGGCGGTGCAGTTCCTGTTGACGGCAGCCGGAGAAAAATGCGGCGAGAACAGTCATTAGAAAAATGATTATTTTTTTCATAAGATCTTTGCGGACTTGATTTATTTTTTGATCGCCTTGAGCAGTTTCTCTAAGGAAAGGGTATTGATCACATCTTTGGCCTCGAGCCATCCCCTTCTGGCCACGCAGATCCCCAATTCCATGTTCTCCAGGTGCTGGATAGCGTGGGAGTCCGTGTTGATAGCCAGCCTTGCGCCCAGCTGTTTGGCAAAACGGCTGTTCTGGTCATTCAGGTCCAGCCGGTCGGGAAAAGAATTTATTTCCAGGGCGGTGTTGGAATCCCTGCAGGCTTTGATCACTTCTTCCAGGTCCAGGCCGTAACTGTCGCGGGTGCCCCAGAGCCTTCCGGTGGGATGGGAGATAAAATTGACCAGCTTGCTCTGGCAGGCCTTGACCAGCCTTCTGGTCATCTGCAGGGAAGACTGTTTGAAGCCGATATGGATCGCTCCCACCACGATATCGAATTCTTTGAGGACCGCATCGGGATAATCGATATCGCCCTCGGAATCGATGTCGACCTCCGTTCCGTAAAGGATGCGGAAATCTTTCAGCCGGGAATTCAGCCGGTCGATCTCTTTTTTCTTTCTGGCCAGGTCAGCCAGGCTCAGCCCGCCGGCGATCTTCAGGCTCTGGGAATGGTCGGTGATGGCGATATAGCCGTAGCCTTTTTTTTGGGCGGCCTGGGCCATTTCTTCGATGGAGTTCAGCCCGTCGGAATAATCGGAGTGGCAGTGCAGATCGCCTTTTATGTCCTCCAGCTTGATCAATTCCGGAAGTTTGGATTCCCGGGCCAGCTCGAATTCGCCGCTGTCCTCCCGCAGTTCCGGCTCGACGTACTGCATTTTAAAAAGCCGGAATATCTCCTCTTCGCTTTTGCCGGCCAGGAATTTGCCGTCCTTGTCGGCAAAGACCCCGTATTCGTTTATTTTCCAGTTTTTTTTCTGGGCCAGCTTGCGGATGCGGACGTTAAAATTCTTGGAGCCGGTGAAATACAAAAGCGCGGCTCCGAAAGATCTTTTTTCCACTACCCGGCAGTCGACCTGGATATCATTGCGGGTGCGCACCGATGATTTGGTTTGGCCGCTGGCCAGGACTTCTTTGACCTGAGGCAGGCCAGTAAAAACTTCCATGACTTTTTCGGGCGAACGCGTATAATCGATCTGATAAAGCAAAGATCAACTCCTGTTTGCAAGGCGCTCCGATATTTATCAAAGCCCTTATTGCGGCAAGGAGATCGG
>JBFZAG010000131.1:0-5989 GCA_041309145.1 Candidatus Omnitrophota bacterium | reverse complement strand
TTGATCCGCCCCGCCAGGGCTTGAGCAAGAAGACTTTAAAGATCGTTTTGGAGCGCAAGATCGAAAATATAATCTATGTTTCCTGCAACCCCTTGAATCTCCGGGAAGACCTGATCTCTTTAAGCCGATCTTACAAAGTGGAAAAAGCTGTAGCTGTAGATATGTTCCCCCACACCCGCCACCTGGAACTGGTAGTCCACCTAACCAGTACCACCTCGTCAACCGCGTAGGTTGCCTGAAAAATAATCGAAAAATTCGTGTTAGATTTAGCGATTTTAAGCGTCTATTGTATTAAAACCCGTACAACCCTAGACCTTGTCAACCGCGTAGGTTGACAGAGGTAAGTTGATAGGTTTTATGCAATAAGGGAGGAAAAATGGAAGAGAAGACGTTGGCAAATGGGGGGTTTTATCATGTTTACTCTAAAAGCATAGCCGGTTTTAACATTTTCAATAACAATGATGAGTTCGTTCGGATGCAAACCATAATTAGATACTACCCTGAAGAAGATCCGCTTCTAAGTTTCTCGAAATTTCTTAGATCCGGTATGCAGGCGAGCAACACGATTAAAGAAAATAATCAGCTTAATAGGATCGTCCGTATTCTAGCTTATTGTTTAATGCCAACGCATCTTCATCTTGTCCTGGAACAATTGAAGGAGAAAGGAATATCGATTTTTATGAACAAAATTTTAAATAGTTATACAAGGTATTTTAACTTGAAGCACTGTAGAAAAGGCCCGTTGTGGGAAAGCCGTTTCAAGCATGTTCAAATCTATAGCGATGAGCAGTTATTGCATTTAAGCAGATACATCCATTTGAATCCAGTTACAGCCTATTTAGTTGATAAACCGGAACATTGGGAATGGTCTTCGTATCTTGAATATCTAGGCAAGGATGAAAATAAAATTTGTTGTCTGGACAATACGTTAGAAGTTGATCCTAAGGAATATCGGAAATTTGTGGAAGACAGGATAGATTATCAGAGGGAATTAGCCAAAATCAAGGCATTAATTATTGAAGAAGATTCAGTTTCTGACCATGGCAACCTACGCGGTTGACACGGTTAAGAATAGGTTTTGACAAAGGGCTGGTTTGCGGGTAGAATGTTGGGTATCTTGTTTTATTGACCGGTCGTTTTGCAATCTAAGGATCAAAATGGGATTTGCCGAGAAAATCAGGGCGGGGAGTTTTGTGCTCACTTCGGAGATCGGGCCGCCCAAAGGGATCGAAACCGGCCGGCTTCTGGAGGACGCGGAACTTATCCGCAGCCGGGTGGACGCCATCAACGTCACTGACCTGCAGAGCTCGGTGATGCGGCTGGGCTCTCTGGCGGTGTCCAGCCTTTTAAAACAAAAAGGGTTTGACCCGGTATTCCAGGTGACCTGCCGCGACCGCAACCGTTTAGCCTTGCAGTCGGATATTTTGTCCGCGGCGAGCCTGGGGATCGGCAATATCCTGGCTTTGACCGGGGATTATCCCACTCTCGGCGACCATCCCGAATCCAAACCGGTTTTTGACCTGGATTCCGTCCAGCTTCTGGAAGTCATCCGCATGCTCCAGAACGGAACGGATATGAAAGGCAACAAGCTTGAGGGGCAGAGCCCGAAATTCTGCGTGGGCGCGGTGGTCAATCCCGGAGCTGACCCGCTCGAGCCGCAGATCATGAAAATGGAAAAGAAGATCGCCGCGGGAGCGGAATTTTTCCAGACCCAGGCCATCTACGACGTCAATATCTTCGAGAAATTCCTTTCCAGAACCAAACATCTGAAAGTCCCGATCTTAGCCGGGATCGTCCTCTTGAAATCCGCGGGGATGGCTAAATTCATGAACAAGAACGTGGCCGGGGTCACGGTCCCGGATGAGCTGATCAAAGAAATGGAAGCCACTAAAGATAAAGTGGCCCAGTCCGTGGACATCGCCGCGCGGCTGATCAAACAATTGCGGCCGATGTGCCAGGGCATCCACATCATGCCGATCGGCTGGGACAAAGTCGTGGTCCGGGTATTAGACGCTTCAGGATTATAATCAATGAAAATAGCGATCATCGGCGGCTCAGCGGCCGGCCATAACGCGGCAATAAGATTAAGGCAGAAGTACCAGGATGCCGGGATCACTTTGATCTGCGAAGAAGCTTATCCTTTCTACGACCGGAGAAAACTCCTGGATTACTGGTCCGGAAAGATCAAAGAAAAAGAGCTTTTCCTTTCCAACCTCGATTTTTACTCCCGGCAGAACATAAATTTCCTCAAAGAATCCAAAGTCGTAGCCGTCAATCCCGTCCGCCGCACTGTTTCCTATAAAACCGAAGATAAACGCACCAGCCTGGATTATGATTTTCTGGTCATCGCTTCCGGCTGCAAGACCCCGCTTCCCGAAATAGAAGGGATCAATAAGAGCGGAGTGTTCAGGTTTGAGAGCCTGGCTGATTTCAAGAAGCTCAAATCTGAGGTCATGCTTCATGCCGTTTGCCTTATCGGGGTCAATCCCCTGACCGGCCGGATCATTGAAAGCATTGTTTCCAAACAGATCGAAGTAAAATTGATCGCTTCCCAGGCGCCGGAGAACCTTCCGGCGCTGGCCGAAGTTATCCCCAGCGAAGTGGTGGAGATCATCGGCGATTCCGGGGTCCAGGCGATCAAGCTCAAAGAAGGCAAGATCATCGGAGTTTCCTGGGTCGGGGTCATGTCGCAGCCCGGCCCCAGCGTTGATTTCCTTAAAGATTCCGGTATCGAGATGAACGGCCCGGCCATCGCGGTGGACGATAATCAGCGCACCAGCCTGGCGGACATATTCGCCTGCGGAAGCGTTTGTTTGCGCCGCGGGCAGACCTCAAAGATAAAGACCTGGGAAGAGTCGCTGGACGAAGGCCTCAGTGCCGCGGAAAACATTCTAAAATAACAGGAGGAAAAAATGTCAGAGGTATTAGTGCAGCTGGGGACAAAAGGAGCGGACGCGGTGCTCGGGCTTACCCGTTCAACCCTGGATAAAGTAAGCAAAGAAAAAGGTAAATCCGCGAGCGTGGCTTTTCCCGAGACGAATTATTATCTGCCTCTGGCGCATGCCCTCTTGAATAAAGAGGTCAAGACCGTCGGAGATTGCCTGGAAGTCTTAGCCGACGCCGAAAAATTAAATTCCAATAAGCCCGCCTCCAACGGCCTGTCGATCCCGGCTTTAGGCGGAGTTTTGAATAAAGGAGTGGCCACGCTTCTCTGCGAGGAGGTCCTGGCTGCTCTGATGACCGGTTCCGGCGAACATCCGAAATCAGGATACGCCGGATTTTTGCCGGACAAGCTTCTGCGTTCTCTGGGGATCCAGCTGGTCGACGGCAGGATCGCCGGCGTCGCGGTCATCCTCGGCCCGGCCAAAGACGAGGACGCGGCGGTGGAGATGATCCGCCAGTTCCAGACCAATTCTATCGTCAGCATATTAGTCGGTAATGTCAAGGGCAAGACCCTTGGCCAGCAGCTGGAAGCGAAAGGCGTGGAGATGGGGCTGGATAATTATATTGTCCCGCTGGGAGAAGATTATTTGTCGGCGATCTACGCGGTCAACTGGGCGGTGCGCGCGCCCCTGATCTACGGCGGGTTCAAAGCCGGGCAGTGGGAAGGTATCGCGGATTATATGAAAAACCGGGTCCCGGCTTTTGTGGTTTTATTAAGCCATGTGGACGAGATCATCGTGGCCACCGGCTTGGGGGTCCTGGCTTTCGGATTGCCGATCATCACGGATCTGGAAGTTCCTCAACTGGGCAAGATCGACACCACTCTGCACGAAGCGCTGATCACCGAAAAAGATTACAAGAAAATAGTTTCTCAGTGTATTCTGACCCGGGGGATCAAAGTCAAAGTAGCCAAGGTCAACGTCCCGGTAGCTTATGCCGCGGCGTTTGAAGGTGAACGGGTGAGAAAAGAGCAGCTTTTCGCCGAATTCGGAGGCAAGGCCAGCGCCTCTTTCGAATATTTGACTTCTAAAAAGATCGAGGAGGTCGAAGACGGCAAAGTGGAGATCGTCGGCCCGGATATCGACCAGATGCCCAAGGGGCAAAAGTTTCTGCCAATGGCGATCATCGTGGAAGTCGCCGGACGCAAGATGCAGAAAGATTTCGAGCCGATCCTGGAGCGCCAGATCCACCGCTTCGTCAATTACGCCCAGGGGGTCATGCACATCGGACAGCGGGATATCAACTGGATCAGGATCTCCCAGGAAGCTTACAATAAAGGATTCCGGCTGAAGCATATCGGCGTTATCCTGCACGCCATGCTCCATCAGGAATTCAGCGCCATCGCCGACCGGGTCCAGGTCAAGATCTACACCAAGGCCGAAGACGTCGAGAAGTTATTAAAAAGCGCGATGAAAGTCTATGACCAGCGCGACGAGCGGATCAGCGGCATGTCCGACGAGAGCGTGGATACTTTTTATTCCTGCACTCTCTGCCAGAGCTTCGCTCCCAACCATGTTTGCATCATCACTCCGGAACGTTTGGGGCTTTGCGGAGCTTATTCCTGGCTGGACGGAAAAGCCGCGTTCGAGATCAACCCCACCGGGCCGAACCAGCCTTTGCCTAAGGGAAAACTTCTCGACGCTAAACTCGGGCAGTGGGATAAGATCAACGATTTCGTCAAGGATAAATCCAACAAGACCATCGAAAAAGTGAGCATGTATTCGCTGATGGAAGACCCTCAGTCTTCCTGCGGCTGTTTCGAGTGCATTATCGCCGTGGTCCCGGAAGCCAACGGGGTGATGATCGTGCACCGCGATTTCAGCGGGATGACCCCCAGCGGGATGACCTTTACCACTCTGGCCGGATCGGTGGGCGGCGGAGTGCAGACCCCGGGATTTCTGGGGGTGGGAAAATTATACCTGGCCAGCAAGAAATTCATTTTCGCCGAAGGCGGACTGCCGAGGCTGGTCTGGATGCCCAAAGAATTAAAAGAGATCTTAGGCGATAAACTGGTCAAGCGCTGCAAAGAAGTCGGCATGCCGGATCTGGCAGAAAAGATAGCCGATGAGACTAATGCCACCACCGCCGAAGAACTGGTGGCTTACCTGGAAAAAGTAAAACATCCGGCGCTGTCTTTGCCTGCTTTGGTCTAAGTTAACCTGAACAACCTACGCGGTTGCCAATACTGGCAACCGCGTAGGTTGTTCAGGTCAGTTTTGATTTGATTATGGAGAAAAAATCCAAAGAGCCCCTGGCGGCATTGTTGTTATCCATGGCGCTGCCGGGGTTGGGCCAGATTTATGCCGGCAGATTGATCAAGGGGATCATTCTTTTTCTGGTTATAATTTTTCTTAACCTCTGGCTGGCGCTTTATTTCCTGCATCCGGAAACAAAGCTCACTGTTTTTTGGTTTGCGGCCGGGTTGATTTCCGCGGGGATAATCCTTTTTGCCGTTATTGACGCTTATTTTTCCGCCAAGAAATATAATTCCGGCCATAACCTCTCCGGCAGCCTAACTCCGGAAAAAATAAGTCTACTGGTTCTGGCTATGGTTTGCGTTCCGGGCATGTATTTGCTGGGGGCATCATTTTTCCAAAGCAATTTCTACCGGTTATACGCGGCGCCGCCCGACGCCATGGAGCCGACCATATATAGAGGAGAGCGGGTTTTGGTAGACCTGCGCGCCTATAAAAGATCAGCTGTGCAAAGAGGGGATGTGGTTTTATATAAGTATCCCCAAGAGCCGGATAAGACCTATATGCACCGGATCATCGGCCTGCCCGGAGAGTCGGTCTTATTAAAAGACCAGAAGATCCTGATCAATAAAATCCAGCTTAAAGACGACTGGGCTTTAAAAATAAGGCATTACAACGGGGGAAAATTAGCCAAAAAAGGCATGCCGGCGGTGATAGTGCCCGAAGATTCTTTTTATGTTCTCGGGGATAACTCAGCCCGCTCCCAGGACAGCAGGTATTGGGGATGCCTTCCTAAAATTAATTTGATCGGCAAAGTTTGTAAGATATGTTTTCCTTTTAGCCGATCGGGG
>JBFZAG010000130.1:0-8000 GCA_041309145.1 Candidatus Omnitrophota bacterium | reverse complement strand
CCGATTCTTTCCATAAAATTATTTTTTAACCAATACAACCTCGTAGGTTAACCTGCGAGGTTGTACCGGTAATTTGGGTTATTCGTCGCTTGAGCCGTTGGAGCGGCAGGAACGGATCACGCCGCGGGTTGAATTCTTCAGCCAGTCAACCAGGTACGCGACTTCCGCGCAAGAGGATTTTTTTTCGCTCAGTATTTCCATCCCTTTCTTCAGGGAGGTGCCGGAATCAAATAAGATCTTAAAAGCCTGGTCCAGTTCTTTGACGATCTTGCGCTCCAAATTGTTGCGCCTTAGCCCGACAAGATTTAAGCCGAAGATCCGCGCCGGATGTCCGTCGGCGGTGCAGAACGGGGGAATGTCTTGAACCACCTTGGAACAACCTCCGACTATCGCCAGCTTCCCGATGCGCACGAACTGGTGCACCGCGACCAGGCCGCTGACCAGAATATGGTCCTCGACCACCACGTGTCCGGCCAAAGTGCCGCAATTGGCGACAATATTGTGGTTGCCGATCAGGCAATCGTGGGCGACGTGGGCGTAAGCCATGAAAAGATTATGGCTGCCGATCTGAGTTTTTCCCCCTTCGCCGGTCCCGGGATTGATGGTGCAGAACTCCCGGATCGTATTGTGGTCGCCGATCTCCAGAAAGCTTTTCTCCCCCTTGAATTTAAGGTCCTGAGGAGGGCTGCCTACGACCGCGGAACTGAAGATCCGGTTCTCTTTGCCGATAGTAGTCTGGCCGGTAATAACGCAATGGGCTCCGACCTTGGTCCCGGCTCCGATAGATACGAACTCGTCTATGACCGCAAAAGGCCCGACTTCCACATTCTCGGCTAATTTGGCTTTCTTATGGATTACAGAAGCAGGATGGATCATTTTCTCTATCTCTTTCAGCTTTCCGCGATGATAAACATCATATCCGCTTCCGCGACAACCTTGCCGTCCACCGAAGCGGTTCCGTAAACTGTGCCTGTCTTAGACTTGATCTTGCCGGCAATGACCTCAAAAACCAGCTGGTCTCCCGGAACTACCGGCTTCCTGAACTTGACATTATTGATGGTCATAAAGAATGCCAGCTTTCCCCGGTTCTCCTCCAGAGATAGCATCATCACCCCGCCGACCTGAGCCATGGCTTCCAGCATCAGCACTCCGGGCATGACCGGCCTGCCGGGAAAATGGCCGCGGAAAAAATAATCGTTAATGGTCACGTTTTTAATCCCTACTACCCGCTTGCCCTTCTCCAGGCTTAAGATCCTGTCCACGAATAAAAAAGGCTCTCGGTGGGGCAGGATCTGCATGATCTGTTCGACATCCAGCGAACTGCCCTCGGGAATGCTTCCCAGGGCCGGCGCGGGCTTTAAAGAAGCTTTAGCCATCTGCTGCTCGCAGATCTTCTTGACCAGTTTCAGATTCAAAGAATGGCCGCTTTTTATGGCGATGACGTGCGCTTTTAAAGGGAACCCAAGTATATACAGGTCGCCTAAAAGATCAAGGATCTTGTGCCGGACAAATTCGTCTTCAAAACGGAGTTTGTTGTCGATCACCCCGTTCTTGCCTACTACCAGGGCGTTCTGGTAATTGCCTCCCTGTCCCAGCCCCTTTTTGTGCAGCTCTGCTACCTCTTCCTCCAGGCAAAAAGTCCGCGCGCTGGAAAGCTGGCTTTTAAAGATCTCCGGATTGACCGGGAGCTGTAAAAAGCTTTTCTTGATAAAAGGATGGTTATAATCCAGAGTGTAGGATATCTTTAACTCGTCCGACGGCAAAGCGATGATCGCCGCCCCGTCGTCCTCTACCGAAACCTGGTCTTTCACAAAAATATAATTTCTCGGCTTATTCTGCTCGACAATCCCCGACTTTTCCAGGACCTGCAAAAATTCCAGGGAGCTTCCGTCTAAAGCCGGAACTTCCGGAGAATCGATTTCGATGGCCAGATTATCTATTCCGGCCCCGTTTAAAGCCGCCAGGAGGTGCTCGATAGTGTTGACCTGTATCCCTTCCATGTCCAGGTGGCTTTGGCGCAGGCTTCCGGATTTAGGGAGCAAATAATCCACTCCGACCTTGATCTCCGGGCTTCCCGCCAGATCGACCCGGACGAATCTGATCCCGCTGTCCGGCTCCCCGGGCTTGAAAACCAGGTTCACTTTTTTTCCGGAATGCAGGCCGACGCCTTTTAAACTGGTCTGTCTGGCTATAGTCTTTTGTTTATCCATTCTTATCTTCCAGCTCCGCGATTTTCTCTTTTATCTCTTTTAAGGAATCAAACAGCTTCGGCAAATTCGCGGCGTAAGCCGCCGCTTTTTTGGCTTCTCCGGCCGGCCTGGCCGGCATCCCCAGGACGATAGAGCCCGCCGGGAAAGATTTGGTCACCCCGGACTGGCCCATCACCACGCTGTTATCGCCTATTGTGACATGTCCGGCCACCCCGGATTGTCCGGCCAGGATCACGTTGTCGCCTATAGTTGCGCTTCCGGCAATTGCCGAATTAGCCACGATCAGGCAGTTTTTTCCTATCCGGACATTGTGGGCGATCTGCACCAGGTTATCGATCTTGGTGCCCTGGCCGATCACTGTTTTGTCAAAACGGGCCCGGTCGATCGTGACATTGGCCCCGATCTCCACGTCATCTTCCACCACGACTTTTCCCACCTGGGGGATCTTGTGATGGACGCCGTCTATAGTCACAAACCCGAATCCGTCCGAGCCGATGACCGCGCCGCAATGAATGATCACCCTGTTTCCTATAGAACAGTTTTCCCGGATGGAAACATTGGAATAAACCAGCGTATCGGCGCCCAATGAACAATCCCGGCCAAGGAAACAATGCGGGTAGATCACCGTGTTGTCGCCTATAGAGCATCCCTCTTCAATAACCGCAAAAGGCCCGATAGCCAGGTTTTTGCCCAGCTTCGCCTTCTTGGAGATAACCGCGCTTTCGTGGATTCCTTTAAAATGCTTTTGAGGCTCAGGATTCAGGAAAGACACCACCTTGGAAAAAGCCCAGGAAGGATTGTCGGTTCTTATCAGCGGTTTATCCGCCTCGGCTATATCCCGCGAAACAATCACCGCCGAGGCTTTGGTCTTATGCAAAAAAGGCAAATACTTGGGATTGGCTAAAAAAGTAATGTCCCCTTCGCAAGCTTCCTGAATGCCGGCAACTCCCGAAACGGCTATACTCGCGTCACCCGCTATTTCACCGCCGATGAACTCGGCGATTTCCTTTAAAGTCTTAGCCATAAAAACTGCTTATTTTTTTGAGCCCTTATTGACAATGGCTACGATCTTATCAGTGATGTCCAGGGACTTATCCTGATAGACCAATACCCGGTCGTTAAAGACCATGGTATAGCCTTCTTTTTCCGCGAACTTCTTGATCGCGTCGTTAATGTCTTTGAGCAGTTCTTTCATCCTCTCGTCCTGCTCTTTGCGCAGGTCGCCCTGTTTCTGGCGGTCGAATTCCTGGAGGTTCTTGATCTTGTTCTCCAGTTCGCCTTTCTTGGCTTCTTTGTCTTTGTCGCTTAAAAGGTTAAGCTTATCCTGGAAACCCTTAACTTCGGCTACCAGCTTGTCTCTTTCGCTTTCATAAGCGTTCTGCTTGTCCCCTAAAACTTTATCGTAGTCCTTGGTCTTGGTATATTCGCTGAAGATCTTGGTCAGGTCGACGTAAGCGAACTTCTCGGCGGCGCTGGCCGCTGCGGAAGATAATGCTAAACCAAAGATAATTGCCCAGAAAAATATTCCAGCCTTTCTCATTCTTCCTCCTGTTTTTTGTCAACTCTAAGGTCTGTTCCAGCCTACCGCCATCGATAGCTTTTTCAAAACCTTGTCCAGAGTCACCCCTGTCAACCGCGTAGGTTGCCAAGGTCAGATTTCAACCCTGTCAACCGCGTAGGTTGCCAAGGTCAGATTCATTTTAAATTATCTTCCGGAAAGCTTGGCTAAAAACCGTGGCTCATGCTGAAATGGAACCGCCCGCTTTCTTTTTCAGTCTCGCCGCTTTCTTTGTCCAAGGGGATCCCGTAATCCAGCATTATCGGTCCGATAGGCGTCTTAAGCCGGAAGCCCAGGCCTGTCCCGGACTTGTAACCGCCCGACCCCAGATCCGAACTTTTCGCCCAGACATTTCCTATATCGTAAAAGACCGCGATCCTGATAAAACTTATCAGTGGATAAAGATACTCGATATTTCCGATGACCATGGAATTTCCTCCCAGCGGGTCGTTGGAAGAAGGATCCACCGGTCCGATCTTTCTTTCCCGGTAACCCCGCACGGAATAAGCTCCGCCGCAGAAAAATCTTTCAAAAATAGGGATCTTGACGGTATCGGAATAAGTGTCGGCTACCCCCACCCTTCCGGTGAACTGAAGGATTGATTCTCTGAAAAGCGGGATATAGTGCTCGATCCGGCCGGTATATTTCCAGAAATCCCGGTCTCCGGCTAAAGGGCCGCCCGCGACCATGATCGAATTGCTCAAAACGTCTCCCTTGGTGGGGACAAACACGTTATCGCGGCTGTCATAGGTCAGCATATAATTCAGGCTGCTGATGGAGTTTGTCCCTTCCTCATCCAGGAGGTCGGTCGAGGCGTCTTCGGTTATATTGGTGATCTTGATCGTGTCATAGCGGTAGGTCAGCCCGGTCTTCCAGTATTCGGAGATTTCTTTTCCCAGGCGGATGTCCCCTCCGGTCACCGACTCGTCATAGCCGTAGCCGACATCGCTTTCCCTTTTATGGGTGCGCTTGTAAAGATCGAACCCGAACGATAACGGGTAATCAAAAAGCCATGGCTCGGTAAAGCTCAATTCCAGACCGTTGGACAAAGATCCCGCGGAAGCGCGGAGTTTCAGGTTCTGCCCGGCCCCGGTAAAATAAGGCCAGTTTTTCCAGTCGAAATTTTTCTGCTCGACCTCCACAAACCCCACGAACTGGTCGATGCTGCTGTAACCGCCGCCGAAACTGAAAGCGCCGGTCTTGGATTCTTTGACCCCCACCACCAGGTCTTCTTTATCCTCTTTGTTATCCGCGGTGGCCTTGCCCCCGGTATCGTAGGTGACCTCTTCAAAGTATCCCAGGTTCTGCAGCCTTTCTTTGCTCCGCCGTAATTTCTCTCCGTCAAAACGGTCGCCGGGCTTGATCCTCAGTTCCCTGCGGATGACCACATCCTTGGTCTTGACATTGCCCCAGATCTTGATCTTGTCCAGGTAAACCACCTGGTTTTCAACTATATTCAGGACGATATCGATCCGGCCCGTATCGGGATTTAATGATGTCGTGGAATCGATCTGGGCCAGGATATAGCCGCGGTCAAAATAAAGCCCCTGGATATTGCCGATATCTTCCTTGAGCGCTTCCCGGCTGAAGACCTTGCCGGGAATGCAGATCTTCACCTTGGAAATGATGTCCGCTTCGGGAACATCTTTATTATCGCGGATGGAAAGGCTTCCCACCAGATACTTTTTCCCTTCTTCGATCTTGACCGTAATATAGATGAATTTGGCCATCGGATCATTATTTAACTCGTAATTTACCGAAACATCGATAAAACCGGCTTTATGGTAAAAAACTTTTATCCGCTCCATATCCTCGGTAAGCACTTCGTCTTTGAGGACCCCGGGGTTGAAAAGCCAGGCCCTCTTGGTCTTCATCATCTTGCGTATCCGTCCGTCGGAAAAATTGATGTTGCCTTCTATGTAGATCGCCTGGATCCGCTGCCTTCTGCCCTGAATGATCTTAAACTCTATTTTGGCCTTATTGGCCTGGGCGTCGATCTCGGATCCATATTCCACTTCGGCCCGGCCGTAACCTTTCTTTTCATACATCTTCTTGATCGCCTCCACATCCTCGCTTAAAGTGGGGTTATCCAGGTACTGGCCTTCTTTTGATTTTATTAGATCTTTTATTTTCTTGTCTTCTTCCTGGGACCTTTTAGCCCCGGTCAAAGTTATCTTTTCGATCGTCGGCCGCTCCTCTACCGTAATAATGACTTTCACCCCGCCTTTATGATCTTCGGTGTTGATCTTAATATCGCTGAAATAGCCTAAAGTATAAAGGCGCTTAAGGTCATCGCTTATAACATTCTCCAGGTAAGGAGTTCCGGGCCTGGTCTTTAATTTGGATATTATCGTGTTAGAGCTGATAGACTTATTGCCTTGGATCTCTATTGCGGAAACCGTCTTGGCTGGGGATGCTTTCCCGGCCGAAGATCGGCTTTCTCGGAGGTCTTCCTGGGCGAAAAGCGGCGAAGCCAGGATCAGGATCATGATAAAAGCTGATATTTTTTTGTTCATCTTGTCGGTTTTTGGCGCTAAATTTCAATCAGTATAACATACCCGCGGTAAAAAGCAATTTATTTTTGGGACTGTTCCTGCCGGATCAGGGCCACGAAAGCTTCCACCAGTTCACCTTTGAACTGGGTGCCTTTATTCCTTTCGATCTCGGCCAGGGAATCTTCCACCGAGAGCGCTTTTTTATAATCCCTTCCGGTGGTTAAAGCGTCGTAAACATCGGCCAGGGAGATTATCTGGCTGGCCAGGGGAATAGCGCTGCCGCCTAATCCGTGGGGGTAGCCTTTTCCGTCCCAGCGCTCGTGATGGTAAAGGATCCAGGGCAGGACTTCGGCCATCTCCTTGATCGGCGCCAGGATATTGACCGCGATGATCTCGTGTTTCTTGATAAAGTCGAACTCGTCCTCGCTGAGCCGATCTTTCTTATGCAGGATGCTGTCGGGGATCCCGATCTTGCCCAGGTCGTGCATAAGGCCGGCTTTTCTCAGCTTCTCTATTTCTTCTTTATTCCAGCCGATCTTCTCGGCCAGCTTAACCGCGTAGCTGGTCACCCTCTGGGAATGGCCTTCGGTGTAAGGGTCCCGGGCATCCAGGGCGTTCACCAGCGCCAGGATCACCTGAAAAAACATCTCCCGGGATTTAACCTGCTCTTTGCTCAGGTTTTCGATCACCTCCAGAAGCTCGCGGTTTTTTTCCTCGATATCGGCGTCAATGCTCTCCAGGAACTCATGCTCCTCCTGTTTAAGCGCCGCTAAAGATTTTAAAGAGCTGTAGAAATCCGGGCTGTCGAAAACAACGACTTCTTTTCCGCTTTTTTTCATTTCCCGCGATAAGACAAACAAAAGCTCCCTGGGAGAATATTCTTTCTTCACTTTAATATAGCCGACCTTTACCGCCACGTTCAAATTTGTTTCTTTGAACATAGCCTGAAGGGTGTTTTTAAAAGCCTGGGCTAAGGTGCCGGAATTCTTGGACGAACAAAAAACCCCTCCCGCGATCTCTTCGGAAGAATAAGTAGCCCAGAACCCGCCCGCGCTTTTTATCGCCAGCTGGATCTTTTGCCAAAGGCTGCGGATGCCGTTTAAAGACATGTTCTGGACTTCGGCTTTTAAAGAATCCATATAGATAAAATACAAATACAGCTCTTTTCCCAGGTAGATCTTCCGGGCCGCCAGGTCAAAGTGATAATAAAAATAACGCAGGGTATAGAAATTCCTCAGCGGGTCCAGGACCACTTTATTCTTGATCGACTCAAGCTGTAAAAGAGCTAAAATGTATTTATAGCTGTTGCCCGCGGCAAAGAACAGGCCGCAGAACAAAGCGATCTGGCCCAGGTTTAAGACTATTCCTTTGAGCCAGAGAGCTAACGCCGCCCAGAAGGAAACCAGGAAAAACATGCAGACAAAAATAAAGCCGGAGAAAAAACCTAAGTACCTTAAGCAGAAAAAAATGAGCCCCAGCCCCGCGATCAGAAAAACAAAAGTCAGTATCGGCGGATCGGTCAGGAATTTAGAACTGATGATCTCCAAAAAACCGTTAAGATGCAGGAATCCTCCGGGAAATTTTCCTAAAGGGGTGGCTACAGCGTCGTGCAGGATCTCCGCCTCGGGATAAACCAGCACCAGGCTGTCTTGGAGAAAATCCCGGCCGTATTTTTTCTTCAAGCCTTCCATGTCGGCATAAAGATCGTAGAAGCTTATCCGGGTGACCAGATTGTTG
>JBFZAG010000129.1:0-3389 GCA_041309145.1 Candidatus Omnitrophota bacterium | reverse complement strand
AAGGCCTGCGACGAGTACAGCCAGATCCTGGGCAAGAACAATTTCTATCTCGAAGTCCAGTCCAATAAGATCAAAGAGCAGGATGAGGTCAATATAGGCCTGGTCAAGCTCTCCAGGGAATTAAAGCTCCCCCTGGTCGCCACCAATGACGTGCATTATCTTTCCCGCTCTAACGCCCGGGTCCACGAAGCCCTGCTTTGCATCCAGACCCAGACCACCCTCCAGGATGAGAAGCGGATGCGCTTTCAGACCGACGAGTTTTATTTTAAATCCCCCCAGGAGATGAAAGAAGCTTTTAAAGAAATACCCGAAGCGATCACTAATTCCCTGGAGATCGCCGGCCGCTGCAACCTGGAGCTGGATTTCAAGCAGGTCCATCTTCCTAAATACGAGCTTCCCCAGAATAAAAGCAAAGATGATTTCATGATGGAGCTCTGCGAAGAAGGGCTCAAGGAAAAATACCCCCAGGTTTCTCCGGAGATAAGGAAAAGGCTGGAGCACGAGGTCCTCACCATCAAGAAAATGGGATTTACCAGCTATTTCCTGATCGTCTGGGATTTTATCCATTACGCCAAGAAAAACAGTATTCCCGTGGGCCCGGGCCGCGGCTCGGCGGCGGGGTCGTTGGTCAGCTATCTCCTGGGGATCACCGACATCGACCCTTTGAAATACAACCTGCTTTTTGAAAGATTCCTCAACCCCGAAAGGATCAGCCTTCCGGATATCGACATTGATTTCTGCTACGAAAGAAGGCAGGAGGTCATAGATTACGTCACCCGCAAATACGGCCGGGAGAATGTGGCCCAGATCATCACTTTCGGGACCATGCAGGCCAGGGCGGTGGTCCGCGACGTCGGGAGGGTAATGGGGCTGGAATACGCCGAGGTGGACCGGATCGCCAAATTGATCCCGCCCGCGGACCCGGCTAACCCCGACTACGGCTTAAAAGACGCTTTAAGCTCGGAGCCGGAGCTGAACAGTCTTTATAAAAACGACCCCCGGATCAAGGAGCTCGTCGATATCGCTTTGGTCCTGGAAGGTCTGAACCGCCACGCTTCCATCCACGCCGCCGGAGTATTGATCTCCGACAAGCCTTTGAACAATTACATGCCTCTTTTCAAGACCGGGGACGACCAGGTCACCACCGGCTACGGAATGGGCGCTTTAGAAAAGATCGGCCTTTTGAAAGTGGATTTCCTGGGGCTGCGCACCCTGACGGTGATCGACCAGACCGTCAAGCTGGTCAAAGAGATCAAAAATATCGAGCTGGACCTGAAGAAAGCCCCGCTGGACGATTCGAACACTTATAAGCTTCTGTGCGCCGCTCAGACTTTAGGGGTTTTCCAGCTGGAATCTTCGGGGATGCGCGACCTGCTTAAAAAGATGGAGCCGCAGCGTTTCGAGGACCTGATCGCGCTTCTGGCTTTATACCGGCCGGGGCCGATGGGCTCGGGCATGCTTGACGATTACATCAAGCGCAAAAAAGGGCTGGTCCCGCTCAAGTACGACCATAAGCTTTTGGAGCCGATCTTAAAAGACACTTACTGCATCATGCTTTACCAGGAGCAGATCATGCAGATCGCCTCGGCTCTGGCCGGCTTCAGCCTGTCCCAGGCCGATCTTCTGCGCCGGGCCATGAGCAAAAAGACCCCGGAGGTGATGGAGCTTCAGCGCAAGAATTTCCTTCTGGGCTGCGCCAAGAACTCGATCAGCGATAAGACCGCCAACAAGATCTTCGACCAGATCGTTTATTTTTCCGGCTACGGCTTTAACCGCTCCCACAGCGCGGCTTACGCGGTGATCTCTTACCGGACCGCTTATTTAAAAGCCAATTACCCGGTGGAATTCATGTGCGCGCTTTTGACCTCGGAGCGGGACAACACCGATAAGATAGTCGAGTACGTCAGCGAGGCCGAGCATATGGGCATCACCATCGAGCCGCCGGACATCAACTTAAGCGACGGCTTGTTCAGGGTCGAGGACCCTCAGGCCAAAAAGATCCGTTTCGGGCTTCTGGCCATAAAAAATGTGGGAAAAGGGGCGGTGGAGTCTTTGGTCCAGTCCCGCAGGGAAAAAGGCCGGATCATTTCCCTGGAAGACCTTTGCCAGCGCATCGACTTGCGCCTTTTTAACCGGAAAGTCCTGGAATCGATCATTAAATGCGGAGTGCTGGACAGTTTTAATCTGCCGCGGGCCCAGATGTTCGCGGCTTTGGACCAGATCCTGGAATGCGCTTCCCGGACCCAAAAAGAAAAAGCCAGCGGCCAGATGTCTTTTTTCAGCGCTGAAGCCAGCCAGAACGGGTTCAAAGAGAACAATTTGAATTATCTGGCCATCAAAGAGTGGCCTGAGCCCCAGCTTTTGGCTTTTGAAAAGGAACTTCTGGGATTTTATATCAGCGGCCATCCTTTGTCCCGCTACGCCCGGCAGCTCAATCGTTATTCTTCCTCGCCGATCAATGACCTGACCAAGTTCAAAGACGAGGAGAGCGTCAAGATGGTGGGGCTGATCACCAAGATCAAGAACACGATCACCCGCAAAAAACAGGAAAAAATGTCGATATTGATGATCGAGGACCTGGACGGCTTGATCGAGGTCCTGGTATTCCCCGCGGTTTATCAGAAAGTTTCTAAGTATATCCTGCCCAGCAACGTAGTGCTTTTGCGCGGCCGGCTTAATTTAAAAGAAAACACTCCCAAGATCATTGCCGATGATATTTATCCTATAGACGAGATCCACCGCCTGGTCACCAGCGTAAAGATAGACCTTTCAGGATGTAAGGAGAATATTTTCGACTCGTTAAAAGAGCTTTTACTGACTTCTCCGGGCACGACGCCGGTTTATCTGCACCTGGACAGCCCGAACAAGTCCCGGGTGCATGTCCTGGTCGGCCAGGAGCTTTTTGTCGACCCCCGGGAAAAGCTGATCCAGGATATCGAAGACCTTATCGGCGCCAACAAAGTAGTCCTGACCATTTAACCTGAACAACCTACGCGGTTGCCAGAATTGGCAACCGCGTAGGTTGAAAAATAAAGGGGACGTTTCTATTTAGAAATTAGGGACGTTTCTATTTATTTAGAAAGTTTAACTTCGGAATAAATAGAAACGTCCCCTTTATTTTTTTTGTTGACCTTTTCGGGTTTTTGTGCTATATTTTAGCTATTAATAATATTGTAACTTTTTGATATTGTTTCGGTTGCAAAAAAGCGGACCGGTTAAATTACCTCAGGAGGAGAAGATGACCAAAAAAGACATCATTTTAAAAGTTTCTGACGAAACCAATTTAAAACAGACCGACGTCAAAAAAATAGTCCAGAAAACTTTTGATTATATGGTCGAGGCTCTAATCAGAGGCGAAAAGATCGAGCTGCGCAATTTCGGCGTCTTCA
>JBFZAG010000128.1:0-7724 GCA_041309145.1 Candidatus Omnitrophota bacterium | reverse complement strand
CGCTGGCCAAAAAATACAACGCCAAGCTGATCGGCCTGGCCATGAGCTCTAAAGGGGTGCCGCAGAACAAAGACCAGCGGCTGGAGCTGGCGGCGCAGATCGTGGCCACTTGTCAGGATGTCGGGTTTGCCGTAGACGATCTTTATCTTGACCCTATTGTCCTGCCGGTAAATGTGGGCCAGTCCCAGATGGTGGATATCCTGGAATCGATCAAGGATTTCAAGATCATCTCCGAGCCTTCGCCGAAAACCGTGGTGGGCTTGAGCAATGTTTCCCAGGGGACGTATGTCCGCAGCCTGGTCAACCGGACCTTCCTGGTCATGGCGGCCGCCTACGGATTAGACGCGGCGATCCTTGACCCTAAAGACGCGGAACTGATGAACGCTTTGATCACCGCGGAGCTGATCCTGAACAAGCAGATCTACTGCGATTCTTTTCTGGACGCTTATAAAAAGAAATAGAGGAGCGATAGTGGCCAAAAAATTTTGGCTGATCTTCGGGCTTTTAACATTTTCCTTAAGAATGGTCCCGGCCTGGGGCCAGGACTACACTTTCCGGGAGCTGGCGGAAACCGAGGCCGCTTATATTCTTAAGTGCCAGTTCACTGACGAAACCTCACCGGCTTTCGGGGCGATCAACAACATTTACGGCAGCCCGACCTGGGTGGTGCCGAGAGAAAACGCCATGGCGATTTTAGGTCTGCTCCTGGCCGGCGATATTCTCGAAAATGAAACTTACCGCCAGAAGGCCGAACTGGCCGCGGATTACCTGGTCAAGGTCCAGGATAAAGACGGGGCCTGGTTCGACCAGTACAATTATGACCAGCCGGGATCGGGCAGTGCCGAAGACCGGGAAGCGCTGGCCAAATCCCCCACCCAGACCGCGGAAGTGATGATCGCTTTTTATAAATTAGGTTTTCGCCCGGAGCGCTATCTTTCCATGAAAAAAGGGGCGGGGTATTTGATGAGCTGCCAGAGAAAAGGCGGCAACGGCTACCTTCTGGGCGGGGGCAAAGACAAAGACGGCCAGTACCGCTTCTGGAGATGGGCGTCGGATAATTCATACGCTTATCAGGCCTTAAAGGCGGCGGAAGTCTGGGCTTTGACCCAGAACGATTTCCGTTTTTCCCGGTCCTGCTCCAACGCGGCCCGCAAGATCATAAAAGGCATTAACGAAAATCTTTACATAAAAAATCCTTTTGACCCGGATTACGGGGTCTGGTACCGGGCTGTCGACGATAAAAACCAGCCGATCGATCCCCAGAGCCATGACTGGATAAATTACGCCCCGCAGATGCTTAATGTTCCCTGCCTGGGAGCCAACCAGCCGAGAGTGGGAAAGTGGATCAGCAAAAAATTCCAGCAGGGTGACGGCAGCTGCGTCTGGGACGATCATGCTTATCAGTCCCGCCAGTCCCCGGGATATTCTTTTCAGGCGGTATTATGCTGGAGGAAGCTCTCCCAGCCGGAATTTTATATCCCGGCGTTGAACTGGGCCCTGGACAGCGGATTATGGGTGGTCGACCCTGACCAGAACTCTGTACCCGGAGGATGGATAGACTGGCGGGAGATCAAAACCAAGGAAGAATCAAATCAGTGGGAGAGGTTCATCGATACCAGTTTTTATTCTATAGCCGCGTACAACGGCGGCTATGATTTCAGCGTAGTCCCCGCGTTTCTGAGGATCGGTTATTCCGATCCCAAGCGAAGCGCTGATTCCATTCCCTGTTATTTAAAACTTAAACTGGAATTTCCCCAGGAAGCAGAATAATTTCCCGCGGAAGGTCCTAAAACTCAAAAGATCATGTTACCGGATAAAAAAGGATATTTTCTGGATTACGGGGGCAGGTTTGTCCCGGAAACCCTGATCGCCTGTCTCGAGGACCTGGAAAAACAATACCTCAAAGCCAAAGCCGACCCGGTCTTCCGCAAAGAGCTGGATCATTATCTTAAAGAATACGCCGGAAGGCCGACCCCTTTATACTTCGCCGAAAACTTAAGCCGCTCTTTGGGCAATCTCAAGGTTTATCTGAAAAGAGAAGACCTGCTGCATACCGGAGCGCACAAGATCAATAACACTTTAGGCCAGGTGCTTCTGGCCCGGCGGATGAAAAAAAGCCGGGTGATCGCCGAGACCGGAGCCGGCCAGCACGGAGTGGCCACCGCCACGGTGGCGGCGCTGTTCGGCTTGAAGTGCGCGATCTACATGGGCGAGGAAGATATCGAGCGCCAGAAACTCAATGTTCACCGGATGAAGCTTTTAGGCGCCCAGGTGGTCTGCGTCAAGACCGGCTCAAAAACTTTAAAGGACTCGATAAACGAGGCCATGCGCGACTGGGTGACCAATGTCGAAGACACTTTCTATATTTTCGGCACGGTGGCCGGCCCCCATCCGTACCCGATGATCGTCAGGGATTTCCAGGCCGTGATCGGCAAGGAAGCCCGCCGCCAGATCCTGAGCAGGGAAAAGAAGCTGCCGGATTACCTGGTGGCCTGCGTGGGCGGAGGGTCCAACGCGATCGGCTTGTTTTATCCGTTTTATAACGATAAGAAAGTTAAATTCATCGGGGTCGAGGCCGCGGGTCTGGGCATCAATACCGAAAAACACGCCGCTTCTTTATGCCGGGGAAAGATCGGAGTGCTTCACGGGGCCAAGTCGTATTTGCTCCAGGATAAATCCGGCCAGATCAAGTCCACCCATTCCATTTCCGCGGGGCTGGATTATCCCGGGGTGGGGCCGGAGCATTCTTTTTACAAAAAAACCGGAAGGGCGACTTACGCGGCTTTAAATGATTCCGAGGCTTTGGAAGGATTTGTGTCTTTGTCGCGCAGCGAAGGGATAATCCCGGCCCTGGAATCAGCCCATGCCGTCGGTTATCTGAAAAAATTGAACCGGATTGCCCCTAAAAGATCCCTGGTCATAGTTTCTCTTTCCGGAAGAGGGGACAAGGATATGAACACCGCGGTCGCGGCCTTAAAATTATAATTTAACGGAGAATATTAAATCATAATCTGCCAGTCGATATGAATCGGATCGAAGCTAAATTCAGGGAATTAAGAGCCTCCGGAAAGAAAGCTTTCATCGCTTTTATTACCGCGGGATTCCCGGACCCGGAGACTACCAAAAAACTTATCCTGGAGCTGGAGGCCAGCGGCGCGGACATGATCGAGCTGGGCATCCCTTTTTCCGACCCGGTTGCCGACGGAACGGTGATCCAGGAAGCGTCGCAATGGGCCTTAGAGCGCAACAAGGTCAATCTGTCCGGGGTCCTGAAGCTGGTCAGGGATATCCGCAAAAAAACAGAGATCCCGATCTGTTTTATGTCTTATTACAACCCTGTTTTTATTTTCGGCCAGGAAAAGTTTTTGCGCCAGGCCAAAGCTTGCGGAGTGGACGGGCTGATCATTCCTGATCTTCCTTTTGAGGAGGCCCGGAGTTTAGCGCGGGCCTCCAGGAGCTCGGGGGTGGACCTGATAAATTTCATCGCCTGCAACACCAGCCCGGAGCGGATGAGATCGATCGTCCGGATCTCCCGGGGATTCATTTATTATATTTCCCTGGCCGGGACTACGGGAGCGCGGCAAACCCTGCCAGCGGATCTGGCCAGCCACATCCTGAGGGTCAAAAAGCTGGGCGATCAGCCTGTCTGCGTGGGGTTCGGGGTTTCCACTCCAAAGCAGGTCAGGTCAGTGGCCAAGGTTGCCGACGGAGTGATCGTGGGCAGCGCTATCGTCAAAAAGATCCAGGAGAACATCGGAAAAAAAGATCTGGCGCAAAGAGTGGGAAAATTCGTCCGCCGCCTTACCCGCGGCTTGTGACCTCTGGCAACCTACGCGGTTGCCCAGGTTAGCTAATAAGGAGATTTATGTACAATAAGACGATCCTGAATAACGGGGTGAGAGTAGTTACTCACTCGAATAAAGAAGCCCAGTCTTTGGCGATGGGGATCTGGGTGGCGACCGGAAACAGGAATGAGGTCCCGGAATACCTGGGGATCAGCCATTATCTGGAACACCTGGTTTTCAAGGGGACCAAAAACTATTCCTGCCAGCAGATCAAAGAATCGATCGAGGGAAAAGGCGGCTCGATCAACGCTTTTACCGGAGAAGAGGCGACCTGTTACCTGGTGAAACTGCCGGCTAAATACCTGGACCTGGCCCTGGACATTATTTCGGATATGGTCTTAAACCCGGTTTTGCCGGAAGCGGAGATCGAAAAAGAAAGGACCGTGATCCTGGAAGAGATCAAGATGTACAAGGATCTTCCCCAGAGCTATGTCTACGAGCTTCTGGACGAGCTTCTTTGGCCGGAGCAGCCTTTAGGCCGGAGCATCCTGGGAACGGTCGAGTCGGTCAACCGGATCCAGAAGCAGGACCTGGCCGGCTACCGGAACCGTTATTATACCTCCCCGAACATCGTGATCAGCGCGGCGGGAAAGATCAATCACGCTGGGTTTGCCAGGAAGGCCCGGGAAAAATTCTCCGGGTTAAAAGAGGCTTCGCGCAATGTTTTCGCTCCGGCGTATATCGAACAATCCGCGCCGCAGTCCAGGATATTCCCCAAAGAAACCGAGCAGACCCATTTTGTCCTCGGATTCCACGGATTCAGCCGCGAGCATAAATTAAAATACGCTTTAGGCCTTTTGAACGTGATCCTGGGCGGCAACAGCTCCAGCCGGCTTTTCGACCAGATCCGCGAGAAGCGCGGCCTGGCTTACGAGATCGGGACCGGGATCAAGCGGCTCAAAGACACCGGCGCTTTTGTGGTCCACGCCGGGGTGGATAATAACAAGGTCCTCGAGACTCTGAGGCTTATCTTCGTCCAGCTCAAGCGGGCCAAGACCGAGAAGGTCAGCCAGTCCGAGTTCAACCGGGCCAGGGAATTCTACCTGGGCCAGCTGATGCTGGCCTTGGAAGATCCCATGGACCAGATGCTCTGGATCGGCGAATCCACGACCAGCCTGGATAAGACCTATTCTCTCCAGCAGGTGATCCGGGAAGTGAACAAGGTCAAGATCGGAGACCTCAAGCTTGCGGCCGAACTTATCTTTAAAAAAGAGAATCTTAACCTGGCGCTCATCGGGCCGTTAAAGGCCAGCGAAGAGCATATCAAGAAAGAGATCGATTTTGAATAACATGGATTCTTTTTTATATGTCGGAGGCGTCTTCGCTATACTGCTTGTGCTTATGACGGTATCGTCTTTTTTCTCCATGTCCGAGACCGCGCTGATCGCTTTAAGCAAGATCAAGCTGCGCCACATGCTGTCTAAAGGGGTCAAAGGCGCTCAAACCCTGCAGCGGCTGCTGAATAAAATGGATAAGGTCATTCCCGCGATCCTGCTCGGAAATAATTTCGTGAATATGGCGATCTCCGCGGTTATGACGGTGATCTTTATTCATTTGCTAGGCCAGAAATTAGGGGTTGTCGCCGCGACCCTGGTTTCGGTATCCCTGGTCGTGGTCTTCTGCGAAGTCATCCCGAAGATCCTGGCCACTAAAAGGACCGAGCGGGTGGCGCTTCTGGTGGCGCCGATCATGGAAATCCTTCTCAGGATCTTTAACCCGGCTATTGAATTGTTTTCCAAGATCAGTAATTTGATCCTGCATATCATGCGCATTCACCCCTCCAAACGTTCGCCGCTGATCACCGAAGAGGAATTCCGGCTGTTGATCGAAGTCGGCAAGGAAGAGGGAGTTCTGAGCGAGGAGGAGCGCAAACTCCTGCACCGGATCTTTGAATTCGGGGATATCAAGATCAGGGATGTGATGATCCCCAAAGAGAAAATGATCTCGGTGGACTTGAACGCCACCGCGGACCAGGCTCTGGATATTTTTGCCGAGGAAGGCCACGCCCGGCTGCCGGTTTATTCCGGCTCGGCTGACAATATAGTGGGAGTGCTTTATGCCCGCGACCTGTTGTATATTCTCAGGGACAAGGGGCTGTTCGTGCTCAAGGACTTGGTGCAGAAGGTTTATTTTGTTTCTCCGGAGACTCGGGTTTCCGAGGTCTTAAGGAAATTCCAGGCGGAGAAGGTCCAGATCGCCGTTGCCGTGGACAATAAGAACAAGGCGGTGGGGGTGGTTACTCTGGAGGATCTTATAGAGGAGATCGTTGGCGAGATCGAAGAGAAGCCGTCTTCTTAGCCGGCCAGGGAAGGCGGAAAGCGGAAAAAAAGCGCTGCGGTCTGTTTCCGCAGATTTCTATTGACCTTCATCGCGGCGGGTATATAATAGCATTCATATTAACGGCTTTTACCACATAAAAGGAGGAAACAAAATGGCGGAAAAAGGTTATTGCGTGAAGTGCAAAGAGAGCAAAGAAATGAAGGACGAGCAGAAAGTGACCATGAAAAACGGCCGGCCGGCCATGAAGGGCAAATGCCCCAGCTGCGGGACCGGGATGTATAAAATATTAGGCAAGAAATAAGAGTCTTTATTCCATACGATACGGCATTCCCTTTACCCACCCCTGGGGTGGGTAAAGGGTTTTAAAAGGCTTTTAAAAGGAGGGTAAATAAAATAGAATCCAAGAAATTAGCGCTTCGGATAGCGGATTCCGCCAAAAGCAAATTAGGCGAGGAGCTGACGGTTTTGGACATGCGCGCGCTTTCCAGCTTCTGCGATTATTTCGTGATCGTCAGCGCCGGGTCGATGCGCCAGGTCAACGCTATCTCGGATGCGATACAGGATGAATTAGCCAAAGAGCGGATAAAACCTCTCTCACAGGTCAGTTCCAGCGACCAATCCGGATGGATCGTTCTGGATTACAATTCGGTGGTCGCCCACATATTCTACAAACCGATGAGAGAGTTTTATTGTTTAGAGCATCTTTGGGCGGATGCCAAAAAAGTCCGTTTGAAAAAAAGTTCTGTCGCCAAAAAGCTTTAGCCAATACGCCCCGTCAATCTTTCTTTCGGACAAAGACTACCTAAAAAAAACAACATGGAAAACAGCATCGAGCTTGAACTCAGGGATATTATACTGGCCGGCCTCAAACAGGCGGGGCTGGACGAGTTCTGTCAGAGCGCGGATATCGGCCTCGAGTTCGCTCCGGCTCCGGGGTTCGGGGATATTTCCAGCAATATCTGCATGCGCCTGGCTAAATCCGCCAGAAAACCCCCGATCGCGATCGCCCAGGACCTGGCCCAAAAGGCAACCAAGATCCTGGAAAATTCTCATTTGAAAAAATACGTCAGCCAGATCAAAGCCGAAGGAGCGGGGTTCGTCAATTTCTACCTGGCTCCCGAGTATTTCCGGGATGAGCTGGCCAGGATCCTCCGGGAAAAACAGGATTTTGCCAGGTCCGGCCTGGGCAAGAACGAGAAAGTGATGATCGAATTCGTCAGCGCCAATCCCACCGGGCCTTTATCCGTGGCCCACGCCCGGCAGGCCGCGGTAGGCGACGCTCTGGCCAATATCATGGCTTATCTCGGGTTCGACGTTTCCAAGGAATATTACCTTAATGACGAAGGCAACCAGATCAATATCCTGGGCAATTCGGTCAAGACCAGGCTGCAGCAGTTGAACGGCGAGAAAGTCGAGTTCCTTGAGAATTATTATCAGGGCGATTACATTGCGGAGATGGCCCGCGAGATCAAGGAAAAGAAACTGGAGATCGGGGATTTTGCGGAATACTCCGGAAATTATATTTTAGAGATCATCAAGCAGGAATTAAAGGATTTCCACGTGGGATTCGACTGCTGGTACAGCCAGAAAGAGCTGCGC
>JBFZAG010000127.1:0-3620 GCA_041309145.1 Candidatus Omnitrophota bacterium | reverse complement strand
GGCTTTGAAAGACGCTTCCGAGTCTTGAACTAGCCGCCTTCGACTTCCCTGAGCGCTTTATCGTAGGTGCAGAAGTCGCAGTCCGGGCTATGGCCGGGGATCGCGGGGCTGATCAGGCATTTATGCAGCTCAAAGATCTTGTCCTCGATCCAGCTATCGTTTCCAACATAAGGGATGATCTTGATGTCAAACTCAAGCTTGGCGTCAAAAAAGTCTTTCCCGGTATCTCCGTTGCAATAAACAAAATAGCCGGTAGAGGAAACCCGGAAATCGTTCCTCCTGAACAGCCACTGGTAGATCTCCATTTGCCGCTTGTAAGATATCTGCCAGTCCGCGTCCAGCGTAACTTCATCTTCCTTCGCGGTGCTCTTGTAATCCACAATGAAGAGCTCCTGGTCCGGGCTAACCCAGATATCGTCAATGGCGCCGGAAAGCAAAAGATTGGTCGGCTTATGCAGAAACTCTATTCCGCCTCTGAGGGCATTGCGCCAAAGCTCGATCTTTTCGTGCTGAAAAGGGACCGCCTCGATCCCCTGCGCCTTCATCAGCGGATGAACGGTCTGCTTGTTCCTGTGGAGATCGAATTCTTTCTTTAAAAGTTTATCGACCGCGGAATTTAACGAGAACGGGTATCCCGGAGGCTGTCCGACGCCTAACCTTCTGTCCAGATAAAAACAGCGCGGGCAGTTGATGAAAAGCTCGATCTTGGAGCGGCTTAATTTGAACGGGGCCTTGCTTTGGGGGTCGAATAAATATTTAGTCCTCCTGCCGGAGTAATATTTAGACATGGAGTTATTATACCGCTTCTTTTCGACAGCCACAACAAAAAAACGCCGGAAAGTTCCGACGCCTTGGAAAAATAAATGAGAACCGTCGCCTGTTTTTTCTTACCTGACGCTGCCCAGGTCCAGGATCTCGCCTTTTCGCAGAGTCACTGATCTTCCCGGATGTTTGAACAGCAATAACGGGTGGCGAAAAACGATATAGTATTCCCCCGGCGGCAGGCCTTTAATTTCAAAACTTCCGTCCCTGGAGCTGGCCACATAGGGGTCGTTCCTGCTCCAATACCCTTCATAGGCGGCGTAAACTTTGACCCCGCTGTGAATAAAAGAAAACGGCAAGAACACCTTTCCCTTGACTCCCGCGGTGAAATCTGCGGGATCGAGCTTTTGCATCACGATCTCGCCCAGGTCATAAGTGTTTCCGCTTTTGGCGAAGAATTTTTTCACCACTTTCTGGTAGCCCGGCGATGTCGCTTTCACGGTCACCTCCGCGGCGTTAGATTGCTGCAAGCTAAAGTAGGCGTAAAAAGAACCGTCTTTGAACTTGCCCTGCTCCCGTATCGCCCACCAGTTCTCGGCGCCGAAATCAAGAGCTATCCGGCCGAGCTCTTTGGTGCCTATGTCGCTGAACCTGACATAGCCGTACGCCGCTACCTGATTGGATCCGGCGGCCTGGCTCTTAAGCATGCGTATCCCCTCTTCCCTGCGCCCCTCCGCCCAGACTTGATACATCTCCGCCGCGAAAGCAGAGCCGGAAAAAGCAAAAACCAAAAACAAAAAAACGAGCTTTCCGCTTGCCCAGCGCTTATAATCAAACATTGTTACCCCCTCAATCTGGATCTGCATATTATATTTGCAATTCGATTCAACAGCTGAAGTTATATAAAGCGTCTACGCTATCTTCTCGAAATCGATCTGGCCTTTGTAAGGATCCATGCCGATCAAGCGGACTTGGATCTTCTGGCCGACAACCAGTTTTATTTCCCCGCGCATGATCCTGCCTTCAGCCGGAGGCTTTATGATCCTGGCATACGTTCCTTTATCGGAGACCCCGGTGACTATGGCCTCAAATGATCTGCCTATTTGACCGCTTAACAATACGGCGGCCGCGGCTTTGCGCATGAAACGCTCGACTTTCTTGGCGGCCTGGTCGCGGTCCGTGCATCGGGCGGCGAATTCGCTCAACTCCCCTGGGCTGTACGGGCAAGACTTTTTCCCCAAAACCGATTTCAAAAGCCTTTGAATGATCAGATCAACATAACGCCGGTTAGGCGCTGTCCCGTGAGTATAATCCATGACCGCCAGGCCGAAATGCCCTGGAGAAGTTTCCTGCGGCTGGAGCATCACGTATTCCCCGGGCCCCAGCAATTTGACAATGGTCAAAGAAAGGTCAAGAAAGCTCTCCGGACCGGCGATTTTTCTTTTACTCAAGAATTGGGCCAGCGCTTTAGCGTCAGGCTCGATTGGCAACTGCTCATGAAAAGAGCCGGCGACCTCCCTGATCCCCGGCCAATTGCGGGGAACGCGGACAACCCGCTGGATCATCGGGACTCCGGCATCTTTCAAAAATCGCGACATGATAACATTAGCCGCGACCATGAAATTCTCGATGATCGACCGCGCGAGGTTCTTTTCCTGGATGATCAGGTCCACGACTTTTTCTTCGCGGATGATTGGCTTAGCTTCAATAGTCTCGAATTCCAGGGCTCCCTGCTCGATGCGGAAATTGCCCAAGCGACCGGCGGCGACATTCTGCAGATCTAATTGCTCTTTTAATCCGCGCACTTGGGCAACTGACTCCGGAAGATCGCTTTTGCCTTCCATCCAGCTGCCGATCTCTTCGTAGACAAGTTTTGCTTTGTTGCGGATAATGGCCTGATAAATTGAGCCCTGGCTGATCTCCCCGTCAGGGGAAACGCCAAATTCCACGACCAGGGCGAAATGATCGGCTTCAGGCAGTAAAGAAGTGAGTTTTGCGGACAATCGCTGCGGCAGGAGAGGAAAAACATCGATCCCGGTATAGATTGAGGTCGCGTTGCCTTTGGCGTAAATGTCGGTTTGAGACCTGGGCAAGACAAACAAGTCGACATCAGCAATGGCTATCTTGACGATGATCTCATCGTTAACCCCGCGCTGGCAATATTCCAGCTGATCGAGATCCAAAGACTCCGCGTTATCTATCGAAGACCAGAGCAGCCCGCGCAGATCCCTGACCCCGATCTGCGAATTATCCGGGAACGGCCTGGGAAAAAGGGAATAGATCTCGCTGATCACCTGCTCCCCGGGGGTAAAATCAAAACCATACTTGTCTATCGCCGCGCGGGCGATCTTATGCAGGTCGACGTTAGAAAAATCGCTCATAATAGTTGATCTCCAGTTCCTATTTTAAAACCCAGAGCGCCCCTCGGTTTTATCAGCTGCCCTGCAACCTGTTCGCCAGAACCGACATTATTTCCAAGCTGGACTTTACAAGTTTTTCAGTGAGATCCTCCGCGCGGCGAGCAAAGCCGAAAGCGTCTTCATCGAACACTAACCTGGACGCCCGGACTTTATTTCCGCCGAACACAAGCTCTGTCCAGCCCTCATCAAACAATTCTATCATAGCCTTTCTTACCGACTCATCGCCCAAATATATCCGGGTAAGATTTTCCTGCCCCGAATAAAAAAGCAATTTCTCAGCGACATCGGAAAATCCCGTTTCCACCCTGTTCAGGAAAGAGAACGAAACCACCCGGCCCGGTAATTCCCAGCCCTGCGCCGGCGCAAGTCTCATTGGGAAGGGCCAGGCCGATCCGGAAATACTGCATCAGCTGTTTGGCTTCCCGGCTTATCCGGCCG
>JBFZAG010000126.1:0-15695 GCA_041309145.1 Candidatus Omnitrophota bacterium | reverse complement strand
GGCTTCCCAGTCTTGCCAAGTTTAGTAAATGACATCGGATTGACCACAAAACACCCGTTCTGCCCCCAGAGCTCGTCCCCGGGCTTTACTTCGGTCTCCCGCCCCTCCCTATCATAAGATTTTATAGCTCCGGCATCCGGCATCTTGAACATTTTATCATCCCTCCATGATCTCGACTAAGATCCCGTCGAAATCTTTAATAAAAAAATAACGTTTTCCGCTGGCAAACAGCCGCAGCTCGGTCGCGAATCTGACCCGCGCTCTTTTGAATTTATTATATACAGCCGCGATATTTTTGGTTTCCAGGGAAAAATGTTTGACTCCGAGGGTATGCAGATCATCGTCCAAAGCCTTTCGGTACTGCGGCAGCGGCTTATTTTTTTTAAACTCGAACAGCTCCAGGGTCAAACCAACCTTCTTCAGCAAAACGATAGTCAGCCCTTTATCTTTGAAATTATACCGAGCAGCCTGCCGCAACCCAAAATGCCTCTTATAGAAAGCCGCTGATCTGGCAACATTCGCAACACTGATCGCAACATGACCTAATCGCATAAAAATAAAGAAAATAAAGGGGACGCTTCTATTTTTCTAAAAATAAAGGGGACAGGTCCATTTATTTAGTCCATGAATGAATCTCTCGGTTTCTGAGCGAATGTCGATTTTAGGCAATGGAGCTTGAGTAAAGGTGAATAAAGTGCGGGTGACGAGGCGTGTTCGAGCACGCACCTTCACCCGGCGCTAATCGGAATTGCGCCGGTGTACGCTTCTGCGTTAGGAGCGCGCGCAGAACATGCCTCGGCAGGACCCGCGAAAATTATACTTTGCCGAGCCCGAACGGCGGATACACTTCCGATTCGACAACGACATCGATCAGCGCCGCCTTTCCGCAGGAAAGCGCCTTCTGGAACGCGGCGTCGAAATCTTCAAGCTTTTCCACATGCACGCCCGAAGCTTTGCAGGCTTCCGCGTACTTGACGAAATCGGGATTGGTGAACTGCATGAACGCCTGGTCGTTAAAAAGGTTCAACAGAAATTTCTTGATCACGTTGAACTCGCCGTTATTGAAAATTACCCAGATCACCGGGATATTATATTGTATCGCGGTCATCAGCTCAAAGCCGGCCATCTGGTAAGCGCCGTCCCCGCAGCCGCAGATCACCGCACGGCCGGGATTGGCGCATTTCGCTCCGATCGCGCCGTTAACGTGGCTGGCCATCGGCCCAAAGCTGCCCGGATTCTGGTAGACCTGATGCTTGGTCAGATTCAGATAACAGTTCAGCCAGAGCATATGCGATCCGGCGTCGCCCATGACGATGGCGTTCTCCGGCATATTCCGGGACATGGCTTTGACCAGGTCAGCCGGATGGATCTTGGTCCCGGGAGCCTGCACCGCCCGGTCATGCCAAAGGTCCTTTTCGACTTTCTTTGCCGCGACAGTGCCAACCCGTTTAGCCAGCGCCTGATGCAGAGCGATGATCGCCGGTTTAGCGTCGCTAAGCACCGGGCAGTCCGGCTTATACACTTTGCCGATCTCATGCGGATCGATATTGATATGGATCAGAACCTTGTCCTTAAATAGATCGGGCTTGAATCCGAAACTCCAGTTCTGGGCAAAAGAATTACCGATCGCCAGGATGACCTTTGAACCCAATAGATATTTATTGGCGCCCGGGTCGCCTGAAGTGCCGAATATACCGACATATAACGGGTGATCTTCGGGTATCAAGCCTTTAGAGTCCATGGTCTCACTAAAAGGTATCTGGAATTTTTCCGCAAATTCCTGGGCGTCTTTTTCTCCGTGCGATCTGATCACCCCGTACCCGTACACCGCGCAGATCTGCTCGTTGTTCTTGATCGCTTTAGCCAGGGCGTCAGCCGCCGCGTCGATCTCCGCCTGTTTGGGCAACACCTTCTTGATATCCACTTTTATCTCGCGGAAATTATTGACCGGCATAATGGTCACATCCTTGGGCACGTGAACGTGCACCGGCCCGGGACGGCCTTCATAAGCCAGATTTATCAGCTCTTCCAATATATCGCAGGTGGAATCCGGGTCTTCGATGACCGTGGATTTCTTGGTCGTAGCGTTGAACATCGCCGGAGAATCCGGGGTCCGGGATTTGCCGGTAGCTTCGTTCAAAGCGCCCTTGCCCCTGTCCCGCGCCGAGGTATAACCGGAAATACCCAGAACAGGCAAAGAATCGGAATAGGCGACCGCCAGGCCCGAGAACAAATTGAATTCACCCGGTCCTCCGGTCGAAAAACACACGCCCAGCTTATCGGAGAACATCGAATATCCGCAGGCCATGAACGACGCCGCCTGCTCATTGCGGATGATCACGGTTTTAACCTGGGTGGACTTCTTTAAAGCCAACAGCATCGAGCCGTTGACCTGGCCAGAGCCTCCGAAGACATGGTCCACGCCGATATGTTCCAGGGTTTTTACGATCGCTTCATTGACATCCATGGCGCGCTCCTTAAGGTTGTTTCGGCGGCTGGTTGAATTTGCCTATTGCCGCTTTCGGCGGGTTCTCGGAGAACATCACCCCGTTGCAGGCCGCGTTATCCAGGGTATAGCCGTCAAAAAAAAGATAGATCCGGTCTTTCGGCACTTTAGATATTTCGGAGAATATGGTGATATATTTGTCGGCGAGTATTTTCTTCTGCTCGTCGGTAAGTTCCAGGGAATGGACGATGATTGCGGGCATGACAGCCTCCGTGCGGTTATGCGGATCAGAAAAAACAATGCTTCTTGCATACGGGCTGCCGCGCCAAGCGGCAGCCCGTTGCGATTATTCTTTGCGGCTTATCCGACTTTGATATTTTTCAATCCGGCTTTGCCGTCTTTGGCTAAAACACCCAGGACTTCCACGATCTTTTCGCCGTAAGCGATAGAAGATTCCACTGAGGTGCCGGTGACGAACGGCCAGTCAAAAGCCACTCTGGGGTGCTCGCGGCTGGCTTTTTCTTCGGCAATACATTTGCCATTAGGGCCGACAGCGTCCCTGACAATATGCTCAAGCGGCCAAAGGAATCCCGGAGTATGCACGTTGGTGCCCGCGTTATCCGCAGAAGAGCCGTAAAGATCGTAGGTAAAATCCCAATCCGGGCCGTAAAAATCCCAGGAGGCCGGATGCGCGGTGATCTGTTTGCCGAAAATAACGCTGTTCTTGGTCTTAGGATTGCGGCAATACACTAACGTCGCCACCGAATAACAAAGCGCCCCGACCAACTTGTCCTGGGCGATTGCGTCGAGGATCAGCTTATGCACGTTAAAGTTATTGCACAGGTCGATCATCGCTCCCAGGCCGCCGGTCAAAACCAGAGCGTCGTAATTCTTCATATCCGCGTCCTTGAACTTGATCGAGTTGGCCCACTCATTGCCGTCGGTCAGCTCTTTGATCCGCTTGCAGACGTCCGGCGGATTGGTGTTGCATTTGATGATCGGGTCAAAGAAATTAGGGTCGCAGCTCACTGCCAAAGGCAGAGGCTTTTTGCCGAACCAGGTGGTCAGAGTGACCTCATGCCCCGCTTTCTTGATGATATCCCAGGGCGCCTGCAGTTCCTCTCCCCACGTCCCGTAATTTGTCGCGCAGATCAGCACTTTTGCCATTTTGCATCCTCCTTTTTTTACCTGTTCAACCTACGCGGTTGCCAAGCTTGGCAACCGCGTAGGTTGTTCACGGTTACTTTTTCGCTTTTATTTTTTTTCCTGCGTTGCCGCCCTTTGCCATCCAGGGGAAATCTTTCTTGACCGGAGTGAACAGATCGATAGCCTCTGTCTGGCCTACGGCCACAAATTCATGCAGCACATTGGCCGGAATAAAATAAGCGTCCCCGGCTTTAAGCAGGGCCTTCTGCTTTCCGATAAGCATCTTGAATCCGCCCTTGATCACGTAACCGAACTGCTCCTGCTTGTGCTTGTGCAGTTTGACCACGCTTTTATCAGCCATATCCCAGTGCTGGGCATTGAGTTTTTGCCCTTCGCCCAGATACTGGCGGATGACGCCTCCGCCCATATCGAATTTATCCAGTTTTTTCCTCAAAACAAACATGACACCTCCTTCCTTTATATCCCTTCCACGCAAATAACATTGGCCGAAGCCGCGTTGACCCGCAATTTCCTGGCTTCTCCATAATCCGGAGAATCCCACCATTTTCTCGCCTCTTCAACCGTCTTGAACTCCAGGACGATCACTCTTTTAGGCTGCCAGGAGCCTTCCCAGACCCGGGTTTTCCCCCCTCTGACCAAAGGCTTCCCGCCGTGGGCGATGATCGTGGGAGCTCCGGCTTTCATGTATTCGGCGTACTGCTTCTGGTCTTTGACATCCACGTCTATGACCACATATGCGCTCATATTATCAAGGTTTGTATTGCTTCAGTCCTTCGCGTCGATCAGCTCAATTATCTTTCTGGCAAAAAAATTGCAGTGCCCGCCGCTGCGGCCGGTGACCAGGTCCCCGTCCACGACCACGTCCTCGTTGACATACACCGCGCCCATGTTCCTGGCATCGCCCAGGAGGTTATTGTGCACTACCACCCTGCGGCCTTTGACCAGCTCAGGAGCCGGGGCCAGAAGCCACATCCCGTGGCAAATGATCCCCTTGATGATGTTTTGATCGGCAAAAGCCCTTTTCAGGAACTCCACCGCCGGAGGAAGCTTGTTGACGTCCGCGGTATATCTCAGCCGGTCAGCGACCATGCCCGCGGGAACGATGATCGCGGAATAAGTTCTCAAAACAGCGTCATCCATATCTTCAAAACTCTGCCGGCATTCAAAAGGCAGGTGGAATTCATGGCCGGAAAACGTCAAGGCCGGCTGGCCCCAGAGCCGGGTCAGAAAATGCACATCCAGCCCTTCCTCGGCGAAACGGAATTTATAATACCATATCTCCGGCTCGTAATAATCGCCTTCGATCAGGATCCCGATCTTTTTTCCTTTGAGCATTCTCGCCTCCTCTTAAAAGAACATTATTAGCCGTTGCCTATGTAACGCAAGGCCAGCATGGTAATATCGTCTGACTGCTGGGCTCCCCGGGCAAAAGCCCGGATCTCCTGGCGTATCCGGTTGATGGTATCTTTAATGTCTTTATCCTTAACCTCGGTCAGGGTCTTTTTCAGCCTGGCCTCGGAAAACTGCTCTTGCTCGGGATTCATGGCTTCGGTCACCCCGTCGGTATAAAGAAAGATCGTATCCCCCGGAGCCAAAGTAAGCTCTTTCTCCTCGCATTTAGCGTTCTCTATGACCCCGACCACAAATCCTCCGGGAATTTTGATAAAATCAAAACAGCCGCTGGAATCACAAACCAGCGGAGGGTTATGTCCGGAATTGCAGAATTTAAGTTTGCCGCTGTCGATATCCAGGATGACGCAGAACACCGTGACGAATTGGCAGGTCTGGTTATCCCAACAAATAATATTGTTAACGTTATTCATGATATGGTCAGTGGACAAGCCGCGCTTGGCCTCGCTCTTGATCAAAGTCTTGGTGATAGCCATGAACAGCGCCGCCGGGACCCCCTTGCCGGAAACATCGCCGATGACAAAACACAGCCTTTTATCGTCGATAAAAAAAAAGTCGTAAAAGTCGCCGCCGACTTCCTTGGCCGGGTCCATCATCGCGAATATCTCAAATTCTTTTTTCTGGGGGAATACGCTGGGCAGCATGCTGGCCTGGATCTCCTGGGCGATGCGCAGTTCGCTTTCGATGCGCTCCCGGGCCGCGGTCTCGGCCTTGAGATTCTCGATGAAACGTTTGATCGAAAGCTGGATCATATCAATGGCCAGGACGGGATCTTTCCCGAAGAACTGGATCACCTCGTCCTTGCCCATGGTGTAGGTTTCCAGGTCCTCGGCGCACACCGCGGAGGCCGTGCGTTCTTTGAACGGCGAGAAGACGCCCATCTCTCCGATCACGTTGCCGGCGGTGATGGTCTTATTGATCTCCACCAGCCTGATCTCGCCTTTGGCGATATAAAACATCCGGTCAGCCTTATCCCCGGCCTTGAAGATGACGTCGCCCTTTTTAAACTCTTCTTTCTTCATGAAATCCAGCGGCCAGCGGCAGGCCCCCGGAGGCAGGGGTTCTTTTTTAACTCCCCCGTTCGGCTCGCTGATCCGGCAAACATTATATTTTACCAGGGTCAGCATATTGCGCTCGTTCTCGCGCTTGTACCTGACCTCGTCCATGATCTTTTTCATCATGAATATCCCCAAGCCTCCGATCCTGCGGGCTTCTATCGGAGCGTGGATATCCGGATCAGGCAAAGAAAGGGGATTAAACGGGATCCCGGAATCATTGATCCCGATCTCTAAAAAGCTTTCGCTGTTAAAGCAAGTTATTTCCAATTCGCCTTCTTTTCCGGGATAAGCGTAATTGATCACGTTGACCAGGGCCTCCTCGCAGGCCAGCTGGATCTTATCGATCATCTCGGCGGCAAAACCCTGGCGTCCGGCAGCTTCGCGGATAAAGCCGAACATTTTTTCCAGGTTTTCCATTTTGGCGGGAAAAACTAAACTTTCCATGTTATTTTTTATTCGCTGAAGGTCTCTTGAATAGTCATGAAATTATCCAGGCCGCTCATCTTGATAACATTCAGGATCGCCGGCTGGGCCGCGATCAAAAAGATCTCGGCGTCTACCCCGATCTTCTGCTTGGCGAAAATTATCACCCGCAGTCCGGCGCTGGAGATATATTCCAGGTCTTTGGCCAAGAATACCAGCTTGGCGATCTTTTGCCCGGCGAATTTCTTCAATTCTGTCTGCAAACCTTCGGTGTTAGTGGCGTCCAATCGCCCGCACACCTCGACTTTGACAATATCATTGTTACAGCTGACCGCGTATTTTGATTCCATAAAAACAGCTCCTTTCGCGAAGTTTATCTCGAGTTACTTCAGGTTTTTCTTTTTGCTCTTAACTTCTTTTTTAAGCTTATCCCGGCCCATCAGGATGATCACTGACCTGGCGCCTACCAGGAATTCATCTTGATTGCCCAGGCTGATCTCCTGGCCCGGCTCCCAGATATCCTGTCCGGCTGGGGCGTCGGTATTGGCGAAGACGCACCATTCCATATAATCCGGCAGCTTGGGCAGTTGGAAGCCGTGCATCAGCCAGTCCATATTCATGGCCACGTAAACCGAATTATCGTCGACCGTTCCGCCTTTGGCGTGGCGGCCGCAGAGCACAAAAGCCAAACAATGGCTCTCGGCCGACCAGTCCACATTCCAGGCTTTCTGGCCGTGCCAGGTGATATCGGCGAACCCCGAGCCCATGTAATCCCGGTTCTGAAAATGCCCCCGGCTTCTGAGCACCGCGTGTTTGCGGCGGAAAGCGATCATTTGTTTGAAAAAATTGAACAGCTCGCGGTTCTTATCCAGCAACGACCAATCCAGCCAGGAGATCTCATTGTCCTGGCAATAAGCGTTGTTGTTGCCCCATTGGGTATTGGCCATTTCATCCCCGGAAAGGATCATCGGAGTGCCCTGGCTGACCAGAAGCATGGCCACCGCGTTTTTCATTTGTTTGATCCGCAGCCGGTTGACCTCGGGATCAGTGGACTCCCCTTCCCAGCCGCAGTTCCAGCTGTAATTATCGTTGCCGCCGTCGGAATTGTTCTCGCCGTTGGCCTCGTTATGCTTGCCGTTATAGGAAACCATATCATTCAGGGTAAATCCGTCGTGAGCGGTGATAAAATTCACGCTGGCCGTCGCCCCCCGGCCTTCCCGGGCATAAAGGTCCGGAGACCCCTGCAGCCTTTGGGCCATAGCCCCGAGCATTCCCGGCTCGCCTTTCAAGAATTTTCTCAGGTCGTCGCGGTACTTGCCGTTCCATTCCGCCCAGCGCCCCCAGGCCGGAAAACAGCCCACCTGGTAAAGCCCGCCCGCGTCCCAGGCTTCGGCGATCAGCTTGCATTTACCTAATATCGGGTCAAAAGCCAGGGTCTCTAAAAGCGGCGGGCTGTGCATTGGCGCGCCGTTCATATCCCGGCCCAGGATCGAGGCCAGATCAAAGCGGAAACCGTCAATATGGAAATCCGCCACCCAGTAGCGCAAACAGTCCAGGATCATGTTGCGCACGATGGGATTGTTGCAATTCAAAGTGTTCCCGCAGCCGGAGAAATTATAATAATATCCGTCGGGGGTCAGAAGATAATAGGTCTTGTTGTCGATGCCGCGGTAAGAGATATACGGCCCTTTTTCATTGCCCTCGGCGGTATGGTTAAAGACCACGTCCAGGATGACTTCAATCCCGTTTTTGTGCAGTTCCCGGATCAGGGTTTTGCATTCATCGACCTGCATCCCGAATTTACCGGTCGCCGCGTACCCGGCCTTGGGAGCGAAGAACCCCACGTTGCTGTAGCCCCAGTAATTCATCAGCATCTTGCCGGTGGTCGGAGACAGCCGCGAATTCTCGAACTCGTCGAACTCATGGATGGGCATCAGCTCCACGCAATTCACCCCCAGCTCTTTCAGATATTCTATTTTTTCCCGGATCCCGGAGAACGTCCCGGGATGCTTGACCCCGGAGGAAGGATGCTTGGTAAAACCGCGGACGTGGGTTTCGTAGATGATCAGGTCCTCGACCGGAGTTTCCTGAGGATGGTCGTTCTCCCAGTCAAAATCGTCGAAGCAGATCCGGGCCCGGTGCTGATAGATATTATCCCAATCCGGGGTCTGGCCCCAGACATCCCGGCCGCCGATCGATTTGGCGTAAGGGTCCATCAGCACTTTAGTCCGGTCAAAACGCTGGCCCTCGCGCTCGTTAAAAGGCCCGTCCATGTAAAAACCGTACTCCAGATTATCGTAGTCCAGGTCAAAGACCACCATGGTAAAAACATTGCCGATCCGGAATTCATCCTTAAAGGGAATGACGCAAAAAGGCTTTGGCTCGTGCTTGTTGAAAAGCGCCAGTTTGCAGGAAGTGGCGAAACTGGAATACACCGAAAAGTTCACCCCGCCGGGAACGATGGAAGCCCCGAACGGAAGAGGCTTGCCGACGCGCAAACGGAACTTGCCGCAATCGCAAACATGAGTCGGATGCAGGTCAACCCTGAACATTCTTACTCCTTTCCGATTGCCTTGAGGGCCTGGGCAACGCTGTCAAAAGTCTTGAAAAAATTGTTGAACCCGGTCATCTCCATGACATCCTTGATCTCCGGGGAAAGCCCGCTTAAAAGCAAAACTCCGCCCTGGGTAGAAAGCTGCTTGGCGGCCATAAGCAACAGCCGCAAACCGGCGCTGGAAATATAGTTGCAGCTTTTCAGGTCCAGGACCAGAGAAAAATTATTGGCGGATAACAGCGGCATGATCTTTTCCTGGGCCTCGTTAACGGTATTGCCGTCCAGGCTTCCGATCAGCTCGATTATTGTGGCCCCATCTTGAGTGCTGGTCTTTATTTCCATGCTCTTCTCCTTTTAGCTACTTCGCGGGAACGATCCTGACTTTGATCTTCGGCCGGGAATTCAGATCCGGCAAATCCACGGTCAGTTTTTCAGGGTCAAATTTATTCCAGGGCTGGTTATCTACCCAGACTTCGGATATGCGTATGCTGCCCGCAGGAAGAATATCCGGCTCCACCCTTAAAATATTTCCCGGAAACCCTCCCGGCTGAGGCTTGAAATAAAGATCCAGCGGCTGTTTGGTGTAAAGCAGGTTCTGATAGATCTGGGCCAGATAGCACAGCTCTATGGAATGGTAGCAGGCCATGGAATGGCTGCCCTTAAGCCGCTCGGTTCCGAGCAGGAAAGGCAAACCGTTGTTGAGCACGTTGAAATAAACCGCCCCGTCGTCGTGATCGAGATAAAAAGCGTTGTAAAAAGCCGCGGATTCCCGGGCCAGCCTGAGATATTCCTGGTCTTTGAGCACCCCGTGCATGATCTCATAAGCCAGTATCCCCTGCTCCTGCTGCCACCAGGCTTTGCGGTCGTGCCAGACATGGCGATGGCAGGTCTGCCCCGGCTCTAATTCGCGCTCCATCACGTCATACCAGCCTCCGCGCTGGACATCCATGCCCACGGTCGGCATGACCTGGGCGATCTTTTTGGCGAAATCAACATACTCTTTCTTGGCCGCAAGGCTGTTGATCCGCAGCAGGTTCCAGGCGATCTTGAGGTTATGGCCGATCACCCCGCGGTTCTGCTGCCAGCCCCAGGTCTTATCGTGGCTCCAGTCCTCGTGGAACTTTTCCTGGACGAACGGCGAATGCTGGTAATCCTGGAAATATTTGGTGATGCAATCCGCGGTCGAGACCAGGAAATCCCGGTATTTGGGCTCGCCCGTAGCCAGCCAGAGATTGATCAAATAAGCCGGAGCGTGGTCGCCTACTGAATTCCAATTTTTCCGGGCCCGGTTCCGGCCCAGGCTCTCGGCCCGGGGATCAAGATTGATCGGGTCAATATGGGAGAAATAACCGCCCTTTTCTTTATCCAGGTAAAAGCGGTCGAACAATTCAATGGTCATCTGGATATCTTTCATGATCGCCGGGTCTCCGGTGATCCGGTAAGTCTGGGTCGGGCCGGCTAAAGCGTAGATCTGCTCGTACATCGGCAAGCCGTCATAATCATCCCCGAATTCCGAGGCGAAAACTTTATGCTCCCGGCCGTGCTTGACGTCGACGCCGTGGTACCAATAGACCACATTTTCTTCGCTATCGTAAAAACGCATATGCTCGCGCAGATAAAGGGTGCCTTTTTCCGCGACATCCAAAAACCGGTCTTCTCCGGTCAGCAAGAACGCGCTGGCCATGCCGTAGACCATCCGCGAGATGGTGTCGGTTTCCTGGCGGTGGTCCGGCTTGCGCTCGCCGGTCAGAGAGATCATGGTCCGGTAGTTTTTATAATCGATGGTCTCGGGGCTTCCGAACTCGGCTTTGATATAAAAATCCGCGATGCTGGCGGCCTGTTTGATCCACCAGTCCTGCTCTTCGAAACGGAACTTTCCCAGGCTCTCGCCCTGAAAGATCAGGACTTTGGCGTCAAAAGGATACTCGTTCTTCTCAGGATAATAGATCCCCAGAACGGAAAGATACTGGCCGGGAGTGCTCAACAAAGCTTCCATCTTGTCCCCGTAATCGCACCAGCCTTCTCCCAGGTTGCGCGGCCCTTTGGCATAGGTAATAGCCGTCAGCCTGATCGTGTATTCGCGGTTGTCCGAAGTCTTCATTTTGAATACCCTGGCTGCTTTATCAAAACTTGTTACATACCCGGTGATGGTGTCGGAAAACTCGAATTTGATCTCGTTCATCTTTTCTCCCTTTTTATTAAGCCCAAAAATAAAAAAGCCGAAAATTATGGAATTTTCAGCTTAAAAGAAAAAACCTCTTTCCAGGAAATGTTTTCGGGGATGAGTGCATAAACTCCTCATGGCCTAAAAGTTTCGTTTGTATTATAAAACGACAGTATTTGGTATTATAACATTTTTCGGGGATTTGGCAACAAATTTATCTGCCGCAGCAACTAAGGACTGATTTTACATACCCTGGTCATCTAAATAGTAGTTACCGGCCCCGGAACGCTGGCCCCTGTTACCGCGGGAGACCGCACCCGGCTTAGCCCCGTATTCTTTGAGCAAAGCGATCATTTCAGGGTTATTCCTGAACATGGCCATAGACAATGGGGTTGCTCCGGTATCGATCTTGGCGTTGACATCCGCCCCGTTCTCAAGCAGGATCCGGGCGGCCTCAAAATGGCCGGGCTTTCCCGCTTTGAATGCGGCAAAATGAAGCGGGGTGGAATTGTTCCTGGTCCGGGCATTGACATCCGCTCCGTGCTCGATCAGGATCAAGGCGCATTCCGGCTGGGCCTGGGAAGCCGCTACGTGTAAAGGAGTGCCGCCGTTGTTATTACGGATATTGGCATCAGCGCGGTAAGTATCTAAAAGCAGTTTTAAGGCTTCCGGCTGGCCTTTTCCAACCGCCCAATGGACCGGCGTCTTGCCGATCTCGTCTTTTTCGGTAAGCAATTGCGGATTTTTATCCAGGAGCGCTCTCATTTTAACGATATCCCCGCTTTTAGCGGCTTCGTGGATCTCTCCGGCAGCGGCAAAGTTAACCAACAGCACTAATGCCCAAAAAACCAAAAAACCCGCTATGCTTTTCTTCATTTTTCACTCCTTTAGCTTAATTAAATCTAAAGATCAACATGGTAATATCGTCCGACTGTGGCTCATCCCGGACGAAATCGCGTATTTCCTTGCGCAGGCTCGCGACAATTTCAGTGATGGTTTTCCCTTCCGATCCCGTCAGCGTATTACGCAGCCGCTCTTCGGTGAAAAATTCTTTTTTCGCGTTCATGGCTTCAGTGACGCCGTCGGTGTAGAGAAAGAAATAATCGCCGTGGCCGAGCTTTACTTTATCGGCTTTGAATTTGAACTTTTCCATCGGCCCCAAAACAAAACCTTTATCGACCCGCAGGAATTCAAAATGTCCTCCCCCCGGACACATCAGCGGCGGATTATGCCCGGCGTTGGCGAATTCCACTTCTCCGGTCCGGGTGTCCAGCACCCCGCAGAAAACCGTGGCGAACATGCTGGTGTTATTGTCCAAAGCCAGGATATTATTGACCTTGTAAAGTATCTCGGCGGAGGATGAGCCTTGCAGCGCCTCGTTCTTTAAAAGGGTCTTGGTGATCATCATGAACAACGCCGCGGGCACGCCTTTTCCGGAAACATCGCCCATGGCGAAAAAAAGTTTCGTGTCGTTGATCAGGCAAAAATCATAAAAATCGCCGCCAACTTCTTTGGCCGGCTCCATCACGGCGTAGATGTCGAATTCCCTGCGGTCGGGGAACGCCGGAAAGATCCTGGGCAGGATCCCGGTCTGGATCTCCCGGGCGATCTTAAGTTCGCTTTCGATCCGCTCTTTGGCCGCGGTAGCCGCGGTCAATTGTTTTATGTGCTCCTTAAGCGCGCTCTTCATCCTGGAAAAAGCCTGGGCCAGCTTGCCCACTTCATCTGCCGAACCTACCGCCGGCAATTCAACGTCGAGCTCGCCTTTGCCGATAAACTCCGCGGCTTTGGACATAGCCCGCAAAGGCCGGGTGATCGAATGCGCCAGGGCCGCGGTCAGCGCTATCAGCAATAATATCCCGCCGGCCCCCAGACCTGCGGCTGCCAAAGTATTCCTGCGGATATCCTCTAACAGCTCGTCTTCAGGGAAGATCACCGCCAATGACCAGCCGGTAGATGGCACCGGCGAATAATACATCCAGCATTTCTTGTTCCGGGCAATGGAGATAAAAGGCACGAAGCCCGATCCTCCTCCGATCATTTTTCTGCCGATCCGGCGCAGATTATTATCGTTCCTGGCGGAGGCAACGCTGAATATCGTCTCATTCATGATCAGCTCTTTGACCGAATGGGTGATGATCGTTCCGTTTTTGGAGATCAGATAGGCGTCCCCGGTTTTAAGCACTTTGACCGAATTGACCACATCGGTCAATTTATCCAAAGAGATGTCCGCGCAGATGACCCCTCTTAACTCGGGAGCCTCTCCGGTCTTTACGTAAAAAGGGACCGAATAAGTGGCCATCATGATCTCATCGAAATAAGGCTCGCTCCAGGCCGGGCGGTTAAGCTCCCGGGGGATCTGGTACCAATCCTCGTAAAAATACCGGTAAGTCTCATCCCCCATGTAAGTCAGGGTCAGCCCCTTTTTCTCTTTGGCGTAATACGGCCCGAAATAAAGCTCTTTGGGGTCAAAAGCGAAAGGCTCAAAAGCGATCCCCATCCCGTAGATCTCGCTGTTGTTGCCGACCACCCTGCGCAGGAGGTCCGCGATCTCTTCTTTTTTCAGGCGGCCTTGTTCCAGAAAAAGAGCGGTATTTTCCGGGATCTTCTTTATCGCCGCCAGTTCCGCCTCGATCTTGTTCACGGCGCGCAAAGTGATGTTCCGGGCATTTTCCCGGATGTTGTCCCTGAGGATGGATTCGGAAAAATGATAATTCAGGCCGATGACCAGGAATAATACCAAACCGCTGCACCCGGAGAAAAAGATGATTAATTTAAAGGCGAGGCTTCTGTTCTTGAACATTATTTCTCCGGCGGAGGATAAAAAGCGTCAAAATCCGGGCGATCCTGGATCAAGCCGCCGGCGGCCAGCTCTCCGGCCACAAACTCATAGTCTTTTTTATTCAGGGTCCCCGGGGCGGATCCGGAATTTTGGGGATAGATAAGGTCCTGCATCCTCTCCAGCATCCATTTCTGGTGGACCCGGTTAGCCGGGATATGCGCCAGGCGCATGTATTTTAAAACAATATCCAAAGCCTCTTCCCGGTGCTGGAAAGCGTAAGCCCAGCCCTCCATCGAAGCTTTGACGAAATCCCTGGCCGCCTGAGGATCTTTTTTAAAAGTCTCTTCCCGGCAATAGATCCCGTCTTCCGGAAAGTTAAGCCCGTAGTCGTTAAAAAAGAACACGGTTAATTCTTCCGGATCTATTCCGGAATTGAGGATAGTGTCGTATTCGTTGTACCACATCGCGCTGACCGCGTCCACCCCGCCCAGAAGGAAAAGGTTCACGCTGTACGACTGAGGGATGACCTCCACCTGCAACCCGTATTTCCGGAAAAAAGCGCTGGGCTGGATCCTCAGGTCGCCTTCCCAGAGGTTGACTCTCTTGCTCTGCAGATCCTGGGGCTGGATGATCCCGCTGGATCTTTTTGCTATCAGCATCAGCCCGGAACGCTTGACGACCTGGCCGATATTGACCAGCGCCAGGCCTTGCGAACGCCATTTGATCCCCGAAGAAAGCCAGAGCAGCGCGAAATCGGCTTTGCCTTGTTTAAGCAGATCGATCGGCGGGTGTTCCGAGCCGCCCGGCAAGATCGAAACATCCAAACCGTATTTTTTATATATTCCTTTTTCCTGAGCCAGGTAATACCCGGCAAACTGGGCCTGGGGTTTCCATACGGGGATAAACGACACTTTTTTAAGCCCCGGCTCAGCGGCATATCCGCGGCTCAAGAATAAAGAAAAGATCAGGATGATGAAAATTATTTTTTTGAGGTCGAAGGGAGGAATATGGCTCATGATCTGATTATTATAACCCCAAGCCCCGGTTTTTGCAAAGAAATTCCAGTTGACCGAAGGCGTATATTTATATACAATACAAAATCATGGAAGCTAGCCATTCAAAGACCAAAAAAGTCGGGATCACCGGCTCCTCCGGCAATATCGGCTCCACCCTGCAAAAAGGGCTGGGCGAAAAATACCGGCTCTGCCTGTTTGATCTCAAGCCTCCCGGCGTTCCCGTGGGGGCTGAATTCAAAAAGATCGATTTCGGGATCAAGGCCGAGCTCAAAGACGCATTTAACGGTTTGGACGCCCTCATCCACTTGGCGGGCAATCCCCGTCCGGACGCTCCCCGCGCTGCGACTTTCCGCAATAATTTCCTGGCCGCCAGCCTGGTCTTTGAAGAAGCCCGGGCCGCCGGGGTCAAAAAGATCGTTTACGCCAGCTCCAATTTTTATCATGAAGCTGCGATCGCAGAGGTCCTGCGCGGCGATTCCAGGCAGCGCATAACCCTGGATATGCCTCCCAGCCCGATCTGCCTTTACGGAGAATCGAAAGTGTTCGGGGAAAGCCTGGGCCGCCATTTATCTTATTTAGGAATGCAGTTCGTGGCTCTGCGCATCGGCTGGACCGTGCCCCAGGACGATCCCGCGCTTTACGGAGGAGATTACATGCGCGCGGTCTTCTGCTCGA
>JBFZAG010000125.1:0-2630 GCA_041309145.1 Candidatus Omnitrophota bacterium | reverse complement strand
GGTTGCGGGAGATGCACAGCCCCATGCGGAAGATCACGTTATCCAGCCTTCTTTCCAATATCTGCAAAAGCACTTTGCCGGTGACCCCTTTGGATTTGGAAGCCAGGGCAAAATAGAGCCGGAACTGTTTTTCCAGGACGCCGTAGATCCTCTTGACCTTCTGTTTTTCCCTCAGCTGCAGCCCGTAGTTGGAAAGCTTGATCCGGGTCTTGGTCGGGCCGTGCTGGCCGGGAGCGAAGGCTCTTTTTCCAACCGGGCATTTCTCGCTGTTGCATTTTGTTCCTTTGAGGAACAGCTTTTTCTGGTCTCTTCTGCATAATCTGCAAATCGCTTCTGTGTATCTTGCCATGCTTTTTTCTCCGAAGTTTTATAAAATTAAATTATACTCTTCTTTTCTTTTTCGCCCGGCAGCCGTTATGGGGAAGCGGGGTGATATCCTTTATCGAAGTGATGATCAATCCTCCTGCCTGAAGCGCTCTGATCGCCGATTCCCTGCCCGGACCGGGCCCTTTTACCAGCACTTCAACCTCTTTAAGCCCCATATCTTTGACTTTCTTGGCGGCGTCGGTCGCGGCGATCTGGGCGGCAAAAGGAGTGGAGCGCTTTGAACCGCTGTAGCCGACGATCCCGGGGCTTGACCAGACTAAACAATTGCCCTGCTTGTCGGTAATATTTATTATCGTGTTATTAAAAGTAGCCAGAATGTGCGCTACCCCCTGAGTTATACCCTTGAGTACTTTTTTCTTAGCAGTCTTTTCGGCCATGCAATCTCCTCAATTTTTCCCAAACATTATTATAGAAGGAAAAATTGACCCCGAGGCGAGATACGCCGAGGGGGAGAAATTTTTCCTTTGACACTTTCACAGAACCAAAAATTGACCCGGGCGACCTGCCTGCCGTCAGGCAGGGATACGCCGATTGGGCAAATTCCCTTTAGGAACTATTTCTTGGCGCTCTCCGCTTTCTTGACCATAGCCATCATGTTTCTTTTGGGGCCTTTGCGGGTCCGGGCGTTAGTCCGGGTCCTCTGCCCTCTGCAAGGCAGCCCTTTTTTGTGGCGCATCCCGCGGTAAGATCCGATCTCCATAAGCCTTTTGATATTCTGGGAAATATCCCGGCGCAGGTCTCCCTCTACTTTCAATGACCCTTTCTGCAGTATGCCGGTGATCCGGGAAACTTCTTCTTCAGTCAGGTCTTTGGAGCGCTTGCTGGGATCTATCCCGGCTTCCACGATGATCTTATTAGCCTGGAACCTGCCCACTCCGTAAAGATAGCTTAAAGCGATCTCAATTCTTTTATTTTTGGGTAAATCAATACCTAAGATTCTTGCCAATTTCTCCTCCTATTACCCCTGTCTTTGCTTATGTTTGGGGTTAATACAAATTACCCGGACCACGCCTTTTCGGCGGATGATCTTGCATTTGTCGCAGATTTTTCGAATCGATGCTTTTACTTTCACTTTATACCCCTCGCTGTATGTTATTTTATCCGGAAGGTTATCCTTCCACGGGTCAGATCATAAGGCGATAACTCGAGCTTCACCCTGTCGCCGGGTAATATCCGGATAAAGTTCATGCGCATCTTGCCGGAAACATGCGCCAAAACAAAGTGGCCGTTTTCCAGCTCCACTTTAAAAACCGCGTTAGGCAAAGCCTCCAGGATCTTGCCTTCCGTCTCGATCAGGTCTTCTTTACTCATAATTTAGTCAGGATCTCCGGCCCGTTATCAGTAACCGCCACGGTGTGCTCAAAATGAGCGGAAAGCTTTCTATCGCTGGTCACCGCGGTCCACCCGTCATCCAGGACCTCGCACTCCCAGCCGCCCATATTGACCATAGGCTCTATGGCCAAAACCATCCCGGGCTTTAACACCTCGCCTCTTCCCGGCCTTCCGAAATTCGGCAGCTCAGGTTCTTCGTGCAGGTTTTTTCCGATCCCGTGTCCGACAAACTGCCTGACCACGGAAAAGCCGTTCTTCTGCACATATTCCTGAACAGCGTTGGAAATATCGGACAAATGTCTTTCCGGCAGGGCCTGTTTTATCCCTTCATGCAGGGAATCCCGGGTAACTTCAATGAGCTTTTTAGCTTTGGGATCTATTTTCCCCACGCCTACAGTAAACGCGGCGTCGGAATAATAATCTTTATATTTCAACCCCAGATCTACGCTGATGATATCGCCTTCTTCCAGCTTTCTTGCTCCGGGGATCCCGTGCACTACTTCGTAATTCACGGAAGTGCAGACCGTTGCCGGATAATCGCGGTACCCTTTAAAAGCCGGCAAAGCTTTTTCCTTACTGATCAGGGCTTCGGCAAAGCTGTCGATCTGGGCGGTGGTCACGCCGGCTTTGATCATCCCTTTAAGTTTTTCCATTACCGCGGCCAGTTTACGGCCGCCTTCGCGCATCAGCTCTATTTCAAACTTAGACTTTAAAAGGATCATTATCTATGTTTGCCAGGCGGAGCATTTCCTCTAAAACAACTTCTGATCGGCCGTCAGCCTTGACACTCTGGAGCAACCGGTTATCCCGGTAATAGCTGATCAGCCCAGCAACTTCGTTTTTATAGACCGCCAGCCGCTTTTTGATGGTCTCGACATTATCGTCCGGCCGCTGATAAAGCTGTCCGGCGC
>JBFZAG010000124.1:0-5681 GCA_041309145.1 Candidatus Omnitrophota bacterium | reverse complement strand
ACGCCGGATTCAAGGATAGTGTTCTTACTTTGGAATATTCTCTGGTCCAGATCAGCGAGCCCAAAGAGAAGCTGAACATTCAAAAGGATATCCGGTATACTATAGCCTATTGTTTTAAGACCTACGAATTCAAGGATTATACCCGGGTGGAGATCAAAGACCTGCTGGGGCAGTCAAGCGCGGTTTACCAGCAAAAAGATATTTGGGCTATTTCTATCGAGTAACCAGGCGGACCGTTCTTGCCGAAATGCAAAGTTTTCCTTCCAGAAACAACTTGATGGCGCGGGGATAAAGCTTGTGCTCGAGCCTGTGGATCTTTTCTTCGAGCTTCTCCAAAGTATCATTTTCCTCTATTTTGACCGCGGCCTGAAGAATGATCGGGCCGTGGTCCATTTCTTCGTCCACAAAATGCACGGTTACACCGGTTATTTTCGCCCCGTAATCGAAAGCGTCTTTAATGGCCTGCTCTCCTTTAAAAGCGGGAAGGATAGAGGGATGGATGTTGATGATCTTTCCGTAGAATTGGCGGACGAATTCCGGGCTCAAAAGGCGCATGAACCCGGCCAGGACTATCAGATCGATCTTGTTATCTTTCAGGTTTTGAATGATCCTGTTTTCAAAATCCTTTTTGGAAAGGAAATCTTTTCTCAAGACCACGGCTACTTTTACCCCGGACCGTCTGGCCCGGTTGATAACTTTGGCCTGGTGGTTGTCGCAGACTAAAAGGGCCAGACTGCCTTTTACCTGCTTTTTTTTGATCGCTTTAGCTATGGCCGAAAAATTGCTTCCCCTGCCCGAAGCGAAAACCGCGATATTTTTCATCATTTATCTCCCGATGTCAGGATGCACTTGACGGGGCAGACCTTCAGGCACTCGCCGCAGGAAGTGCATTTGTTGTAATCAATTGCCGCCAGATTATCGATCACCCGGATGGCGTCGAATTTGCAGGTTTTTTCGCAGAGCTTGCAGCCTATGCATCCGACCGGGCAGACGGTTTTAGTGTCTTTTCCCGGATCTCGGGAGCTGCAGCCAATATAGATCTTATGAGTTATTGGGACCAGGGAAAAAAGTTTTTTCGGGCAGGCCAGCACGCATTTATTGCAGGCCCGGCATTTTTCGGCATCGACGACCGGAAGATTTTCTTCGGACATTTTGATCGCGCCGAAAGGGCAGATCTTGGCGCAGGTGCCTAATCCCAGGCAGCCCCAGAGGCATTCTTTTTGTCCGCCTAATTGCAGATTGGCGGCCGCGCAGTCTTGGAGGCCATGGTAAATAAATCTGTCTTTGACCTTATGCCCTCCGTTGCAATGTAAAGTGGCGACGCTCTTTAATTTCTTTTTTAATTCCCGGCCCAGGACTTTGGCGATTTCTTCCTTTTGGGTATCTTTAGCCACCCGGCATTCATCGATCAGGCGTTTACCGCTTAAAATCTCTTCCGCGAAGCCAAAGCAGCCCGCGCCTCCGCAGGAACCGCAGTTCGAACCCGGAAGCAGGCTGTGGATCTTTTCCAAACGGGGGTCTATCTGGACCGCAAATTTCTTGGAGGCAATAGCCAGGCCTACGCCAAATATCAGGCCCAGCGCTCCTAATGTCAAAACCGGTATTAATATTTCCATAGTTTAGAATTTGAAGCCGTTAAACCCCATGAAGGCCATGCTCATGATCGAGGCGATGATAAAACCCAAAGGAAGATCTTTCAGGGGTTTAGGCACGTTGCAAAGTTCCAGCCTTTCCCTGATCGCGGACATTAAAAGCATAGCCAGCATATAGCCCAAGCCCGCGCAGATCCCCTGGAAGGCCGAGTAAATAAACCCGCCGGCCACTGATCTGCCGTCAGTAAAGAACATATCGGAATTTAAAACCGCGACTCCCAGTACCGCGCAGTTAACCGTGATCAGCGGCAAATATATCCCGAAAAAGCGGTACAGGGCCGGAGCGAACTTCCGGATGATCATTTCCACCAGCTGGACAAAGGTAGCGATGACCAGGATAAAAGAGATGGTCCGCAGATAGGTCATATTAAAAGGGATCAGCAAGAAACGATAGATCAGCCAGGTGATGATCGAGGACATGGTGGTCACGAACATCACCGCCAGGCTCATGGCCAAAGCCGGCCGGGTTTCTTTGGAAATGGCGATAAAAGAGCAGAGACCCAGGAAACGGGAGAGGATGACGTTATTGATGAATACCGCGGAAATGAAAATGGTCAAGAACATGCTCGCGTTCACGCTTTCTTTCCTTTTAAGAGATTGAATAATCCCAGCAATAAGCCGATCACCAGAAGCGCGCCTGAAGGCATGGCGATGATCAGCATGGGCTCGAAGTTATTAAAAACGTTATAGCCGAAAAGCTTGCCGGTGCCGAGCAATTCCCTGATCCCTGAGATGAGTAACAGCGCTAAGGTAAATCCGATGCCCATGCCGACCCCGTCCATTAAGGATCGGAGAACATCGCTTTTGGAAGCAAAAGCCTCGGCTCGGCCAAGGACCATGCAATTAACTACGATCAGCGGGACATAAATACCCAGCGCCCGGTTCAGGGGCGGGAAATAGGCTTTCATGACTAATTCGGTAATGGTGACGAAAGTAGCGATGACCACGATAAAACAGGGGATGCGGACTTTTCCGGGAATGATGTTTTTGATCATAGAGATGATCATGTTGGATCCGATCAAGACAAAAGTTGCCGCCGCTCCCATGCCCAGCCCGTTGACCAGGGAAACTGAGACCGCCAGAGTGGGGCAGAGCCCGAGCATCAAGATAAAAGTCGGATTTTCGCGCACAATCCCCTTGATCAATTCCTGGAATGAGTTCTTCATTTTATTTTTGTTCCGTATACTCTGTTTTTAGTATATCTGTCGATCAAGGGAGTTGCCGCGTTCATGATCAGGATCGCGTAAGATACGCCTTCCGGAGAACCTCCCCAAAGCCGGATCACCGCGGTCAACGTTCCGCAGCCTATGCCAAAGATCAAATGGCCTTTCCTGGTCAAGGGCGAAGTCACATAGTCGGTAGCCATGAAAAAAGCGCCCAGAATAAGCCCTCCGGACAAAACATGGAAAAGCCAGTCCCCGTTTAAAAAAGTTTTTCCGCCGAATGCCCAGGTAAGCAATCCGGTGGTGGCGATGAAACTTATCGGTATGTGCCAGGAAATATAACCCCGGATCAATAAGAATAAAGCGCCGGCAAGAAGAGCGATAATGCACACTTCTCCTATACAGCCGCCGCGAACACCTAAAAACAAATTCCAGCCGGATATATGCTGGATAAGTTTGCCCTCTTTTAATAAAGCTAAAGGCGTTGCCGAGGTGATTGCGTCATAATTGAAAGGTTGAGTGAATGCGGTCATATATTTCGGCCAGGAAGCCACCAGAAAAGCCCGGCCGACCAGGGCCGGGTTGAAAATGTTCTGGCCTAAGCCCCCGAAAGCCATTTTGGCAACGGCAATGGAGAATACCGCTCCGATGACCGGGATCCAGAAAGGAACTCGCGCCGGAAGATTGTAAGCTAAAAGCAAGCCGGTAAGAACAGCGCTGCCATCCCAGATTGAGACTTTCTTCTTAGTCATGGTCTGGATCAGCCACTCGCAGAGCACAGCCGCGACAACGGCTAAGACTATAGTCCGAAGAGCGCCCCAGCCGAAGATCGCCGCTCCGGCCGCGCCCGCCGGAAGAAGACAGGCGGTAACGGTCCACATTATCCGGGCAACGGTTTCCCGGGAATGCGTATGCGGAGAGCTCAAGACCACAAGTTTATTCATGTTTTACCAGTTTTTGTATCTCCAGGGTTTTAGTTTTGATCGAATTGATCACCGCCCGGGAAGAAACGGTCGCTCCGGTTATTGCCAGAATGCCGTCCAGCTCAGAGCTTTTCTTACCGGAAAATTGTTCCTGGAACCAGGGTTTCAGTGAAGGATCGCGATGTTTTCCTTTAAACAGGTCAAATATGCTGGTAGGATCTTTGACCTCGCTTATCCTGGAGCCCAGCCCAGGGGTTTCCGACTGAGTCAGGATCTTGATCGCATTGATCGAGCCGTCCGGTTTCATCCCGACCATGGATTCGATCTGGCTTGAATATCCTTTGGCCCGGGCAATAAAAGCCACTCCGGCCAGAGATTTGTCCCCGGCAAAACCTTTATAATAAACGGTCTCATTCCGGAATTTTATCGGCTCAAAATCCAGGGCCTGCGGCAATACTTCCTTGAGGCTGGATCGGATCTCTTTCTGGGCTTCCGCGGCGATCCGGGCTTTAGTGAAAAAATTCACCGCAGCCAAAAGCCCTGTAGCCACCAGACAAATAAGCCCCAGAATTATTCCGTAACGCAGCATTGATCTCATTTATTCAGCTCTAATTTTGCCCGCCTGATGGATTGGACAAGCTTGCGGTTGCTCGGGCAGATATAAGAACAAAGCCCGCATTCTATGCAATCAAGGGCGCCGTAATCTTTGGCCTGAGGCCATAATCCTTTTTCCGCGGCCTGGTTGATCAGGCAGGGCAGAAGCCCCATAGGGCATTCTCTGATGCAGGCTCCGCAGCGGATGCAAAAATCTTCTTCCCGGGCCAGGGCATCTTTTTTGCCCAGGACGACCACCCCGGTGGTTGACTTGATGACCGGAACCTGGTCCGTGAATTGGGCAATTCCCATCATCGGCCCGCCCACTATGATCTTCGCGGGTTCTTCTTTAAGCGGACCGCAGAAATCGATCAGCTCCTTTATCGGGGTGCCGATACGGCAGAGGATATTTTGGGGGTTAGCCAAGAGGTCACCGGTAACAGTGACTACCCGTTCGTATAGGGGCTTACTTTTATAAACCGCTTCAAAAACAGCATAAACCGTAGATACGTTCTGGATATTAGCGCCAATGTCAAAGGGGAGTTTGCCCCGGGGGATCTCCTGGCCGAGCACGGATTTAACCAGCTGTTTTTCCCCGCCCTGGGGATACTGGGTTTTTAAGACTTTTAGGGCATAGGGGGTATTGGCGGTTAACTCCCGGATAATTTTAACGGCTTCAGCTTTATTGTCTTCAATAGCGATGATAATATCTTTAGCTTCCAGGCATCTGGCTATCAATTCTATGCCCAGCAATATTTCCGGGCCTTTTTCTACTGTCAGCTGTGAATCTCCGGTAAGATAAGGCTCGCACTCGGCGACATTGATGATCAGTGAGGAAACCTGCTTAGGGGGATTAAGCTTAATATGGGTAGGAAATGAAGCGCCTCCCATTCCAACTATCCCGGTTTTAAAGACGATCTCGCGGATCTGCTGCGGGGAAAGCTTTTTTATATCCTCTTTTGTCCTGTGGCCGGTGACAAATTCTTTTTCCTGTCCGTCGTTTTCTATGACCAAAGCTTTAGCTTTGCCCAGCACCGGGTGGGGCCAATCCTGGAGGGCAATGACTTTCCCGGAAACAGAGGAGTGGACAGGGCTGAAAACTTTGGCTTCTGAAGAGGCGATGACCTGGCCTTTTAATACCTGGTCGTTGATCTTGACTTCGAGCCTATCACAAGGTTTTCCCAGGTGCTGGATCAAAGGAATAAAGACTTTAGCCGGCAGGCCTAAAGTCTTTATCTTCCTGCCTTCGGTGTAAAATTTGTTTTCCGCTAATCTAACCAAGTGATCTTCCTTTTGACAGCCAGGCTTAACCCGCCCAGTAATATTATGACCATTCCCACCGCTACTAT
>JBFZAG010000123.1:0-4120 GCA_041309145.1 Candidatus Omnitrophota bacterium | reverse complement strand
AAGCCATTTAAGGATCGCACGCGCAGGCCTAAAGATCCGGGTTTAACCATTAAAATACTCCTACTCCATTCTGATAAAACCTGTTGCATCGCTGACATTGATCCGACGCAGCCTGTTGGTCTGATTTAGGGTGATCACCGCCGAGCTAGAAGCATTGCCTCGGGGAGAATAAAAAATTATCCGGGAAGGAGAAAGCGCAGTGCCGCCCCAATTTTTAACGCTGTCCAGTTTTATTCCCTGGCTCAAGCTCAGGTTCTTCACCAGATTAGCCGCGCTGACCGGGCCGCTATAAAACGCGTACCTGTCGTTGGCGGTATCAAAAACCACCGTGCAATTATTGTGGCGGGCCGCGGCTATTTCCCGGGCCCAGATCAGGTTGCCGACCATGTTCCTGGCCTGGGTATCGAGTTTGCGCCCCTCAATAGAATTAAAGGAAACCACGGTCACAGATATAAGCACCGCGGTGATCGCCAAACCGATGATCAGCTCTATTAAAGTCATCGCTTTCTTAGGCATATAAACAACGAATTTTACCAAAGCCTTAAATGGTATAGTTTAACTTTTTTATTTTACCACAAATCATCGTAACTTTCAATAAATACTGATATTTGCGATAATTCAGCTGCCAAAGCTTTTACTCTTAACTCTGGGCTTTGGGCTGTTAACCAGAGCCGTATAACTGCCGAATCTCTTGCCCAATCCCTGACAGGATAAAAGCCCAGCGTTCATAAATTAAACACCCCATACCCGGAAAATTCCGGGTATGGGGTGCGAATTTGGACCATCAGAAAAGTTACTGAGGAGTTACGCCGCCGTCGCGGGAAACTAAAAACACGACAGAAGTTGCAGTTGTTCCGTTGCGCAATTCGCCGCCATTAAGATTAACGGTGGCGCCGCCGTCAATTGACTTATCCATTGCATTCTTGACAGCATCGTTTATTCCGGTTCCGTTTACTTCGATATATCTTTCACCAACGCTGGAAGTATGGAACACGGTTCCGGCAGTGTTATACCAATTATATGATCCGGAGAATTTGGAAGATGCCGGCCATTTGGGAAGATACGGGCCGTCCCACCCCGAAACAGAACCAGTGGTAATAAACCCTCCGGCGGCAGTGCCGCAGGCAGTACCGTTGCATGCGGCAGGGTGAGTGCCGGTATCGGCGAAATAAGACAAGGCAGCGGTTTTAATTCCCTGGAGTTCTCCGATAGTCGCGGAAGTCTTGGATTTTTCGATAGCCTTAAAAGCATTGGGGGCGATTACCGCCGCCAGGATGGCGATAATAGCGATGACTACGATCAGTTCGATCAAAGTAAAGCCTTTTTTCCACATTTTTACTCCTCCTTTACAGTTATTAAAAATATTCTAATCCTTCTTATATAAATACATATATCGCCCTTCGCCGCTGAAGATTCAGACAGCCTTTTTCATCCCTCCCTCAACGATAGCAATATTGATAATATTATAAAAGCTTATAGATATTTGTCAACAAATTCGTTTAGCGCCGCTCTCTTAGCCGGATTCCAGGGTCACGCGCATGACCTCTTCCGGAGTAGTCCCGCCCAAAAGCAGTTTTTCCAGCGCCGCCTTCCTGAGGGTGACCATCCCCTGGCTGACCGCCAGGTTCCTGATCTCGTCCGCGGAGACTTTTTTAAGCACCGCTTCCTGGATCTCCGGGGTCACCTTTAAGAGCTCGTAGATGCCGATCCGGCCTTTATAGCCACTCTGGTTGCAGACTTTACAGCCCTTGCCCTTAGCGAATTTTATATTGCTTCCGCTCTTTTCTTCCAGCCCCATATCTTTAAGCAAAGCCTCCGAGGGAGAATAAAGTTCCTTGCATTTCTCGCAGACCCGGCGCAAAAGCCGCTGGGCCAGAACCCCCAGTAACGAAGAAGAGATCAAGAACGGCTCCACCCCCATGTTCATCAGCCGGGTAAAAGCCGAAGGCGAATCATTGGTATGCAGGGTCGAGAAAACCATGTGGCCGGTAAGGGCGGCCTGGACCGCGATCTCCGCGGTCTCCAGGTCGCGGATCTCTCCGACCATGACAATATCCGGGTCCTGGCGCAGGAAAGAGCGCAGCGCCGAAGCAAAAGTCAGCCCGGCCAGGACATTGACATGGACCTGGCGCATGCCCGGGAACTGGTATTCTACCGGGTCCTCAACGGTCATAATGTTGACGTCTTCTTTATTTAACAGCTGCAAAGAAGAATACAAAGTGGTGGTTTTTCCGCTTCCCGTCGGCCCGGTGACCAAAATTATCCCGTAAGGCGAGGCAATCAGCTCTTTAAATAAACCCAGGGTATTCTGGGGGAATCCCAAGGATTCCAGCCCCAAGACCAGGCCGGATTTATCCAGGATCCTCAGAACAATATTCTCCCCGTGGATAGTGGGGCAGGTGGAAACACGGAAATCTATGTCTTTAGAGCCGACCTTCATCATGATCCTGCCGTCCTGCGGAAGGCGTTTTTCGGCGATATCCAGCCCGGCCATGATCTTAAAACGCGAGGTCACCGCCGCCGCCAGATCCCTGGGCAACGTTGGCTGGCGGTGCAGCATTCCGTCGATGCGGTAACGCACATTGAGCAGCTTTTCTTCGGGCTCAATATGGATATCCGAAGCCTTGGTCTGGACCGCCTGGATGATCAGGTAATTTACGATCTTGATCACCGGAGCTTCGTCCCCCAGATGCTCGCCTTCGGCTAATTTACTCTTATCGATACTGCTGATGATATCCTGAAGGCTGCCGGTCGGGCCGTAATACTGGTCCTGGGCTTTGCGGATGTCCAGCTCCTCCGCGGAAACCGGCTCGACATTAAGCTTGCTCAGCCGCTGGATCTCGTCGATAATGAAGACATTAGACGGATCGGACATGGCGATGGTCAAAGTGTTCTCAATGACAAAGACCGGCATCAATTTGTACTTGCGGGCGAAGTCCTCCGGAAGGAGCCGGACCACTTCCGGCTCGATAATATAGCCGGAGAGGTTAAAAGTGCTGATCCCTTTTTGTTCAATAAGGCTTCTATCTATTTCTTCACGGGTAACCCAGCCCCGCTTGACCACGATCTCGCCTAATCTGTTACCGGAAGTCTTCTGCTCGGCCAATGCTTCAGCCAGCTGGGTCTCGGTGATCAAGCCGTTCTCGACCAGGATTTCGCCGATCTTTTTATGGGTGCTGTCCGCCACTTTCAAAACCTCCGGATTACCAGATATATTCCTGGATCCAGGCATCGATCTTTTCGATCTTATCCATCAGGGTTTCTGCCTGCCGATCCTTATTTTGTCTGCGCATCTCGCTTTTGCTCACCTCTTGCTCGAAAAGATCACCCTTTTTCGGGGGGAGAGAGCCTTGATCTTTGGGCCGGCCTGGTTTTCTGATTTCTTCAGCGGCTTTTTTCTCTAAGCGGCGCTGCTCTTCTTCCAACCGGGGCTTTTTCTCTTTCTCGGCCTGTAACGATCTGAATTCCTCTTCCCGGCGCTGCTTATTCAGCCGGCCTTGCTCCTGCAAAGACCGCCAGCTGCGCTGCTCTTCCTGTTTTAATTTCTCTTCTTTGGCTTTTTGCTCAGCCAGAAACCTAACCTGGTCCTGCTTTTTCTTCTCCAGCTCGGCCTCTTTGGCTTTCTTTTCTTCGGCGGCCCGGGCCTCTTCTTTCTTCTTGTTTTCTTTTTCCTTTTTTTGCTTCTCTTTAGCCGCTCTGATATTTTCCTGATCCTGGGCCTTTAATTTATCTTCTTTGGCTTTTTGCTCAGCCAGAAATCTAACCTGGTCCTGCTTTTTCTTCTCCAGCTCGGCCTCTTTGGCTTTCTTTTCTTCGGTTTTTTGCTCAGTTAAAGACTTGATCCGGTCCGGCTGTTTCTCTATCTCTGCCGGCTTTGGCCCTCTTTCCTCGTCAGGGAGGGCAAACTCTTTTTTCTTAGGCCCTGTTTCGGCAGAAGGAATAAAACTGCGCGGGTAAGCTCCTCCGAAGATTCTGTCCGGCTTTTGAGCTCTTAATCTTTTTTCTTCGGCTTTCTGCCGGGCTAAAGATTCGGCTTGCTCCTGTTTCTTTTTCTCCAGCTCCGCTTTATACTCCGCTAAGAACTTAGCCTCTTCCTGCTTGTTTTTTTCTACTTCCGCCT
>JBFZAG010000122.1:0-22992 GCA_041309145.1 Candidatus Omnitrophota bacterium | reverse complement strand
AAATCGATGTGGTGATAATCGCCGCCTGCGGTGAGCGCGCCGGCGAAGTCGTGGAGACTTTAAAAACATTCCCGGAATTGATCGACCCTAAAACCCATAAGCCTTTAAGCGACCGCACGGTGATTATTTGTAATACCAGCTCCATGCCTGTTGCGGCCAGGGAATCCAGCGTTTATACCGCGGTGACCATCGCCGAGTATTACCGCCAGATGGGGTTGAATGTCTTGCTTCTGGCTGACTCAACCTCGCGCTGGGCCCAGGCCATGAGAGAGATGTCCGGACGATTAGAAGAGATCCCGGGAGAAGAAGCGTTCCCGGCATACCTGGAATCCCGCATAGCCTCTTTTTACGAGCGCTCCGGAGTTGTCCGGCTGCTTGACGGATCAATTGGATCGGTAACTATCGGCGGAACAGTCTCCCCGGCCGGCGGGAATTTCGAAGAGCCGGTCACCCAGGCGACCTTAAAAGTTGTCGGCGCATTTCACGGCCTTTCCCGCGAGCGGTCTGATGCCAGGCGGTATCCGGCCATCGATCCATTGATCAGCTGGAGCAAATATCCCAGCATTATCCCCCAGATTCTTCGGGACAGGGGACATCAGATACTGGTCAAGAGCCATGAGATCTCCCAGATGATGAAAGTTATCGGAGAAGAAGGCACTTCTCTTGCCGATTATGCGGATTATTTGAAAGGCGAGTTTTTTGATTTTGTTTATCTGCAGCAGAACGCCTTTGATCCGGTTGACGAGGCCTGTTCCGCTGACAGGCAGAAATATGTTTTCGCGTTCATCCACGAAATTCTGGAAACGGATTTTAGCTTCGATAACAAAGAGGATGCTTTAAAGTTTTTCCAGCAGCTCCGCCAGCTGTTCCGCGGATGGAACTCCAGCGAATTCAAGAACAAAGATTTCGAGAGCTCCGAGGAAGAGATCTCCTTATTGATCGAGCAGAAACGCAAGCCCACAAAAGAGACCAGCAATGCATAAAATCTACACCAGTATTGTTCAGATAGCGGGAGATGTTATTACGGTTGAAGCCGAAGGTGTGGGCTACATGGAGATCGCCGAGATCTCCACGTCCCGAGGAGTGTCCCTGGCTCAGGTGATCCGGATCGACGGAAACAGGGTGTCATTACAGGTTTTTGCCGGGAGCAAAGGTATCTCCACCGGAGATAGGGTCAGGTTCCTGGGACATCCCATGCGGGTGGCAAGCGGGCAAGACCTGATGGGCAGGATCTTTAACGGAAGCGGGTTGCCTTTAGACAAAGGCCCGGTCTTATCGGAAAACCTGGTGGATATCAACGGCCCGCCGGTCAATCCGGTCAAGAGAATAATACCCGATAAAATTATCCGCACCGGCATCCCCATGATCGACGTGTTCAATTCCCTGGTGGAATCGCAGAAATTGCCGATCTTTTCGATCGCCGGCGAGCCCTATAACGAGCTCTTGGCCAGGATAGCGATACAGGCCGAAGTGGATATAATCATTCTCGGCGGCATGGGATTAAAGCACGACGATTATTTATTCTTCCGCGATACTCTGGAAGCCGCTGGCGCCTTATCCCGCTCGATCTTTTTTATGCACACTGCCAGCGACCCCACCGTGGAATGTCTGCTTGTCCCCGATATTTCTTTGGCCGTGGCCGAGAATTTCGCTTTGAACGGCAAGCGGGTCTTGGTGCTTCTTTCGGACATGACCAATTTCGCCGACTCGCTCAAGGAAATATCGATCACCATGGAGCAGGTGCCTTCTAACCGCGGCTATCCCGGAGACCTTTACAGCCAGCTGGCCAGCCGTTATGAGAAAGCCGTGGATTTTGATACCGCGGGTTCCATCACCATCCTTGCGGTGACCACAATGCCCGGCGATGATGTCACGCACCCGGTCCCGGATAATACCGGATACATCACCGAAGGGCAGTTCTATTTAAAAAACGCGGTGATCGAGCCTTTCGGCTCTTTAAGCCGCTTGAAGCAGCAGGTCAATGGCAAGACCAGGAATGACCATCGCACTATCATGGATACCATGATCCAGCTTTTTGCCAGCTACCGGGAAACTTTAGAAAAGCAATCTATGGGTTTCCAAATGAGCGCCTGGGACAAGAAGCTGCTTAAATACGGCAAACTCTTTGAAACCGAGATGATGTCCCTTAAGGTCAATATCCCGCTCGAGAGAGCGCTCTCCCGCGGATGGGAGATACTGAGCGAATGTTTTGCTCCCGAAGAGACCGGGATCAAAAGATCTTTGATCGAAGAATATTGGCCGAAGACCTGAAATTTTATGGCTAAAATTAAATTAACCAAAGGCGAGTTAAAGAAACAGCGCGACAGCTTAAGGCAGTTCCAGAGATATCTGCCGACCCTGCAGCTGAAGAAACAGCAGCTCCAGATCGAGATCCTGCGCTGGAACGTTGTTCTGGCTGAAAAAGTCCGCCTGACTAATACCAAAAAGATGGCCGCGCAGGCCTGGGCCGGGCTTTTAACTGAAGCGGGCCTTACGGTCAAGGATTGCATTGTCCCCTCGAAAATAGTCCTGGGCGCCAAAAATATAGCCGGGGTCGAACTGCCTGTTTTTGAGCAAGCTCAATTCTCTCGGGCGGAATATGATCTGTTCGCGATCCCCGCCTGGGTGGACAGCGCGGTTGATTTTTTGAAAGAGCTGGTATCTTTGGCGGAGGAGATCAAGGTTATCGAGTCGGCCGTACAGAGCTTAAAGCGCGAGCTGCGCATTACCTCGCAGAGGGTTAATCTTTTTGAGAAGGTCAAGATTCCCGAAGCGCTTGAGGCGATCCGCAGGATCAAGATATACATCGGCGACCAGATGGCCAACGCTGTGGGAAGATGCAAGATCGCTAAGCGCAAGATCGAAGAGCTGGAGACTTTAGAGGTGCTGGCATGATCGTTAAGATGAAAAAAGTCTGGCTGGTCTGTCAGCCCAAGGATGCGCAAGACACCCTCAGCCGCTTGCGCAAGCTCGGGCTGATCCACGTCGAGTATCAGCAGCCGCCCCAGAGCAAAGATATTGCCGCGCTTGAAGAGGATATCGGGGTCGCCGCTCTATCGCTGGATATTCTCTCGCGCTATTGCCAGAGTAAAGAAAAATTACTTCAGAAGCCCGTGTCCGATTGGAAACTTGCCAGCCGCCATATTATAGATCTGGATAAGCGTCTGGACCAGCTCAGGGAATATTCGCTCGTTCTTAAAAACAGGATAGCCGATTGGGAGCAGTGGGGAGATTTTGAACCCGCGGACGTAATCTCTCTGGCCGCAAAAAATATTTATATCCGTTTTTATGAAATTCCCTCCGGCGAAATTAAAAGTCTGCCCGAAGAGCTCATTGTTAAAAAAATTTCAGCTCGCGGCGGGATCGCCAATTGTCTTGTTGTTTCCAGGGAAAAGAAAGATATCCCCTGGAAGGAGATCCCGGCGCCCAGGGCATCTTTGAGCGCAATGCGTCACCGTCTGCAGCAGGATAAACTGGCAGAGAATACCCTGGTCCGGGACCTGAGCAAACACGATGACCATTACGAGGATATTCTCAAGCACAAGATTTTGCTGGAAAAGGAACTGGAATTCCAACGGGCTTTGCAGGGCATGGGCCAATCCGGCGGCCTGGTTTATCTCGCAGGCTACGCGCCGATCGACGTTGTCGCTAAACTGGAAGAAGCTGCCAGAGCTTATCAATGGGGCATTTCAGTTCAGGACCCTGCAGAAGAAGACCCGGTCCCTACTTTACTGAGGTCGCCAAGGTGGGTTTCAGTTATAAGGCCGCTATTAGTGTTTTTGGGGATCACGCCGGGATACAGGGAACTGGATGTCAGCTGGACATTCCTTATATTCTTCAGCATATTCTTCGGCATCCTGATAGGAGACGCCGGATACGGATTAGTATATCTGCTTCTGACGCATGTGGTTTTGCGCCAAAGATTAGGACCCCGCCAGGCTAAGACTACGATGCTTTTATATGTTTTGAGCAGCTGCGCGATTGTCTGGGGGGTGTTGAGCGGTTCTTTTTTTGGACAGGCGTGGCTGGCGGGCGTTGGAATAAGCGGGCTTGTTCCTGCCCTAAACGACGCCAAGTTTTTCCAGACGCTTTGCTTTTTTCTGGGCGCGGTGCATTTATCGATCGCGCACGGATGGAGGACCATATTGAAACTGCCGTCTTTATCTGCGCTTGCGGATTTCGGCTGGCTGTTGATCGTCTGGGCGGCATTTTTCCTGGCCCGGACCCTTATTTTGAGCGATCCTTTCCCCGGGTTCGGCAAACCTTTGCTTTTTAGCGGGATCGGCCTGGTGGTTTTATTCACTAACTTGCAGAGGAATATCTTTAAGACTATCGGCGAGGGGCTGGGCACTATAGCCCTAAGCCTGGTGAATAGTTTTACTGATGTGGTTTCCTATATCAGGCTGTTTGCCGTTGGAATGGCCGGAGTGGCTATCGCTGACGCTACCAATACAATGGCTTCTTCCAGCGGAAATGCTGTCGCGGCGGTAGTTATCGTCTCGATCGGCCATGCGTTAAATCTGGTTATGGGGCCGATGTCCGTGCTGGTGCACGGGGTCAGGCTGAATATACTTGAATTTTCCGGCCACGCCGGCGTGTCCTGGAGCGGCCAGGTTTATGAGCCGCTTGCGGAATAAATAGGGAGGTTTTTATGGAATCAAATGTTCTTATGCAGTTTAAGGATTTGGGGGTGGCGATGGTGCTGGCATTGGCGGCGTTGGGGTCAGCGACAGGTGCAGGGACCGCCGGTATGGCCGCGATCGGCGCCTGGAAAAAAAATTACAGCCAGAACAAAGCCGCGTCCATGCTTTTGGTGGCTTTTGTCGGCGCGCCCTTGACCCAGACGGTCTATGGCTATATTGTCATGACCAAGCTGTATGAGTTGGCTAGCCGCGGTCAGTATCTCTGGGGAATCGGGGCTTTTGCCGGAGCTGCGATAGGGCTTTCGGCGTATTGGCAGGGCAAGTGCGCTGCCAGCGCCTGCGACGCCATGGGCGAGACCAATAAAGGATTTACGAATTATCTTATTGTTCTGGGCATGACCGAGACCGTGGCTTTGCTGGTTATGGTTTTCACTCTGACCATCCTAGGCAAGTTGGCCGGGGCATAAAAACAAGAGTAAATTTAATTGACAAGTATGAACCTCTGTATTATTATATTTTTTAATTATAATACAGAGGTTCAGTATGAGGGCAAAGGAAAGATCGGCGGCCAGAAGGCTTCGTGAACAGGGATGTTCCATTAGAGAAATCGCCCAGAAGATAAAATGCGCCAAAAGTTCAGTTAGTGGCTGGGTGCGCGATATCCCATTAACTGCAAGACAGATAGAACATCTTAAATCTAATCAAGATAAGGGGCGCGCAAAGGCTGCCAATCATCCTAATAGTCCCAAGGGCATATGGGGTAAATTTCGCCAAGAAATAAGCGATTTGGCTGCCGACGAAATAGCTCAACAGTGTTCATTCGGCATTCTTAAGGTCCTGGGAGCAGCATTGTACTGGGCCGAGGGGTATAAGCGATCTCGGAATGTTGTTAATTTCAGCAATTCCGATCCGGATATGATTGCGATCATGATGAGGTTTTTTAGATGTGTTTGCGAAGTGCCGGAAAGTAAATTCCGCGGTGTCGTTCACATTCACCCGCATTTAGATAAAGCTGGAGCCGTAAAGTTTTGGTCAAAAGTCAGCGGCATCCCGAAAAAACAGTTTCACCGGATTCAGTTATGTGTGAGCAGTGCAAGCAAGCATAAAAGAGAAACGTTGCCGCTAGGCACGTTTAGTGTTATTATTTGCGACGTCAGAGTTCAGTCTAAAATTAAGGGTTGGATCAAAGGCATTGAGCGGTGGTCAAATTTTAGGGCGGTTAGTTCAGCTGGTTAGAACGCGTGACTTACATTCACGAGATTCAGGGGTTCAACTCCTCTACCGCCCACCATAAATTCGTCCCAATCGGGCATAATTAAAAAACTGTTGCAATTCAGCGGTTTTTAGCTTAAAATTAACATCCTGTTCTTGTGGGGTCGTAGTGTAGCCTGGTTTAACACGTCGCCCTGTCACGGCGAAGATCGCGAGTTCAAATCTCGTCGACCCCGCCAAATCTTCTTTTGCGGATTTGGCTTCCTTCCCGAATTAACCTCACTTAAAAATAAAAATTCCTATTTTCTTCGAACTGTCCGGAAGACTTATGTCGTCGGCGGGAAAGCTTTTGGGGCGGCCGGACGGAAAGCATAAAACCATTGATTTTGCCTTTATTCTATGCTACTTTATAAGCTAAGTCAATCAACCTAATTTACAGGGCGGTTATTATACAAGGAGCGTTCGATGAAAGACGAAATGGATATTTTAAGGGAGGTTTCCAGTATTGCCGCGGGCCACGGCAGCGTCGCTCTTTCCGAGATCCTGGGGCGAAAGATCACCATGGAGATGCCCGCGCTGGATATCATTCCTACGCAGGTGATTTTGGGCAAGATCAGCGCCGAACAGATCGTGATCAGTGTTTCCAGCACTATTTTAAGCGGCTTAAAAGGAGAGATCCTTTTCATTTTGGACGAAAAAAGCGCTTTTAAGCTCATTGATATGTGCTACCGCACCCAGATGGGGGACAAAAAAAGCAGCCTGTTTACCGAAATGGGGTTTTCGGTGATCAAAGAGATCGGCAACGTGATCATTTCTTCTTATGCCGGCGCATTGAGCATGATCCTGCATACGGTGATCATTCCTTCGATCCCCACTTTGGTCAGCGGCTCTATTCAGCAGGCCATGAGCATGGTCGCTTCTCCCTATGCGGCGGAAAAGCATATCCTTCTGGCCGAGGCGGTATTTGCCGAGCCCGAAGAAAAGATATTGGGAACTTTTTATTTGATCCTGGACGATCAGGCGATGCGCAATGTCCAGGAAGGATGCAAGAAGATCCTGGAATCTTTAAAGTGAGAGCGGGAATATGAGCTTTACCGAAGGCAGCATATTAGTAATCATCGAGGATGAGCAGACCCGGGAGCTTCTTTCCCAGCTTTTGACCGGAGAAGGTTACCAGGTTTCTTCTATCAGCACTGAAGCTGAGGCTATGGAGATACTGGAAAAGCAGCTTTTTAATCTGGTGGTCTGCGATTATTCTTCTCCTACGGTAAGGGGAATAGAAGTAGCCAAGTACATCCGCGCCAAATTCAATCTCCGCCACCTGAGCGTGATCATGATAATCGACAGCAAAGACCCGATCAGCAAAATAAAAGGGATCTACGCCGGAGCTGACGATTACGTGGAAAAGCCCTTTGAGCCGGCGGAATTCCTGGCCCGGATCAAGGCTTCTTTTGTGCGGATGACCAGAGATCTTGACGCCAATCCCCTGACCAAGCTTCCGGGCAATATATCGGTTTTTAAGGAGTTGGAGAACCGGATAAAGTCGCACGTTTTATTCGCCGTGGGTTACGTTGATCTGAACAAATTCAAGGAGTTCAACGATTGCTACGGTTTTGATATGGGGGATAAGATCATCTATTTTACCGCCCAGGTCATTATCAGGGCCTTGAAGAAATTCGGGGAAACTGATGATTTCCTGGGGCATATCGGAGGAGACGACTTTATTTTTATAACCTCCATCGACCGGTGGGAAGACCTTTCCCGGGACATCGTCGCGGAGTTCGATAAGGGGAAAGTTCAGTTTATCAGCCCCGAGGATATGGCCCGGGGGTATCTGGTGGCCAAGAACCGTAAAGGCGAAGTTTCCCAGATCCCGCTTTTAGGGATCTCCGTGGCCGTGATCACCAATGAATACCGGACTTTTTCCCACGTCGCCCAGTTAAGCCAGGTGGCCGCGGAATTAAAGCATTATGTTAAAGGCTTGGCGGGCAGCGCTTACGCCAAAGACCGTCGCACTGAATAAACAGGCAGGCCGCTTTAAAAATCTGCGCACCTTTTATCTTGAAGGTGCATTTTTTTTACAAGGATAAGGGAGAAAAATGGTCAATATCGAGGAATTCAAGAAGCTGGAATTGCGGATCGCCCGGATAAAAGATGCGGTTGATCACCCTAACGCCGACAAGCTATACGTGTTGACCCTGGACCTGGGGGACAGGACCAAGCAGGTGGTCGCCGGGATCAAGAAATGTTATTCCGCTGCGGAGCTGGTCGGAAAACTGGTGGTGGTGGTGGACAATCTCGAGCCGGCGATGCTGCGGGGAGTGGAAAGCCAGGGGATGATACTGGCGGCTTCAGACGATAATGTCATCGCGGTCTTAAGCCCGGACAAAGAAGTCAAGCTGGGCAGCGCGGTCAAATGAAAATCTCGATCCCCCAGCTGATCCCGCAGGAATTTTGTTTAAGCTGCCGGGGCTGTTGCCGGTTCAGCCGGCAGGAAAGCGTTTGGCAGCCGCATCTTCTCCAAGAAGAAGTTCAGGAGCTGGGAAAGATCCCGATTATCCTTGAGCCCGGCCGGGATAATTTTGTCTGCGCTAACCTCAGCTCCCCGGACAATAAATGCCTGATCTACGCCAAGCGCCCTTTCGAGTGCCGGCTTTACCCGTTTCTTTTTGACCGCAGGAGATCCCGGGTTTTTTTGGCTTTGGACCTGAATTGCGCTTTTGTCCGGGAAAACAGCAAAGACCCGAAGTGGGAAGAATTTACCCGCGGCTTGATCGAATTTGCCCGGAGCCGAGAGTGTTTGGATATTCTAAAAAATAACCCCGGCCTGGCTCAGGAATACCCCGGGGTTTTAGACCTTGTCGAACTGAAAGTTTAGCCTATGGGTTTTCAGCGGTTATCTCTTGCCGACCAGGCGTTATTTCAAGAATACCTCGGCCTGCAGCCTCACGAGCTTTCCGTTTATCGCTTTGCTAATATTTACATCTGGCGCGGCCTGTACGATATTCAGTGGCAGGTAATCGACAAGAATCTGTGCGTATTTTTTGAGGACCGGACCGGGTGTTTCCTTTATCTGCCGCCTTTGGGAGAAAAAACAAGCCCGAAAGCGACGAGCGAGGCTTTTAAGATCATGGATAGCCGCAACAGGAATCCCGCGGTTTCGCGCCTGGAGAATGTCGAGGAACAAGACGCGGCGGGCTTAAAAGAAGCGGGGTACAGGATATCCCCTAAGTCCGGAGAATATTTGTGCTCAAGAAATAGTTTAGCCGGGTTAAGAGGCGATCATTTTAAATCCAAACGGGCCTGCGTAAATTATTTCAGCAAGCACTACGAATATCGGTATCTTGATTACTCTCGCAGTCTGAAAAAAGAATGCTTGGATCTTTACCGGCTTTGGGCCGAAAAGCGCTCGCAGGCCAATAGCGACCGCGTATACGCCGGGATGCTTAAAGACGGGCTTATTTGCCTGGAAGAAGCGCTGGGAAATTATTCTGATCTGGGGCTGGAGGCCGGGGTCGTTGAAATAAGCGGCAAGATCAAGGCTTTTACCGCGGGCTTTAGGATCAACCCGGAGACTTTCTGCGTTTTGTACGAATTCGCCGATCTGTCGATCAAAGGTTTGAGCCAGTATATATTCCGCAGGTTTTGCCAGGAGATGGAGAAGTATAAATATGTCAACATCATGGATGACTCGGGGCTGGAAAGCCTTAAAGCGGTCAAAGAATCATACCGGCCTTTGCGGCTGATCCCGGCTTTTATCGCCGGCAGGGAAAATGGATAGAAAGATAAAAGAAGTGGAGTTTGTCATCTTTGACACCGAGACGACCGGACTCGACCATAAAAACGGGGACAGGATCGTCGAGATCGCCGCCATCCGTTTTCAGGCTCAAAAAAAACTGGGGCAGTTCCACAGCCTGGTAAATCCGGATCGCCGGATTTCTCCCCGGGCCTTTGAGGTCAACCGGATAAGCCAGGCCATGCTTGAAAACGCCCCCAGGATGGAGTCGATCCTTCCGGAGTTCCTGGATTTTATTCAAGGCAGCTGCCTGTGTTCTTACAACATCCCTTTTGACCTGGGATTTTTGAATAACGAATTGACCCTGGCCGGGCAGAAACAGCTGGAGCATCCGGAGATGGCCGATATACTGGTAATGTCCAGAAGATTATTGCCTAAGCTGGAAAGCCACGCTTTAAGCTTTGTGGCTGAACAGCTGGGGATAGAGGATCAACAGCGCCATCGCGCTTTTTCGGACGTGGAGTTGACCTGGGAGGTGTTCAGGCGGCTGGAGGATATTCTCGGGGAAAAAGGAGTGAGCGGATTCGAAAGCTTTCTCCGCCTTTTTGGAGCCAGCTCAAAATTGTTGAACAGCTTGAACGCCCAGAAAATGGCCAGGATAGAAGAGGCTATCGAGCAGGGCTTGAAATTAAAGATCAGATATTTCTCTTCTGCGGGCGCGCAAGTTTCCACCCGGCAGGTAATGCCCAGGGAAATCAGGATAGATCAAAGGCAGGCCTATTTAGTGGGGTTCTGTTTTCTAAGAAACGAAGAGCGGACTTTCCGCATCGATTGCATACTTGATATGGAAGTAATTTAGAGGAGGTAATAATATGCGTTCAGCAGAGCGAGTCGGAGGCAGTTATTTCAAAATGCGGTTATCCGCTATCTTTTTGACGGCGGCATTATTTTCCGGATGCAATAATTCCGCCCGCTCGGTCAGCCCCGAGGAGGCGGTCCGCAAATACGAAGCGGATTATCGCCAGGCGATCGAACTTCATCAAAAACTGATCCGCCAGGGCGGCGATGCCGGCTCGCTCCGTTTTGCGCTGGGAATGCTCTATTTCGGCCGGGCTGATTTCAATTCGGCGATAAAGGAATTCTCGGCCTCCGGAAATTCCCAGGCCGGGAAAATGAGCGCCATAGCTTATTATAATCTGGGCGATTATGTCGAAGCGCTAAAGCTTTTCGAAGAACAGAATGATCCCGACGACCAGGCCAGGTATTACTTCGGGCTTACTTGCGAGAAGCTTAATCTTTTTGATAAGGCGCTGGGGGTTTACCGCTTGATCAAAGACGGAGAATTCCGGGAAAAAGCCGCTGTCCGCGAAGGCCTTATTGAGAAAAAAGCCACCGGCTCGCGCATCCGGGAGCTTGATCCGGAGATCTTCCGGGCCCTTTCCGCAGCGCCTGCCGCGGATAAATATCCGCAGGCCGGGGCGCAGATCCTGCTCTGCGACGAAAAAGTCCAGGTCACCGCAGACAATAAAGAGATTTCTTCGCTGCACTATCTGGTTAAGATCCTTAACGAGCGGGGCAAAGAAGGATTCTCCGAGACCCGGATCGGCTATGACTCCACTTACGAAAAAATCGAGCTGGAGTTTGCCCGGACCATCAAGCCCGACGGCACCGTGGTGGATGTGGGCAGCCGGCATATCCGCGACGTTTCTAAATACATGAATTTTCCGCTATACTCCAATGCCAGGGTTTTTATCATTTCTTTTCCCGAGATCGCCGAAGGCGCGGCGATCGAGTATAAGGTAAAGATCCTGCGCAACCAGTTGATCAATAAAAAAGATTTTGTCATGGATTATCCGGTCCAGAGCTCTGAGCCGATAATCCTGGCTAACTTTACCCTGGAGGTTCCCGCGGACAAAGAGGTGTTTGTGAAAACGCTTAACGGCGCCTATAATTATTTCGGCGCTGACCTCCAGCCTAAGGTGGAGGAGCTTTCGGGCAGGAAGGTTTTTCGCTGGAGTTTTAAAGAAGTCCCTCAGATCGTCCCGGAAAGCGGGATGCCTCCGGCGGTCGAGATCAATCCTACTATAATCGTTTCTACTTTTGCCGGCTGGCAGGAGATTTACAGCTGGTGGTGGTCATTGGCCAAAGACAAGATCCAGGTCGACAGCGCGATAAAAGCCAAGATCCGGGAATTGACCTCCGCCGCAAAAAGCGAAGAAGAAAAATTGCGCGCGATCTATAACTTCTGCGCTAAAGACATCCGCTATGTCGCGGTGGAATACGGCCAGGCCGGATATGAACCTCATGCGGCTGCGGATATCTTTAAAAACAAATACGGGGATTGCAAAGATCAGGCGGTGCTTTTAGTGGCCATGTTAAACAGCTCCGGGTTCCAAGCCAGCCCGGTGCTTATTGGCACCAGGGACGCCTACGATCTTGACGAGAATTTTCCCAGCATGCTTTTTAACCACGCGATCGCCGCGGTGGTTTTTGAAGGCCGGACTGTTTTTCTCGATCCCACCGCCGAGACCTGCTCCTTTGGCGATCTGCCTCCCGGAGACCAGGAAAGGAAGGTGTTGCTTTGTTCTCCGGATGGTTACAAGATCCAGACAACCCCGCTTTATCCCGGCTCTCACAATCTGGTCCGCCAGGCAGCCAGGATCAGGATCAATGACGATGAAAGCATCGTCGCCGAGAAATCGGTGCTGAGCTTCGGAGTTTATGACCAGGCACAAAGATACTGGCTGCTTTATACCATGCCCGAGGTGGTCAGGGAGCAGATCGCGGCTAAGGCCCAGGAGCTTTCTATCGGGGCCAGGCTTGAATCTTACAAGGTAAAAAATCTTAATGACCTGAATAAGCCGGTGGAGCTGGAGTATAGATTCCGGGGGCCGGAGTACCTGGTCCTGGGAGGTAATTTGAGGATTATGCCTCAGGTGGGCAGCCTCGACACTTCCCTGGTGGCTAAAGACAGCCGAAGATATCCTTTGGATTTCGGGTTCCTGGATACCAAAGAGTCGGAGCTAAATTTGCTTTTGCCGGATAATTTTATGGTAAAATATTTACCGGAAAAGATCTTTCGGGACAGCCCCTGGATGAAGTTTGAGGCTTCCTACGAAGCCGAGGGCAGAAAACTGGTCTTTAAACAGAAACTGGAGTTTAAAAAACACAAGATCCCGGAAAGCGAATATCTGGCTTTTAAGGCTTTCTTCGAAAGCCTGGCTAAAGCGCTTAAGCAGCGCGCGGTCCTGGAAAGAAAAAAATGAGCGAGCAGAATCTCCGCGGCGAACGCAGAAAATACACAAGGCTGGATTCGGTTTTCCCGGTGCAATTCAAGATCGCAGGTTCCGGCGGCCAGAACTTTTTGTCGGACTGGATCCAGGGTTTTACCAGCAACATCTGCAAGGGCGGCATAAGGCTGGATGTGTTTAATCTTAAGCTTGACCAGCTGGCTTTATTGGAAGGCGGACAGAACGAGGTTTTCTTGCAGATCAGGATGCCTTTAAACCGGCCGGCCGTGAACGCCCGGGCTAAGATCTCCTGGGTGAAAGCCTTAGACCAGAAGGGCGGCTGTTTTATCGGCCTTGAATATGAGCAGATCGCTCCGGCGGAAGAGAAAAGGATCATGCGTTATGTCTGGTCGAAGATCCTGTTTTTGCCTTCGGTTGTAACCGTTATTGCGCTGCTGGCTCTGGGCTTTGCGGCCAACGGCTATCTCAACATCAAGCTGATCCAGGGCAACCGGGTCCTGGTGGACCAGCTGATCAGGATCTTGCGGGATTCGAATACGGCTAAACTCAAGGTCCAGGAAATAAACCGGAAAAAAGAAGAGCTGCAGTTAAAGATCGACGCTCTGCAATTGCGCATCGCCAGCGTCGAAGAAGAAAAAGCAGGCTTGGCGGAAAAGAGCAAGACCGAGGAAGCCAAATTGTTCTTGGGCGCCAGGGAGCTCAATCTTATGGTCGATAAATTGAGCAGGGAGAAAGCGGCTTTGCAGGAACAGTTAATAGCCTTGCAGCATAAAGAAAGCGTGGTCACCGGGCAGCTCTTGGACCTGACCCAGAAGAGGACGGCTCTGGAAAAAGCTAATTTCGATAAGATGTTCCGCTGGCTGGCCGTGCATCAAAACCCCCGTACCGGGCTGGTAATGAGCTTTGAGGGCGACAGCGAACTGGCGGACTGCGCTTTTATTTACGACCAGGCGCTGGTCTTGCAGGCTTATCTGAATTTCTCGGATTTCCAGCGCGCCAAAGCGATACTGGAATTCTTCAGCCGCAAAGCGAAAAAAGTCGACGGCTTCTTTGTCAACGCCTATTACGCCGACAGCGGAGCCCCTGCGGAATATACGGTTTCCAGCGGTCCGAATATCTGGCTGGGGATAGCCGCCTGTCAGTATACCAAAAAGACCGGGGACAACAGGTACGTCCGCCTGGCCGAAGAGATCGCGGGCAATATAATCGATCTCCAGGCCCAGGATAAAGACAGGGGCTTGCGCGGCGGTCCGAAAGTCGAATGGTATTCTACCGAGCACAACCTCGACGCTTACGCTTTTTTCAATATGCTTTACAAAATAACCGGGCGGGACATCTATCTCGAAGCCCGGGATAACAGTTTGAACTGGCTGGCCAACCACACTTACGATAAAAGCAGCGTTCCGGTAAAACGCGGTAAAGGAGATTCGACAATAGCCACAGATACTTATGCCTGGTCGATCGCGGCTATCGGGCCGGACAAGCTAAGCCAGCTGGGGATGAACCCGGATAAAATTATTGAGTTCGCCGAGACAAATTGCGCGGTGGAGGTTTCTTTTGTCCGTCCGGACGGACAGAGCGTTAAGATCAAAGGTTTTGATTTCGCCGCCCCGAGCCGCATGGCCCGCGGCGGGGTGGTTTCTTCGGAATGGACCGCTCAAATGATCATGGCTTTTAAGATAATGGGAGAGTATTACCACAAACAGGGGCTGGAGAACAAAGCCATCAGCTATCTGGAGAAGGCCGAGGAGTATATGTCGGATCTGTGCAATATGATCATTTCCAGCCCGTCGCCTTCGGGCCAGGGGGCCGGCTGCCTGCCTTATGCCAGCGCTGATTTTGTCGATACCGGACACGGCTGGCAGACTCCGAAAGGAAAAGCCACGGGTTCGGTTTCCGGGACAGCCTACGCCTTATTCGCTTATTATAATTACAATCCGTTAGAGCTTAAAGACTGAAACCAGATGAGACCTTTGTATTTAGAACCGGGCAGACTCGCGATAGCGATGGTCATTTTATGCCCGCTGCTGTCTGTTTTCGGGGCGGGGAGCCTTTTTGCCGGGGAATTACCCCGCTATGACATTTCCGCGGTCCTGGACGTGAAAAATCATTCTTTGAAAGCCAGGCAAAAGGTGGTTTTTACCAACAACTCGGATAAACCGGTAAACGAGGCCTATTTTCACATTTATCCTCACCGCAAATACACTAAAAAAGAAATAAGGTTTATGTACCGGTATTCCGGTTATTTCAAGGCGGATCTTTTTCCGGAAGGTTTCCAAGGGGGAGATTTAAGGATCAATTCTGTCCAAAGCCGGGGAAGAGAGCTTTCTTATATAATAGAAGGAGATGATCAGACTATCTTAAAGGTTGATCTGGGGGCCGGGCTTGATCCCGGACAATCCCGGGAGATCGAGATCGATTTCAGCCTGGATATTCCGCACTGCTGGAACAGATTGGGCTGGCACAAGGATATCATCACTTTGACCCGCTGGTATCCCATCTTAAGCGTTCTGGATAAATCCGGCTGGCATAATCATCCTTTTTATATTTACCATCAGCCTTTCTTCAGCGACAGCGCTTATTACCGGCTCACTTTGACCTTGCCTGAGGAACAGCAATTGGCCTGCGGGGCATCTTTAGTCTCCGAAAAGATAAATCCTGACAAGACAAAGACTTTAGTCCTGGAAAATGAAGCGCCGATGCGCGATCTCGGTCTGGCGGCCTCTTCCGAATTCCGGGTCTATTCGCAGGACCAGGACAACGTCCGGCTAAATGTTTTTTACCGGCCGGGCGATCTTGACTCCGCCCGCCAGGCCGCCGGTTACGCCGCGGCGGCGATGAAATTCTACGGCGGGAGGTTCGGCAGCTATCCCTATAAGCAATTTACGATCGCCGCCAGTTATCTGGGTTTCGGAGGAGACCAGTCCTCCGGGATGATTTTTGTAGACGTGCGCATGTTCAGGCTTCCGGGCTTTCTTTACCGCTATTTTGATTTCCTGATCTCCCACGAGACCGGCCATCAGTGGTTCTATAATATAGTCGGCAGCGACGAATATAAAGAGATGTTTTTAGACGAGGGAATTAACTCGTACTGGCTTTTGCGCCATTTGGAGGAAAAATACGGTTATAACGCCAAGGTTATGGTTTTGCCTGCGGCCCTGGGGTGGTTTGTCCCGAATTTTTCTTTCCGGGATTCAACCGCCAGCCGCTATATTTACATGGCTAAGAGCGGTTACGACCGCCCGGTGATCGGCGAGCTTTCCAGCTTTAAAGAGCCGTCTTCGATCTTTGCCCTGGCTTACGGGAAAGGTTCGGCGGTCCTGAGCATGCTCGAAGGTCTTGTCGGCAGGCAAGTATTTGAACGGATCATGGTCCGGTATGTCCGGGAATATTGTTTTAAGAACGCCAGCCTCGAGGATTTTATCCGGATCGCCCGGGAAGAATCCGCTCAGGAGCTGGATGATTTTTTTTACCAGTGGCTCAAGACCGACAGGAAAAGCGATTTTGCGGTTAAGTCCGTGTCTCCGGGCAAGGTGGTGCTGGAGAACAAAAAGGACCTGCAGATGCCGGTAAAGACCAGGATCCTCTTCAAAGACGGAAGCGAGCTCCTGGATCTGTGGGACGGCAAAGATAAATTCCGCCGGATAGATTTTTCCGCGGATAAGCCGGTAAAGCAAGTCAGCGTCGATCCGGATAAGCTCATCGACCTGGATATTGACCGGGTCAACAATCATTGGCCCAGGAGTTTTAAGTTAAAGCCGGTCCCAATTTATTTTTTCCCCTGGGAGCTTTCTCTTTTGCAGGACCGGGATGCCTATAATGCGGCCGTTGGCCCTTCTCTGGGCGGCTCCAGGCTGGGAGTGGCGGGTTCAGCCCAAAGGCCTTACGACCAGATACTGCGGTTAAGTTCGGTCTATGATTTTAACGGTGAAGCAGTTGATTCCAGGCTCGGCTATGAGCTGGGCCATGTTTTTGAGCGGCATAACAGCCTCGGGTTTGAGGTTTTTGATTACCGGTCCAGCAAAGAGGGCCAAGACGTAAGCGGAGGAAAAGTTTACTGGCGGCGTGAGCTCTGGCCGGCCAGTTACGGTATTTTTGATGTCAATGACCACGTCACTGTTTATCTGCTTCGAGACCGCAAGCTTGATTCGACGTATACCTTCAACGGAAAGGAGTCGATCACTAATCTTAAATATACCAAAAAAGACCAGGCTATAATAGGTTTGACCGGCGCGATGAGCCGGTGCGGACCTTCTTTTGATCCTGATTACGGCTGGAAATTCCTGCCCACCCAGGAATTTGCCGGGCATTTCCTGGGCGGGGGCCAGTCTTTCTGGAGGTCCAGCGCCGAGCTGAATAATTATCTTCTGGTCCTGCCGCGCCGCGGTCAAAAATTGGCTACCCGGATCAAGGCCGGATACGGCGGCAGCGCGGACAAGGACCTTTTTCAATTAGGCGGGTGGGAGGGGCTGCGCGGTTACGGCCTTAAGACCGTTGACGGGTCGCGGATGGCCATGGCCAGCGTCGAGTACAGGCTCCCTTTACTTAACGACCTGAGCCTGTATTTTCTGAACAATATCTTTTGTTTGAATAAGGTCCAGGGCGTGGCTTTTTTTGATGCCGGCAAAGCCTGGTATGCTGATTTTAGCGACAGAAAGTTCAAAAAAAATGCCGGACTGGGCCTGCGGATCCATTTAGGGGCGGTAGGAATTTTGGAAAGAATTGTTTTGCGGGTTGATGTTGCCCAGGCTATCAATGAGCCCAAGGAAAAAGCGCGTGTCTGGTTCGGGATAAATCAGTCTTTTTGATGTCGCCCGATTGTGTTGACAGTTCAAGGATTTTGTGGCAGAATAACCCACAAATTGATCTCCGATGATAAATAAAAACCGCTTAATAAAATTAACCCGGGATCTGGTCCGGATCAATTCCGAAAATCCCTGCGGCAGCGAATATGAGATCGCCCGCTGGGTCAAGGCTTATCTGGGCAGGATCAATATCCCGGCGCGGCTGTATGAATTCAGTTCTAAGCGGACCAATGTCGTGGCAGTTATTTCCGGGACAAGCCGGGCTAAATCCCTGCTGATCACTCCGCATTTAGACACTGTTCCCGCCGGGAGGTCCTGGAAACAAGACCCTTTTGCGGCCAAGGTCAAAGGCAAAAGAATATACGGCCTGGGCACCACTGATTGTAAAGGCAATCTGGCTTGCGCCCTGGAAGTCATTAACAGCCTGAATGAAGAAAAAATAAAACTCGGCTATGACCTGATCTTCGCGGCTACGGCCAATGAGGAATCCGGCTCGGAATTCGGGCTGATCGATCTTTTAAATAAGAAAATATTGGATCCCACGTTTGCGGTGGTCCTGGATGCCGATGATTTTGAGATCGTGGTCACCCAAAAGGGTTTGATCCATCTTAAAATAATAATCGCCGGGAAAAAAGCCCACGGAGCTTACCCGTGGCTGGGAGTAAATGCTATCGATATCGCGGTGAAGGTCCTGGCTGAGCTTAAAAGTCTGAACTTGGGCCGCCCGGCGAACAAATATCTTAAGCCGCCGACCATGAATATCGGCACGATCAGGGGCGGGGATAAGGTTAACGTCGTAGCCGACCGCTGCGAGTTCGAGCTTGATTTGCGTTACTTGCCGGGGATGTCGGCTGAAAACCTGTTAAGGCGGATCAAAAAAATTGTTTGTCGGCACTGCGTTGGATTTAAGCTGGAGATAGAGGGGGTCCAGAAGCCTTACGATATCGCCGAAAGCCATCCTTTGGTCAGGGGTCTGCAAAGCGCCGGAAAAAAAATAGGCGTAAGCTGCCCGGTCCGGGGCTCTGAGGGGGCTACGGTCATCACTTTCTTCCAGGATAAAGCTATCCCGGCGGTCGCCACCGGCTTCGGATGCGAGGGCATGGCCCACATGGCCGATGAATACGCCAAGATCGACAGCCTTTATAAAGGCAGCCTTGTGCTGGAAGAGTTCCTTAAAGATTTCAGATTTTCTTAAAGACCGGGCTGGATACCGGCCGGAATTTATCGGATAACCCAGGTTAAAAAGAGGTCAAAAATGGAACAAATAAAATTTTCAAGGAAACCCAGGCTGAGAAGCCCTTATTTGATCGTGGCCTGGCCGGGAATGGGTGAAGTGGCTTTTAAGGCCGCCAGTTTTCTGGTCGACAAGCTTAAGGCCGAAGAATTCGCCCAGATCCAGGCTTTTGATTTCTTTTTTCTCTCCGAGAGCGTTGTCCAGGACGGAATATTAAGCCTTCCGGAGATGCCTTTTAACAAGTTCTATTTTCTTAAGGTAAGAGGGGCCAAAAACGACCTGATCATTTTTCTAAGCGACGCTCAGCCTGATTTGACCAAAGCCGAGGAGTATTGCGCCGGCATTATCGCACTGGCGAAAAAATACAAAGTGAAAAACGTGATCAGTTTTGCGGCGATGCCTCAGCCCGTCGACCACAGCCAGCAGCCCAACGTCTGGTTTACTTCCACTACCCGCCAGATCAACGAGCAGCTCAAAGGGCTGGCCATCCAGCCGCTTGTTGACGGGCAGATCAGCGGACTTAACGGGTTGTTCCTTGGGATGGCTAAAAAGGCGGGGCTGGACGGATTTTGTCTTCTGGGCGAAATACCTCTTTACACGATCCAGATCGAAAATCCCAAAGCTTCTTTTGCCGTGCTGGAAACCCTCAAAAAGATCATCAAGCTGGAGATCGATTTGTCCGAATTGCTGGAACTTTCCCATATCATGGAAGAGCAGATCAACAGTTTGCTGGACCACTTGAAATTAGGGCCGACGCCCGGGCCTATCGGAGAAGAAGAGATCGAAAAGATCAAAAAGACTCTCGGCCAGCTGACCAAGCTGCCTCTTTCGGTCAAAGAGAAGATCGAAAAGATGTTTATCCAGGCCAAGAACGATATCGCCAAAGCCCGCGAGTTGAAGTCGGAACTAGATAAATGGAGCGTTTACAAGGACTATGAAGACAGGTTCCTGGATCTTTTTAAAAAAGCCAAAGACAAAAATAATTAGTGGACAGCCGGATTAAAGTCATAGTTTTCGATCTGGGCCGGGTCCTGATCGATTTTGACCATCGCCTCGCCGCGGAAAAGATAGCCCGGCTTACCGGCAAGACTTCCCGGGAGATATTCGATCTTTTTTTCGATTCCCGGCTTATTCAATCTTTTGAGCAGGGCGCCGTTTCTGCGGAAGATTTTTTCGCCAGTGTCAGCCGGATCCTGGGGCTGCAAATAAGTTTTGACCAGTTCCTGCCGATCTGGAACGGGATCTTTTTCTTTTCCGAAGAAAATAAAGCGGTCTACGCTTTAGGCCGGAGCCTCAGAAACCGTTATCCCCTGGCGCTGCTTTCCAATATCAATGTCCTGCACTTGGATTACCTGAAGCTGAATTTCCCCGTCTTTGACATATTCCGCGATATTTTCGCTTCCTGCCAGATGGGCTGCATCAAGCCCGAACCCAAGATTTATCTCAGAGTTATCGAATCTTTAGGGGTATTGCCGGAGGAGATCTTCTATGTTGACGACCGGCAGGAGTTGATCGATCAGGCCGGAAAACTCGGAATCCGCGCTTTCGTTTTTAAGACGGCCGTCCAGCTTAAGCGGGATTTGGCTTCCTGCGGGATCATTTGCGATGAAAAGCTCTAAATACCAAAAAAGGTTTTACCGGGACCGGGTTTATCCTAATAATTTATTCCGCTTGAAGATCGTGGTCGGCCAGACCGATCTGGAGATTTTTTCCGATAAGCCGGTCGACCCGGATTATGTAAAGTCAAGAGTTGAAAAGTACAGGAGGCAGATCGAGAGGTATATCAGTAAAGACGAAAGGTTCTTGACCGCTTTGAAGCCTTTGACGGTTGAATCGAAGGCTGAGCCGATCGTCCGGAAAATGGCGGCCAGTTCCCGCAAAGCTAATGTCGGGCCTATGGCGGCGGTCGCCGGAGCCATAGCCGAATATGTGGGGATCGATCTTTTACGCCGGGGTTCGAAGACCGTTATCGTCGAGAACGGCGGAGACATTTTTCTGAAAGTCTGCCATCCGGTCAAGGTTGGTCTGTTTGCCGGCAGGTCGAGGTTATTAAGCCGGTTGAAATTAAAGATAAGGCCGCAAGAAACCCCTATGGGGATCTGCTCTTCCTCCGGGACCATCGGCCATTCTTTGAGTTTCGGCAACGCCGATTGCTGCGCGGTCATCGCCAAAAACGCCAGCCTTGCCGACTCCGTTGCCACCGCCACCGCCAATTTGGTCCGGACAAAAGCCGATCTGGAAAAAGCCGTCAAATTCGCCCGCTCCATAAAGGGGGTCAGGGGGGTAGCGATAATTTTTAAGAACAGTCTTGCTTCCTGGGGCAAAATCGAATTTAAAAGTTGATCTTAAGGCTTTTTCCGGAAAAATTATTTTAAAAATCGCTTTTACAGACGAGAGAAAACTCTTGACAAAAATCGCAGGTATGATAAAAAATACATTGAAGACAGAAAAACTTTAAATAAATTTTTGGAGGTTAGAACGCAAAATTGAAAAACTAAGCAAGTTTTAAAGGCTCTGGAAACTGATAGGAGCCTTTTTTTGTGTAAAAAAAAGATGAAAGTCGGACTGACTTACGATCTAAAAACAGACTACTCGCTCAAAAAAGACGATCCTCCGGACGCCAACGCCGAGTTCGACCATCCGGACACGATCAAATACATTGCCGATGCCTTTGAAACCCAGGGGTTTTCGGTGAAAAAGATCGGCAATGTATCCAGCCTTTTGGAAAATCTCGACAAATTGAACGTGGATATAGTTTTCAACATCTCCGAAGGGCTTATCGGAAGGAACCGGGAATCCCAGGTGCCGATACTCCTGGAGATGGCCGGAGTTCCTTTTGTGGGCGCGGACGCTTTAAGCCTGGGCATATCTTTGGATAAAATAATGGCCAAGAAGATATTCATGGCCGAAGGGATCCCTACTCCCAAATTCATGGAAATAAAGTCGGTCGAAGGATTGGCCCATCTTGACCACATGAAATTCCCTCTTTTTGTCAAGCCGCGTTTCGAAGGCTCTTCCAAAGGGCTTACCGAGACTTCCCGGGTAGAGAACAAGGCTGAGCTCAAGGCGCAGGTAGAGAAAATAATTTCTGTTTACAAGCAGCCGGCTTTGATCGAGGAATTTATCCGCGGCGAGGAGTTCACCGTGGCTATTATCGGCAATGACCCGCCGGAAGCGCTGCCTATCGTCCAGATAAAAATAGACGGGCAGCTCAACCTCAAGGATAAATTTTACACCTTCGGCCACATCAAGGACGACAAGCTGGAGTACGTCTGTCCGGCTCCGATCAGCGAAAGCCTGAAAAATAAACTTTCCGATCTGGCCGTGAAAACTTTCAAGGCGATCGAATGCCAGGATTTTGGCAGGGTGGATTTCCGGGTCGACGAAAAAGGCAACCCCTATGTCCTGGAGATCAACCCTTTACCGTCGCTATCGACGGAAGACGTGTATAGCGTCATCTCCAAAGTGCAGGGGATAACTTACGAGAAGATGCTCGGAAACATCCTTAACGTTGCCCTTAAAAGGAACAATCTAATTAAATGAAAGTAGCCCTGGCTTATAATCTTAAAAAGGAAGACAGCTCTAAGCCCGAGGATTATTCTTCCGAGTTTGACTCGGAAGAGACCATCAGCGCTATTGCCGAAGCTTTGCGTTCCCGCGGCCACAAGGTCGAGTGCGTAGAAGCCAGCCAGCCGAACCTGGTCGAAGCATTTAAGAAGAGCCGGGCGGATATGGTTTTTAATATCGCCGAGGGGGAAAAAGGCAAATACCGGGAATCGGAAATTCCGGCGATCCTGGATTTTCTGGGAATTCCTTATACCGGCTCCGGGACATTGTCGCTGGCGGTAGCCTTAAACAAGGCGCTGACCAAGAAGATCTTGAAGGCGGACAATATTCCTACTCCGGCATTTCAGCTTTTTACTACCGGCAAAGAAATATTGGACCCCAAATTAAGATTCCCCCTGATCGTCAAGCCGAATTTTGAAGGTTCAGCCAAGGGTATCAACCGCTCTAATGTCGTGGAAGACCGGGAAAGCCTTTACGCGAAAGTCAGGGAGTTGATCAACGTTTACCGGCAGGAGGCTTTAGTCGAAGAATTCATCGAAGGCAA
>JBFZAG010000121.1:0-4690 GCA_041309145.1 Candidatus Omnitrophota bacterium | reverse complement strand
AGGCTGCCCAGAAGATCCTTGACCGTAATGCTGGGATCCTTGATAAAAGCCTGTTCCATAAGGCAATGGGTCCTGTAATAAAGCTCTTTTTCTTTGTCTTTTTCCAGTTCCAGAAGGTCCTTAGGAACGTCTTCCGGCTTTATGTATTTCGGGCTGGCCGCGGCGATCTGCATAGCCACGTCTTTGGTGAACTGGCAAAAAGCCTCGTTCTTGGCTACAAAATCGGTTTCGCAATCGACTTCCAGCAGGACCCCGATCTTATTGCCGTGATGGACATAAGCTTCCACCCGGCCTTCTTTAGCGGCCCGGTCGCCTTTAGCGGCGGCCTTTTCCAGGCCGCGCTTGCGCAAAAGCGCGAACGCTTTCTGCACATCGCCTTCCATATCGCTTAAAGCTTTTTTGCAGTCAGCCACGCTGGCTGAGCTTAATTCCCTTAGTTCTTTGATTGCGGCAACTGATATTGACATTTTAGTTATACCTTCCTTTTAATTTTAAGCTTATCCGCGGCAGCCTGGGCGGTATGGCTTTTTTTAGGAGCTTTCAGGTCATCTTTGACGTCGCTTTCGATGATCTCTTCAATTTCTTTGATCTTGACTTCTTCTTCAGGCAGTATAACCGGAGCTGCCAGGGGCAGCTCAGCCGCTTTAGGCTCTTCTTTTTTGGCGGCGTCATGGGACAGATAAGAAAGGAAGCGCTTTCTGCCCTCGATCACGCTGTCCGCCAGAAAGCCGGAGATCACCTGTATGGATTTAGTCGCGTCGTCATTGCCGGGAATAGGAAAATCCACCAGGTCCGGATTGGAGTTGGTGTCGATCAGGCCGATCACCGGGATTCCCAGCTTGCGGGCTTCCCTGACCGCGGTATCTTCTTTCTTGGTGTCCACGATGAACGCGGCTTTAGGCATGCGCTCCATGGGCACGATACCCCCGAAGTTCTTTTTCAATTTGAGGAGTTCTTTTTCCAGAAGGGACACTTCTTTTTTGGTCAATTGCTGGAAAGTGCCGTCTGTTTTCATCAGCTCGATCTCTTTGAGACGGTTGATGGATTTCTTGATGGTGGCGAAATTGGTAAGCATTCCTCCCGGCCAGCGCTCCGTGACATAATACATCCCGCAGCGGGTGGATTCATTGAAGATCACTTCCTGGGCTTGTTTCTTGGTCCCCACAAAAAGCATAAAATCGCCTTTCGCGGTCAGATCCAGGATAAAATCCCGGGTTTTATTCAGGCATTCTTCGGTTTTTTCAAGGTCGATGATGTAGATACCGCTTCTTTCCCCGAAAATGAATTTCTTCATCTTGGGGTTCCAGCGCGACGTTTTGTGGCCGAAATGCACTCCTGCTTCTAAAAGCTTTTTGATCAGTTCTGACGGCAATTTTACTCCTCCTTAAGCTTAGCCTCTTCGCAAAAACAGCTCTTCGAGTTTATCAGAGCGCTGCCTTTTTCCAGAGACCTATTCCTTTATTTTTTAACACATTAGGTAAAAACTGTTCACCATGACAGCTTTACCCCCAGCCTAGTTTTATAAGTATAACATAGTTTCTTTAACATGCAACAAGAATTGTGTTTTCAGCTAAAGAAAGTAATATTATACAAATTTTACCCGATTTTGCAACATATTTCTTCCAAAACCTTGTACAACCTCGTAGGTTAACCTGCGAGGTTGTACTTACGGTAAAATCTTTTAATTCTTGACAAAGAAGCAAATTCGAGTATACTTAGATTTCCTAATATTAATCCGGATATTTTATCTAAAAATCACTTTGAGGAGACTAAAATGTTCAAAATATGCGCTATTTGTGGAAAAGGCCCCTTAAGCGGCAAAAGCGTGGTCAGAAAAGGTTTGCTCAAGAAAAAAGGCGGGACCGGAAGCAAGATCGTCCGCTGGACCATGCGTAAATTCCTGCCGAACCTGCAGAAGATCCGCATCATAATCGACGGAAAAGCCAAGGCGGCTTATGTCTGCACCAAATGCCTGAAAAAAGGCAATATCAAAAAAGCTTAATATAGAATAAAGGGGACGCTTCTCATTTTTTACCGCAAACACAACTTACGGAAAAAATGAGAAGCGTCCCCTTTATTTTCACTTCAAGAACATCTCTTCCACATCCAGAAGCAGGGATTCGCTGCCGTTCCAGGAATCGATCTTCAAGCGGTAAACCAGGTCCAGCCCTTTGGAGCTGACCAGGCTCTCTAAAAGCCCGCCCATCCCGAACCCGATCGCCGAATAAGTGAATTTCCCGTCGGTCACCCAGAATTTCAAAGTGTCCCGGCTGTATAACCGGGGAGCCCCTTTTAATCTTAAGCCGCGGCTGTAAAACAACGGCTCGGGATTGCCCTGGCCGAAAGGCTCCAGTTTTTCCAGATCCCGGATAAATTCCTGGTTTAGATCCCCCAAACTCAATTCCATATCGCAGCTGATACTGGGCACGAGATCCTGAAAGCTCAGGGTCTGGCGGGCAAAATCATTGATCTTCCGGCGGAACTCATTGATATTCTCTTGAGGAATGACCATGCCGATAGCGTGGCTGTGCCCACCGAAATTGTCCAGAAGGCTTTCGCACTCCAAAAGCCCGTTAAAAAGATGGAATCCCTCTATTGAGCGGCCGGAACCCCGGCATAATCCCTCTTTGACCGAGATCAGGATGGCCGGCCGGTAAAAGCGGTCAGCCAGCTTGGAAGCGACTATCCCCAAAACTCCCAGATGCCAGCCTTCCTTGGCTACGACCATGACCTGGTCCTGCTTGAAATTCACTTCTTTATTGATCATATCCTGGGCTTCCTGGAGTATACCGCTTTCGATCTTCTGGCGCTGGCGGTTAAAACTTTCGATCGCTTTTGACAGCCTTAAAGCATTCTCGGGGTCGTTAGTGGTCAATAATTCCAGGGCGATCTCCGCGCTGTCCAGCCGTCCGCTGGCGTTCAGCCGCGGCCCGAGAATAAAACTGACCGATTCCGGGGTGATAACTTTATCTTTGATCCCGCTGGAATCGATCAATGTCCTCAAGCCCAAACGCTGGGTGGAAGCTATTTCTTTAAGCCCCTGCCGGGCAATGACCCGGTTTTCCTCCACCAGAGGCACGGAATCCGCGATCGTGCCCAGACAGACCAGGTCCAGGTCTTTTTTGAGCAGCTTGCCGGTAAGCGCCTGGCATAATTTATAAGCCACTCCCACCCCGGCCAGGTCGCGGAACTTGTAACTTGAATTGTTTAATTTGGGATTGATGATCGCCGAAGAATGATCTTGGGTTTCCTCGCCCGACGGTTCGTGATGGTCGGTGATCACCACCTCGATATTGTTCTCGCGCAGAAGCTTGATCTGGGCTGCGCTGTTAGTCCCGCAATCCACCGTGATCAGAAGTTTTATATCTTTCTCCCGGCAGATCCTGCAGATCTCCTTGCTCAGGCCGTAGCCTTCATTAACCCTGTGGGGGATATAATGGCTGACCTCTGCGCCCAAAGAAACCAACGTGTTTTCTACCAGGGCCAGGGAAGTGACCCCGTCAACATCGTAATCCCCGAAAACCAGGATCTTGTCTTTGTTCTTCACGGCTTTGCGGATGAAATTCACCGCCAAAGGCATGTCCGGGAAAGAAAAAGGGTCAAGCAGGTGCTCCGCACGGGGATCAAGGAACTTTTCCGCCGCCGAACAGGTTTTGATCCCCCGGTTGATCAAAAGCTGGGCGATCACTTTTGAGATTCCTAATTCATAACTTAGGGTTTGGCAGAGATCTGATTCCGGGGAGGATATATTGAGGATCTTTGGCGATGACATTTTAACAATCTATTAACCTGGGCAACCTACGCGGTTGCCGACCGGCAACCGCGTAGGTTGCCCAGGTTCACATTTTTTCCGGAGCGGAGACACCGAGCAGCCCCAGGCCGGCGGCCAGGACTATTCTGGTGGCGTTGACAAGCGATAATCTGGCTCCGGTCAATTTCTTGTCCTCGCCGAGCACCCGGTGGCGGTCGTAAAATTTGTGAAAAACCTCGGCGGCTTCCTGCAAATAAACCGTCACCATATAAGGGTCCAGGGTTTTCAGGCAGACTTTAAGGATATAAGTGAACTGCCAGAGTTTGCGGATAAGGTCGATCTCTTCCTGTTCCTTAAGCAAAAACAGGTCTTCGGCATCTGTTGTCTGGCCGGCCCCGGCCTGGCGCAGGATGCTGCTTATCCGGGCATGGGCGTATTGGATGTAATAAACCGGGTTTTCCGCGGTCTGCTTCTTGGCGATCTCCAGGTCGAAATTCAAATGGCTGGAAGTCCGGCGCATCATAAAAAAGAACCGGGAAGCGTCCACCCCCACTTCGTCGAGCACTTCGCGCAAAGTTATATACTGGCCTTTGCGGGTGGACATCTCGATGGACTTGCCCTGCCGGAATATCGAAGCCAATTGCACGATAAGCACGTTTAAAGACTCGGGATCTTCCCCTAAAGCCGCGACCGCGGCCTTTAAGCGGCTGATATACCCGTGGTGGTCAGGCCCCCAGAGATTGATCAGTTTCCGGAAGCCCCTGCGGTATTTTTCCCGGTGGTAAGCTATGTCCGGGGCCAGATAAGTATAGGACTTGTCGCTTTTAATGACCACCCGGTCTTTATCGTCGCCGAAAAGGGTCGATCTGAACCACAAAGCGCCTTCCTCCTCATACAAATGGCCTTTGCCCTTGAGGAAATCCAGCGTTTCATCGATCT
>JBFZAG010000120.1:0-14470 GCA_041309145.1 Candidatus Omnitrophota bacterium | reverse complement strand
AAAAACCTTCCTCTGATCGCGGATCTCGGTCTGCAGCAGGTGTTCATCAACCTGATAAAGAACGCTCTGGATGCCATGTCCGGTACGGGCCGGCTTTGGATCCGCACTTTCCTGAAGAAAGGCACTTTGCTGGCTTCGACTTCTCCGACCACAGTGTAATACGTCAGCGAGAAATTGGTAGTGACTAAAACCGGCGATTTCTTTCCCACAGCTCCGATAGGGTAGACCTTGGGCTCGATCTGCAAAGGCTTTTGCGGGTCAGTGTAGATATTCTGGCGCAAAGTCAAAAGCGATAGCACCTCCCAGGTCTCTGTTCCCTTGATCAAGACCAGCGAAGCGTATTTAAGGATGTATGTCGCCGCTTCCAAAGCTTCTTCATAAGGGTCGTTTTTATTTACCACCGCCAGAACAGGAAAACCCAGGCTGCGCATTGATTTCTTCAAAGCCAGCCTCCGCCCCTGGGTCAGATCCCAGATCTTGCCGGTCATGTTTTTCTCTCCGGTATCGACGATCAGGTCATTGACCCCGAGCTTGGCTAATTCCTGAGTTATGTTCGCGGCGTCATCGAGATCCTTGGCCTTGACCGCCAAAGCAACGTTGAACTCTTTAGCCAGTTTTCCCATCTCAGCGAAATTGCCCGAGTCCGCCCCGTAGACGAGCGGCTTCCTGTCTTTGACCAGAGCTAAAGATTCTTTCAAAGCCTGCGGATCATTGCTCATCAAAGCCACGGCTAATTTAGTGTTGGCTCCGACCAGCTTGACCGCCCGCACAAAACCCGCGGAATCTTTAGTCTGTTTCACGGCCACCAGGTTAACCTCCAGTTTCTGGCCCACCCGCTCAAAGCTTAAAAGGTTGATCTTGTCCAGCCTCGATTTTATCTGGGCGTCGCTTAAACTATCCTCAATAATAAAACCTATGCCGCAGGGATTGCGGAATTTTTCCTCATGTCGGAACATCACGGTCTCGTTGCCGATATCAAACTTGGCGTCCCCGGATCCCAGGCTTAACAACTTTACCGGCGGCTGGCTGGCCGCGTCTAAAGTAGCTTTGGTCTGCGCGCTGACATAAGGGCATTTTTCCACGCTGACCGCCTTTTTAGCCAGCTGCATGGCGAACGCCAGGCAGGTCGGAAACCCGCACTCCTTACAATTAGTTTTAGGCAGAAGTTTATAGATATCCAATCCGGATAGAGCCATGTATTCTTATTTCCTTTCTGTTGAAAATTTTTAAATGTTAGTCCGTAAATTTCAGCGATTTGATGATCGCGTTAGCCTGAGCCAGGCCGCGGTCGTACTGCTCGGCTAAAGCGGTGTAAGTGACCACATAAGCCCTGCCCTTGTAAATAGAGACGACCTGCATCAGCTTAAAAATATTATTTTTCTGTTTAGAGGTATAAATTAACCTGTAAGCATTTGCCCCCGACAGTTTGTCTTTTTTCTCTTCCAGGACCTTGTACCCGTTTATCCTCAGAGATAGATTCCTTTTGGCCAGAATAAAGAACTCGTCAAGCTTGGGCACCGGCTCGGCCAAAGTCTCGGCCGCGATATTCACTGTCTCGACAAACTCCGTATTTTTGTCCGGAATACCGGATATCAAGACGATTATCCCGTCTAAGGCCTTGACCAGGTAACTTGCCGGGTATTTTACCGCGTATTTGAACCTCGGGTTCTCCAGCTTTTTGAATTGCTGGGCAAAAACACAGCCGCAAAATATCGAAGCTCCGGCTAAAAACACCCCCGCGCTGAGCAGTATTTTTTCTGTCTTACGCATTCTACCCTCCGGTTTTAAATCAAAAACGAGCTGTTCGACTTGGCGCTGCTGATGAATCTTTTCACTTTTGTTTTATCTTTCCGCCCCAATTCTGTCTCCAGACAGCTGGAAGCGTCGACCCACTCGGGCCTGACCGTTTTGATTGCGGCTTTGACGTTTTTCTCGTTCAGCCCCCCGGCCAGGAACACCGGGGTTTTTATTCCGGCCAGGTCCCTGGCCAGGAACTCCCAATTCAGGGTCTTGCCGGTCCCGCCGAAACGGCCGGAGCTGAAACGGTCGAACAGGTAAGCGAAAGTCCGGTAACGCAGGACTTCCGCAAGCTTGATCTTATTTTTTACCCTGAAAGACTTGATCACTTTCAGCGCTTTGAACCTGCCGCAGAATTCCGGGGTCTGGCGGCCTGAGAACTGGAGCATGTCCAGCGAGCATTTCCGGGCGATGGCTTTGATCGTCTTTTCCCGGCTGTTGACGAACACCCCGATCTTGATCACTCTTGCCGGAAGCTCTAAGATTATCTTCCGGGCTTTTTCAGGGCTGATATAGCGCGGGCTTTTTCTGTAAAAAACAAATCCCAGCCCGTCGCACCCGGCCTCCGCCGCGCTGAGAGCGTCGTCTTTGTCGGTTATCCCGCATATTTTTACTTTGACCATTACCATCCCATCAGGTCCTGGATCGCAGACTGCAGATCCCCGGATTTCAAGATCGACTCTCCGACCAGAACAGCGTTGACTCCCAGGATCTTGAGAAAAATGATATCCTGGTAACTTTTGATCCCGGATTCCACCGCCACGATCCTGTCTTTTGAGACCAACGGATAAAGCTTTTCCGTGGTCTTCAGATCGGTCTCCAAAGTGTGCAGGTCGCGGTTATTTATCCCGACGGCGAACTCAACGTGCTTTCTGGCTTTGGCCTTAGTTTTCAAGGAAACCGGGGGAGCCTCGCTTTCCGCGGGAGCGATCTTCAAACTTAATATTTTTTTCAGTTCCTTTTCATCGTGGGCCTCGACCAGACAATCCAGCCCCAAAGTATCGGCCAAACCGATCATCTCGCTCAAAGAGTCTTTAGAAAGAAGGTCGGCGATCAAAAGGACCGCGTCCGCCCCGTAAAACCTGGACTCGTAGATCTGGTACGGCTCCAGGATGAAATCTTTGCGCAAAAGCGGCAAGTCGACCTCAGACCTGATCTGGTTTAAAAACAGCGGCGAGCCGGCGAAGAAATCCTCTTCGGTCAAGACCGAGATCGCCTGAGCGCCCGCCTGCCGGTAAGCCTTGGCGATCTCCAGAGGGTCAAAATTTTCCCGGAGCACTCCGGCTGAAGGAGATTGCTTCTTTATCTCGGCGATCAAAGTTATCGCCTTGGGTTTATTTATCGCTTCGATAAAAGGCCTGGCAGCGGCAAGCCCGGCAATTTGGGCCTTGATCAGCTCTTCGGGGAGAGCCTGCTTGGCCAGCAGGATCCTTTCTTTCTTTTTGATCACGATCTCTTTAAGAATGTCAGTTTTTTTCATTGGACAGTTCCTTTAAAAAAGCCAGTTTTCTTAACGCCCTTCCGGAATCGATCGAATCCATAGCCATGGTTATCCCGGCCTTGATCGAGCTGGCCCGTTCCGCGGCGTATAACGCGGCCGCGGAATTCAAAACCACGATATCCCTGCACGGCCCGCTCCTGGAATTCAGGACCTCCAGCATGATCTGGACATTATCCTGGACCGAGCCGCCTTGAAGATCTTCGGGATCAACCGTCCTCAAACCGAAATCCTTGGGGCATATTTCATAGTTATCGACTTTACCGTTCGAGAATTCGCTGACAAAAGTCTTATCGGTGGTAGTGATCTCATCCAGCCCGTCGTTTCCGTGCACGACTAAAGCGTGCTTTACCCCTAAATTGCCGGAAACCGCGGCCAGGACCGGGGCCAACCCCGGGCTGAACACGCCGATCAGCTGGTGGGTGGCTTTGGCCGGATTGCACAGCGGCCCTAAAATGTTGAAGATAGTCCTTTTTCCGATCTCTTTCCTGGCCGCCATCGCGTGCTTCATCGCCGGATGCATACTCGGCGCGAAAAGAAAAGCCACCCCGATCTCGTCCAGACAGCGCTCGATCTTCTCTTTAGACAGGTCTATTCTCATTCCCAGCGCTTCCAGGATATCCGCGCTTCCGCAGGAGCTGGACGCCGCGCGGTTCCCGTGTTTAGCCACGGTCACCCCGCAGCCGGCAACCACAAAAGCCGCGGCCGTGGAAATATTGAAGGTCCCCTTTTTATCCCCGCCGGTGCCGCAAGTGTCGAGCACGATCTCTTTTTTCGAAGAGATCCTCACCGCGTGTCCGCCCATGACCTGGGCCGCCGCGGTGATCTCCTCTACCGTCTCTCCCTTAGCGCTTAAAGCCTCGAGGAACTGCACGATCTGGGGAGTGGCCGCGTTCCCGCTCATGATCTCGCTCATCGCCGAAGCCATCTCTTCCCGGCTAAGGTCTGTTTTTTGCCTGATTTTATCGGTCGCTTCCAGTATCATATTTTCAGGAAATTTCCCAGCAGTTTTTTCCCGCTTTCGGTCATGATCGATTCCGGATGGAACTGCACCCCCCAGACCGGAAATTTGCGGTGTTTCAGCCCCATGATCTCGCCGTCTTTAGTTTGAGCGGTGATCTCCAGGTCTTTGGGCAGACTTTTTTTCTCCACTACCAGCGAATGATACCGGGTAGCCGAAAACGGGCTCTTCATCCCGGCGAAAAGGCCTTTACGGTCATGATAGATCAGCGAGGTCTTGCCGTGCATCAGCTTTTTGGCTCGGATTATCTTTCCCCCGAAACTCTGGCCGATGCACTGGTGCCCCAGGCAGACCCCGAGTATCGGGATCTTGCCGGCGAACTCTTTGATCAGAGCTAAAGAAATGCCGGCTTCTTCCGGCCGGCCGGGGCCGGGCGAGATCACGATCTTTCTGGGCCCGAGCTCGCGGACCAGCTCGAGAGTGATCTTGTCGTTGCGCAAGACCCTGACCCTGGCTCCCAACTCCCCCAGATACTGGACCAGGTTATAGGTGAACGAATCGTAGTTATCGATCATTAAGACCATTTATTCTTTTTCTCTCCATATCTTGGCGCCTAAAGCCTGAAGCTTTTTTTCCATGTTCTCGTAGCCGCGCTCCAGATGGTAAATCCGGGAGACCTGGGTTACCCCTTTAGCGACTAATCCGGCTAAAACCAGCGAGGCTGAAGCCCTCAGGTCCGAAGCCATGACCGGAGCCCCGGAAAGATTTTTTACCCCGGCCACGATGGCGTGCGGCCCTTCCCTTTGGATATGCGCGCCCATGCGGTTTAGCTCGGCGACGTGCATGAACCGGTCAGGGTAGATCTTCTCGGTGATCACGCTGATCCCGGGGGTGACGCACATCAAAGCCAGGAACTGGGCCTGCATGTCCGTCGGAAAACCCGGGTAAGGCAAAGTGGCGATATTGATCGGTTTAACGTGGGTCTTAATGCTCACCCTCATCGTGTTGCCGCTCGATTTCAGGGCCACCCCCGACTCCTGAAGTTTGTCGATCACCGCGCCCAAATGATGGGGAAAAATATTTTTGATCAGGATATCTCCTTGAGTGATCAAAGCCGCCAGAATAAAAGTCCCGGCTTCGATGCGGTCGGGGATCACCGTGTGCTCTGCCCCTTTGAGGCTTTTTACCCCTTCGACCTCTATGGTCGGGGTGCCGTGGCCTTTGATCTTTGCTCCCATCTTGATCAAAAATTCCGCCAGGTCAGCCACTTCCGGCTCGCAGGCCGCCGACTCGATGACCGTTCTTCCCTGAGCTAAAACAGCCGCCATCATCACGTTATCCGTCGCCAGGACCGACGAGCCGTATTCTCCGCCTAAATAGATATGCGCACCGCGCAGCCGCTTGGCCTTGGCCGCCACGTATCCGCCTTCGATATTTATATCCGCGCCTAAAGCTTTTAACCCTTTAAGATGCAAATCGACCGGCCGGACTCCGATGATGCATCCGCCGGGCAGGGAAACCCTGGCCTGTCTGTATTTGGCCAAAAGCGGCCCCAGCACGCAAAAAGAGGCCCGCATAGTGGAGACCAGCTTGTAATCGGCCACAAAATTGGAACTGCCGTTGGACCCGATCCTGATCACCCCTTTATCGAATTCCGCGTTCTTGCCTAAAGAGCGCAGGATCTTGAGCATGGTGTTGGTGTCGCGCAGGTTCGGGGAATGCCTGATCAGGCAAGGCTCGTCGGTCAGCAATGCCGCCGCAAGTATCGGCAGGAGCGAATTTTTAGACCCGGAAACCGTCACTTCCCCTTTTAATCTTGTTCCGCCCTGAATAACCAGTTTATCCATTTTATTCCTTTAGTTTTAAGACCATGACCCGATTTATATTATTATAATCCTTAATCGTCTCTTTGACTTCAAAAATCTGCGCAGATCTCAAAAATTTTTCCAGCTCCTCTTTCTGGTCAAAACCGATCTCCAGGATCACCAGCCCCTCCGAATTCAAATGCTTCGGCGCTTCCCCTAAGATCCGGCGGAAAAAATCCAGCCCGTCTTCTCCTCCGTCGAGAGCGATCAGCGGCTCGCGCCGGACTTCAGGCGCCAGAGTGGAAATAACATCTCTTTTTACGTAAGGCGGGTTGCTGACTATAAGGTCGAACGATTCTCCGGCTATGCGCGGAGAGTCGAAAAGGTCGGAATAAAAGAAGCTTATCTTGTCCAGGACGCCGATATTCCGGGCGTTGGCTTCGGCGACATCCAGGGCGACCAGGGAAATGTCGGTAGCGCTGATCTGGACTTGCGAAAAAGATTTGGCCAGCGAAACAGCGATGCATCCCGAGCCTGTGCCGATTTCCAGTATATGCGGATCGCTGAACCGAAAGGCGGGGTAATTAGCCAGGTAATTCAGGCAGGTCTCCACCAGGATCTCGGTATCCGGACGGGGAATAAGCACTCCGGGGTTGACCGCAAATTCCAGCCCCATAAATTCGGTTTTTCCGAGGATATACTCAATAGGTTCTCCGGACAACCTTCTTTTTAAAGCCCGGGATATCCGGAAGCAATTTTCCCGGGAAAGAACCTGCTGTTTTCTTAAATACAGCTCGGTCCGGGAACAGCCCAGGATTTCGGTGAATAATAGTTCCGTTTCGTTCATTCTCTCTATGGCTTAAGCGGCCGCTATTGCTGAGCCTGCGCGGCTTTTTCTTCAGCGGCCTTGATCAGCGCTTCGGTGAATTCGTCAAACTCGCCTTCCATGATCGATTCCAGCTGGAACGAAGTAAAATTTATCCGGTGATCGGTGACCCGGCGGTCAGGATAATTATAGGTCCGGATCTTCTCGCTGCGGTCTCCCGAGCCGATCTGCGACCTGCGCTCGTCTCCGATCTTCTTGGCTTCGGCCTGCTGTTTGGCGTCCAGGACCCGGGAGCTCAGGATCCTCATCGCCTTGGTCTTGTTTTTTCCCTGGGAGCGCTCGTCCTGGCAGCTGACCACCGTTCCGGTAGGGATATGGGTGATCCTCACCGCGGAATCGGTCTTCTGCATATGCTGCCCTCCGGCCGAAGAAGCCCGGTAAGTCTCGATCTTGAGGTCGCTCTGGTTGATCACCAGCTCCACATCTTCCGGCTCGATCATCACCGCCACGGTCGCGGTAGAGGTGTGGATCCGGCCCTGGGCTTCGGTCGAAGGGACCCTCTGCACCCGGTGCACCCCGCTTTCGAATTTAAGCCGGCGGTAAACGTCCCGGCCGCGGATCCCGAAGACGATCTCTTTAAAACCGCCCTCGTCGGTGGAATGGGAAGACATCACCTCGGCTTTCCAGTTCTTGCTTTCGGCGTAACGGGTGTACATGCGGTAAAGATCCGCCGCGAACAATGCCGCCTCCGCTCCTCCGGTGCCCTGGCGGATCTCCACCAGAACATTTTTCCCGGCATCCTTATCTTCGCCCTTGAGCGCTTCCTTGATCCTGGCCTCGAGAGACTCTTTGCGGGCTTTCAGTTCCGGCAGCTCGGTCCTGGCCATTTCCAGGAGCTCCTTGTCATGCTTTTCATCCAGCATGACTTCCAGCTCTTTGATCTCCGAGGTGAGTTTCTTATAGTCGCGAAAAAGAAAAACCGGCTCTTTGAGGTCGGAAAGCTCCTTGGCCAGCTTATTGCACTTTTCGGGATCGGCGATTATGGCGTGGTCCGCCAGGAGCTCTTCCAGTTCCTCGTAGCGCTTCTCTAATCTGTTCAGTTTAGTCAGCATAAAATAAAGGGGACGCTTCTATTAAAATAAAGGGGACGCTTCTCTTTTTTTAGACTTTTCTCTTCTGTAAAAAAAGAGAAACGTCCCCTTTATTTTATTTCGGTTTTTAGGCGTTTTTCTTGCCGTATTTCTTCATGAACTTGTCCACGCGGCCGGCGGAATCCACCAGCTTCTTCTTACCGCTGAAAAAAGGATGGCATTTAGAACATATTTCCACCCGGATATTCGGCTTGGTGGATTTAGTGTGGATAGTCTCGCCGCAAGCGCAAACAATAGTGCTGTCCTGGTATTTCGGATGGATCTTCTCTCTCATTTCTTTCTCCTTATTAACCATGTCAACCTACGCGGTTGCCAAGCTTGGCAACCGCTTGGCAACCGCGTAGGTTGACAAAGGTTTACTGGTTCATTGAATTCAAGAACTCGTGATTGTTCTTGGTCTTGGCCAATTTTTCGATCAGAAGCTCCATAGCTTCCACGTTGTTCAACTCGTTCAAAACTTTCCTCAGGATCCAGACTTTAGTCAGCTCTTCCGGCGTGAGCAGCAGTTCTTCGTGGCGGGTGTTGGAACGCTTGATGTCGATAGCCGGATAGATCCTGCGCTGGAAAAGGTTGCGGTCCAGCTGCAATTCCATGTTGCCCGTGCCTTTGAACTCTTCAAAGATGACCTCGTCCATCCTCGACCCGGTGTCCACGAGGGCGGTGGCGATAATGGTCAGGCTTCCCCCTTCTTCGATATCGCGGGCCGCGCCGAAGAATCTCTTGGGCTTCTGCAGGGCGTTAGAATCAATGCCGCCTGAGAGGACCTTGCCGCTGTGCGGGACCACCGAGTTATAAGCCCGGGCCAGCCTGGTGATACTGTCCAAAAGGATGACTACGTCTTTTTTATGCTCCACCAGACGCTTGGCTTTTTCCAGGACGATCTCGGCGACCTGGACGTGCCTTTCCGGCGGCTCGTCAAAAGTCGAAGAAATGACCTCGCCCTTGACATGGCGCTGCATATCCGTGACTTCTTCCGGACGCTCGTCGATCAGCAAAACGATCAGGATCGATTCCGGGGTGTTGGTGGTAATGGCGTTGGCGATCTTCTGCAGCAGTACTGTTTTTCCGCTGTAAGGCTGGGCTACGATCAGGCCGCGCTGCCCTTTTCCGATCGGGGTCAAAAGACCCATGACCCGCATGGAGATCTCGGAAGGCGAAGTTTCCATATTAAAGCGCTCCCTGGGATAGACCGGGGTCAGGTTGTCAAAAAGGATCTTTTCTTTGGCGTCCTCGGGATTCTCGAAATTCACCCCTTCGACCTTAAGCAAAGCGAAATATTTTTCCCCTTCTTTCGGAGGACGGATCTGGCCGGAAACCGTGTCTCCGGTGCGCAAATCGAATTTCCTGATCTGGGACGGCGAAATATAAATGTCGTCCGGGCAGGGCAGGTAATTGTAATTCGGGCTGCGCAAAAACCCGAAACCTTCGGGCAGAATTTCTAAAATCCCCTCCCCGAACATCAATCCCTCTTTTTCCGCCTGAGCCTGAAGGATCTTGAAGATCAAGTCCTGCTTCTTCAAAGCGCTGAAACCTTCGACATTCAGCTCCTTGGCCAGCTTGTTCAGCTCAGTGATCTTCATCTCTTTCATTACTTTGATATCTAACTTCTCCACCACAACCTCCTTATTAATGCCACCTGTTTTCTGGTATTCTCGATTGTTCCGTTGTTATCTATGACAAAATCCGCTTTGCCCAGCTTTTCCTTTAATGGGCTCTGTGAACTTATCCGCGCGGTTATCTCGGATTTAGAAAGCCCGGACCTTTTTTTGATCCTTTTGATCTGGTTAATAAGACTTGCCTTGACCACCACCACTGCATCCGCCAGCCGGTCCAGGTTTTTTTCCATAAGTAAGGGCGCGTCCAGAACCACGACCTCTTCTCCGGCGGATTTTACCTGAAGCTTTATCTGCCTGATTATCTCCGGATGGATCAACCGGTTAAACCTGTCTAAAACACGCTTATCGGAAAACACCATCCCGGCCAACTTTCGGCGCTCGATCCGCCCATTCTTTCCGACGATCGCTTTCCCGAAAACCCGGATCACCCGGCGATAAACTTCTCTCCCCGGTTTAAGCAGATCGCGGCTTATCCTGTCGGCATCGATCACCCGGCAGCCGAAAGATTTGAACATCTTGGCCACCGTGGACTTTCCGGTCCCGAAGCTTCCGGTCAAGCCGATGACCAGCTTCTTACCTGGCTTTCGCTTTTTCATAAAGCTCGATGTATTTCTTGGACTGGGCGCTCCAGGAAAAATTGCATTTCATTCCCCGCAGCTGTAGCTCCTTCCAGTCTTTCTTAGACTTGAAATCCTTGACCGCCTTCTTGATCGTCTTGATCAGCTCGTCTTTGGAATATTTGTCGAAGACATAGCCGTTCTTGTCATCGACGGTGTCCGCCAGCCCGCCGGTCTTAAAGACCAAAGGCACGGTCCCGTACCTGAGGCTGATCATCTGGCCCAGGCCGCAAGGCTCGTATTTTGAAGGCATCAGGAATATATCCGAGCCGGCGTAGATCTTGTGGGCCAGCGCGTCGTCGAATTTGATATGCAGCGAGATCACTTTAGGGTATTTCTTGACCATCGCTTCCAGGATATCGTGGTATTTCTGGTCCCCGGTCCCCAGGATCACCAGCTGGAGGTCCATCTTGCAGATAGCGTCGATGCCTTCGGCCAGAATATCAAAACCTTTCTGCTGGGCCAGGCGCGAGACGATCCCCAAAAGCGGCACCCCGGCTTTCTGGGGAAGCTTGCTCAGCTTCTGCAGGTCGGCTTTGTCCGCGGCTTTCCCGGCCAGGTCTTTGGCCGAAAAATTCTCGGCGATCTTGTTATCGGAAGCCGGATCCCAGATAGCATAATCCAGGCCGTTGATGATCCCGAAAAGATCTTCTTTGCGCTTTGCCAGTATCCCTTCCATCCCGAACCCGAACTCTTTGGTCTGGATCTCTTTGCTGTAAGTGTCGCTGACGGTGTTGATCAGGTCCGAGAACACGATCCCGCCTTTTAAAATGTTGATCTTATCGTAATATTCCAGCATGTCGGAGTTGAACACCCCCCAATCCAGCCCGGTCTTGAGCAGTTCTTCTTTGGCGAACAGCCCCTGATAGCCGATATTATGGATGGTGAATATGGTCTTGACCTCCTTGTAGAACGGGTCGTCCGCCAGAATGTTCTTCAAATATACCGGCACCAGCGCTGACTGCCAGTCGTGGCAATGGATGATGTCCGGCTTGAACTTTATCACTTTTAAAAGCTCCAGCGATTTTTTGCAGAAATAGGAGAACCGGTCCAGGTTGTCTTTATAATCTCCGGTCTTGTCCCCGTAAAGCTGGTCGCGGCCGAAATATTTTTCGCTATCTATGAAATATACCCTGATATTTTTGCCGATGCTCGCGTAACTCACCCCTTCCTGGAAATTCTTGATCGCCGGAGTCTTGAGATTATGCACCGATTTATAGCCCGGCATGATGATAATAACGTCCTGGCCCTGCTTTTCCAAAGCCAAAGGCAAAGCCCCGGCCACGTCAGCCAACCCTCCGGTCTTGGCGAACGGAACGACTTCACTTGCTACCATCACTATCTTCATACCTTCCTCCTTTGATGAAACGACACTGACCCTGCATCCACCTATACCCACCCCAGGGGTGGGTATGCCTACTTGAGCTCTTCCATCTCTGACCAGTTTTTCCCGGCCTTGAGGTCGACTTTTACCGGGACCTCAAGCTTCAAAACATTTTCCATCTTTTCTTTGACCATCGCGCTGAATTTATTCAGACTGTCCGAGTCCACGTCAAAGACCAGTTCGTCGTGGACCTGGAGGATCATCCTCCCGCCTGAATCTTTTTGGCGCATCAGCTTGTGGATATCCACCATGGCCATCTTGATCAGGTCGCTGGCTGACCCCTGGATCGGGGTGTTCACCGCCTGGCGCTGGGCGAACTGGCGGATAGCCTGGTTCTTGTTATTTATATCCGGCAAATACCTGCGCCTTCCGGAGATCGTGGTCACAAAACCGTTCTTCTCCGCCCTTTTGATCTGCTCTTCTATATAGACCTTGACCCCGGGGTAAGTGGCAAAATAAGCGTCGATGAACCCCTGGGCCTCTTCGGCCCGGATATTCAGGTCCCGGCTCAGGCCGAAAGAGCTCAAGCCGTAAACGATCCCGAAATTTATGGCCTTAGCCGAATTGCGCATTTCGTCCGAAACTTCTTTTTCCTCCACCCCGTAGATCAAAGCCGCGGTCTTGCGGTGGATGTCTTTATTCTCCTGGAACGCCTTGATCAAAGTCCTGTCCCCGGAAATATGGGCCAGGACCCTCAGCTCGATCTGGGAATAGTCGCAGGATAAAAGCAGGCTCTGCGCGGAGAAGGCGATGATCGCTTCCCTGATCTTCCGGCCCAATTCGGTCTTCGTCGGCAGATTCTGGAGATTAGGGTTGGAAGAGCTCAGCCGTCCGGTCTCAGTGCCGGTCTGGTTAAAAGAAGTATGGATCCTGGCGGTCTTTGGGTCCACCATTTCCGGCAAAGCGTCGACATAAGTCGATTTCAATTTGGTCAGCTGGCGGTATTCCAGGAGCTTTTTGGGCAGCTCGTGCTCTTCGGCAAGTTTTTTCAGAACCTCTTCATCCGTGGAAGGCCCGCTCTTGGTGCGCTTGATCACCCTCAGCTTCAACTTTTCAAAAAGCACCTCGCGCAGCTGCTTGGGAGAATTGATGTTGAACTGGCATCCGCAAAGGCCGTGGATCTCTTCGACGAGCTTAGCCAGCCTGGTTTCCAGCTCCTGGGAAAGCCGCTTTAAAAGCTTGAGATCGATCTTTATTCCCTCGGCTTCCATTTCCCCCAGGACTTCCACCAGCGGCATCTCGACCTGCGAGAAAAGCTCGGCCAGCGATTTATCCTCGAGCTGTTTTTCCAGTTTGACTTTCAGCTCTTTGATCAGGGCCAGCCTCTGGGCGCAGTCCAGGGTATCAGCCTTGACTGATTTAGCCAGAAAATCCCAGGCCAGCTCTTCCAGGGAATAACTGCTTTTCGAAGGATTCAAAAGATATGCCGCGATCATGGTGTCAAAATCCAGGCCTTCCAGCGCCAGATCTTCTTTTTTGAGAAAGAGCTTGATCGTCTTGAGGTCATGGCCGATCTTTTTTATGGCCGGGTCAACTAAAACCGATCCCGCATCCCGGGATAATTTACCTACTGTAAAAAATTTATGGTCCAGGCTGAAAGTCAGGCTCTCCGGGTTTTTTCCGTCCAGGAATATTTTCCGGGAGCTCTTGGCCAGCTGGCAAAACTCCGCCCCGGACACAGTCTCTACCTTGACCTCTTCGCTTTTATCGGCTACCGGCAGATCTTTTAAAAGAGCTTTGAATTCCAGCCTCTTGAACAGCTTGAACAATTCCTGGTGGTCCGGCTCTCCCAGCGCCAGCTTCTCCAGGGAGAACTCCAGGTCCATGTCTTTTTGCAGGTCAGCCAGTTCCCGGTTCAGCCTGATCCGTTCGATATTTTCGGATACGGCCACTTTTACCTTCTCCGGCGAAATCTTGTCCAGGTGGCTGATGACCTTTTCCGCGGAGCCGAATTCCCTGACCAGCTCAACGGCTTTTTTTTCGCTCACCCCTTTTATGGAAGGGATATTATCCACGGCGTCGCCGGTAAAAGCCACCAGGTCCACGATCTGGGCCGGCTTCAAGCCGAATTTTTCTTCGACCTTTACAGTATCGAACAGGATATCCTCGTCCTTCTGCGGGCTTAAAACCAAGATATCTTCATCGACCAGCTGCAAAAGGTCTTTGTCCGAACTGATGATAGTCGTCGGGATATTCCGGCTCTTGGCTTTCTGAGAAAGGGTGGCGATAATGTCGTCGGCTTCAAAGCCTTCGGCTTCAAAGATCGGGATCCCGTAAGCCCGGATGATCTGCTTGATCACCGGGATCTGGCTGCTCAGGCCATCCGGCATTTCCGGCCGGTTGCTCTTGTACTGGGAGTCTTTTTCGTGCCGGAACGTCTTGCGCGAAACATCAAAGCAGACGCCCAAAAGCTGTGGTTTCTGCTCTTTCAGGATCTTTTGCAGGATCCTCAGGAACCCGTAGATCGCGTTAGTCGGCTCGCCGCTTGTGGTTGCCAGGCCGCGGATGGCATAAAAAGCCCGGTAGCAAAACGCCGTGGCATCGATCAGAAAAAGCCTGGGTTTAACCATTATGACAAATCTTGGACATGGAAATTATTAAGGGTTGGCGGTGAGGACAACAAAAACCTGTTTCCAAATTTTAAGCTTCGAGAAACCAGCACTGTTAAGGGATTGTGCAAAAGTGAATTCCACTGTATCCGGCAATTTATTAAAGGTAACTTTCGAAGTTTGGCAGGTATGTATCCTTATGTTAGATAATAACTAATTTAATAAAGCTTGTCAAGAAAAAATATTAACCGGGGCAACCTACGCGG
>JBFZAG010000119.1:0-10379 GCA_041309145.1 Candidatus Omnitrophota bacterium | reverse complement strand
TACTCCTCGATAAGTTTTTTGATCTTGTCCATATTCTTTATGGCTTCTTCCTCGCCTCTTTTGGCGAACTCTTCTGCTTTATAAAGCTCGGTCCAGTGCAGACCGGAAGTATCCGGATGAAGGACCACATCCGCCAGCTGGGCTTCTTTGAGCGCTACTTCCGACTGCATGATCTCGAAGCTGCTGAAAATAAAATCCAGGATATTCACCTTTAACTTTTTGCGCAGATAATCCTTGAAGTTGAACCATTCCTTCTTTTGGATCTCCTCCACCTTAGCCGTAAAGTCCTGCTTGATCCGGTCGTACTGGCGCAAAAGATCCTCTCGCGAAGGGGTCAGATTAACGGCGATGATCTTTTTCGCTCCCATCTCAAGTAACGGCTCTGTCGGCAGAGGATTGATCACCCCCCCGTCAAAAAGCATTTCGCCCTTGCTGGTGAACGGCGCGAATACCCCGGGCATGGCGCAGCTGGCCATAAGAGCGTCAATGATCAGCCCTTTTTCAAAAACAATCGACTTCTTGCCCTTCAAATCGCTGGCGATTATCTTTAAGGGGATCTTGACGTCATAAAAAGTCTTTGCCCCCAGATAGCGCTTGAACATGTTGTAAAGTTTATTGCCCTTGATAAAGCCCAGAAGCGGGAAAGTAAAATCCAGAAGGTTCCAGATATGCTTGGGCTCTTTGAACTCTTTGGCTATGGCCATGATCTCGGAGCTGGATTTCCCGATCGCCCAGAGGCTGGCGATAAACGCGCCCATGCTCGACCCGGAAATGACGTCAACGGGGATCTTTTCTTCTTCTATGACTTTTAGAACCCCTATATGGCAAAAGCCGTAAGCCACTCCCACTCCCAGAGCCAGCCCGACCAGACAGTTACCTTCGTGACGGGCGATCCGGCGTATTACCCGGGAATAGTCGGCAGCGGGTTTTTCGATCACCAGCCTTCCGGAGACCCTGGTGTCTATTTTGGGAAGGTTGGCAAAAACTTCCTGCCCCAAAAGCTGCTGCTTCTGTTCCGAATCCAGTTTGGAGGACTTGCTTTCGTTGACGATAACCTTGATCTTGGATTCGGTAAATCCGTAATCGCTAGCCAGTTTTTTGATCAAGTGGCGGGTGCTCTTAAGGTCAGCGCCGCGCGGGCTGGTCAGGATATGGACCAGGTCGGATTGGTTTAAAATATTCAGGATGGTCTTTTCTCTGCGGCAAGGCAGGTCCATTACCACAAAATGGTAATCATTGACCAGGAGGCTCAAAATGTCCACTACAGCCTTAGGCCATAATTCATCGTGGTTGGCATAGGTAAGATAAATTATGTCGATAGCGTATTTATCCTTAAAAATATAACCGCTGAGCCGCGACAAGTTTGATGAGCCGGCGGAAAGATTCATCACCCGGTAATTTTTTCCGCTTTTTAAAAACCAAGGCATGTGGTGGGCCTTATCCCGGCGGCAGATATCCACGATGATGGATTTTTTCCGAGCTTCCTTGCTCAGGCTGAAAGCCAGGTTAGAAGCATAAACGGTCTTTCCGGCCTGGGGATAGGAACTTAAGACCGCGATGATCGTGCTCTCAAAGATAGTCTTGGGGTGGATATCCTTGCGCTTAAGCCTGCGGGAAAGGGTTTTACTCAGATCAATTGCCAATTGCGGGATCTTTTTTAGAAGATTATCGAAAGCCTCTTTGGGTATAACTAAAAGCAGGCAGTCGTTCAAGGCTTTCGCGGTCACCGAATGGGCCTCGCCGGTCAACACGGAGATTATCCCGAAATACTGGCCGCGGTGCAGATATTCCAGGACCAGCTGTTTGCCCGACCGCTCCAAAGTGGAAAGCACCGCCCTGCCCCGGATAATACAGTAGAAGAATGAAGGCGCGGAGCCCTCTTTGTAAATGACCTGCCCTTTTTTATACTCCGCGAAGCTGGATTTTTTCTTGATGTAAACCAACTCTTTGGCTGACAAGCCCGCAAACAAAGGAATATCCTTAAGAATATAACTGTTATTAACTGTCTTCATCATTCCAGCAATCCTGTTAGCGCGACTTGAGCGAATTTCCTGGCGCTATCCCTGGGCGTCCTTTTATAATCGGAATAATCCACCTCGCAAAGTCCGAAGCGGGGCGCAAAACCCTTATCCCATTCAAAATTATCCAGTAAAGACCAGTACAGATAGCCGATCACCGGAACCTGGTCGGCCATAGCGGCGTGGATATTCTTGAGATGCTCCCGGATAAAATCCCACCTCTTTTCGTCATCCTGACAGCAGATCCCGTTTTCCAGGATAAAAACCGGAAGCTTGTATTTTTTTAAAACCTTCAAAAGATCATGAAGCCCCTGGGGATAGACCTCCCAGCCCAGAGAATTCTTGGCAAGGTCAGCATGGCCTTCCCTGCAGTTCCTGGTCAGCAATTCGTCAAAAGACCAGCCGCGGGTCTCGATCAAATGGCGGGTGTAATAATTCATACCTATAAAATCCAGGGAATTTTTCCGGATCAGATCCTCGATCAGGCGGAAATTAAACAGCCTGTTCCTCAGATATGCCGCCAGTTTATTGCGCGGGCTTTTCTTACAGGGCAAAAAAGCGATCATGTTTTGAGCGATGCTGACCAACGGCGCGCCAAGACCGCTTTTCTTGTAGATAGAATGGATCAACCGGTAAGAAAGGATATGCGCCTCGACCAGATTATCGGACACTTTCCAGGCCAAAAGCCGGGATTTTTTCTGCGGCGGCCATTCGCCGGTCAAGTAAGAATAATAAGTATAGACCATCGGCTCGTTAACGGTCACCCAGAATTTAACTTTAGGAGCAAGGAGATAAACTATTTTCCGGGCGTAATCCAGGAAATATTGCGCTGCTTTGGGATTTTCCCAGCCGCCGATACGAGACAGCCATAAAGGATTGGTAAAGTGGTGCAAGGTCACTACCGGCTCAATTCCGAGGCTGCGCAGGTGATCGATAACCTGGATATAATGGTTGATTTCCTCCTGGCAAAACCGCTCGGGTCCGGGCTGGATCCGGGACCATTCCAGGGAAAGACGATGACAATTATGGCCCAGGCTTTTGGCGAGATCAAAATCCTCGCGAAAACGCTGGTAATGGCCGCAGGCTCCTCCGGACAAAGCCGATCCCGGCCTGTTTCTTTCCCACTCCCACCAGTCGGTATTTGAATTATTCCCTTCAACCTGGTAGGCGGAAGTGGAAGCGCCCCATAAGAAATCTTTCGGGAATTTGATCATGGGTTTTATTATAACATGGGCCAGGATTATGGGCAAGAAGAGGGTAAACAAAAAATCCCAACATTTCTGTTGGGATCATTTTGCAAAAAAAGCCGATAAAGGCAACATCGCCTTTACTTTCGGTAACCCAGCCACCATATTAGCCCGCTCAAAGTCAGCCCGCACTCGCTGGTGCAGAACACGCTTCAACGGATAACTTAGGTCTGTGGCTTTGCCCCGCCATTCGCGCGCCGAACCGCACCGCACGACGCGTTTACGGGGTCCCGGACAAACAACTACGGCAAAACTGCTGTACCGGAACGCCCCCCGATTTCTCGGGGTTTGCCTTTATCGGCCGTAAAAAGTATAGCACATCCAGTCCGATTTACAAGAGTCCGGCATGACTTTTTTTAATCCTGGCCTGCCGCAGCGGGCATAGGATTACTTGCAGCGGCATTGAGATACTTGCTTAATGCCGCCCAGGTCTTAGGCCCGACTTTTCCGTCAACGGCCAATCCGTTAGCTTTCTGGAATTCTTCGACCGCTTTCATGCTTTTCGGTCCGAGCTTTCCGTCGATCGAACCGGCATAGAAACCGGCGTTCTTTAAAGCTGCCTGGATCTCTTTGACGCTGGGCCTGTACGGCCCGGATGGAGGCAAAGGTTCCAAATTAGCTTCTGTAGTGGAAACCACTGTCGCCTGGGGCGCGTTGCCGGCTGCCACATTGGCTTCCGGAGCACCCAAAGTCCCGGTTTTGATCCTATTCAGATCTTCCGGAGACATCGGCTGCTGCATTTCTTCCAAAGCCTCCTGTTTCCTGGAGCAGCTGACCAGAGTTATGGTTAAAGCTAAAACGAAAACAAATAAAAAAACTTTTTTCATTTTCTTTTTACTCCTCCTTTCATTTTTTTATTGTAATGCTCCATTGATAAAAATCAAGCTAAATTACGGGTTTACCGGAGCAAGCCGGGACTTGACCATTTCGCTGACCGTCTTTCCGTCTGCCGAACCGCCGGCTTTAGCCATAACTTCCTTGACCACTCTGCCCATGTCCCTGATCCCTGCGGCTCCGGTAGAAGCTATGGCATCGTCTATGATCTTCCTGAGATCATCAGCCGGGATTTCCGGGGGAAGATAATTTTTCAGGATCTCCAGCTCCCGGGATTCCTTTTCCGCCAGGTCCTCCCGGCCTCCGGATTTGAACTGGGCGATGGAATCCTGGTGCTGCTTGACCGATTTCTTGATCGCGGATATGCAATCCGCGTCATCCAGGGCGTTTTTTTTCTTCTCCAGGGCCAGATAGCTGAACTGCGCTCTCAGAAAACTTAAAGTAGAAACCTTAAGCTGGTCCTTAGCCTTCATCGCCTCTTTGAAATCATCAAGGATCTTTTCTTCCAGAGTCATATGAACCTCCTCATATTTTTAACTTCAGAATTGAACTATTTTTTTGAATTCGGCAAGCCTTGAGCGCAGATCTTTCAGCGCCAGCTTAGAAGTTCTTTCCAAGCCGAACGCCTCTACGTTAAACGACGCCGTAATAGTCCCCAGAACCACCGCTGTCTTGAGGGCTTTCAAATCCAGTTTCTTCTGAGCGCTTAAATACCCCATGAATCCGCCGGCGAAAGTATCTCCGGCGCCGGTCGGATCGATCACTGTTTCGGTCGGATAAGCCGGCAGCGAAAAGATGAATTTATCGCAGTAAAAAATAACCCCGTGCTCGCCCTTCTTTATTAAAACCATCCCCGGGCCGAAGCAGCGCAAAGCTTTTGCCGCCTTGACCAGGTTGTTTTCTCCGGTCAGATCCCTGGCTTCGCGGTCATTGGCGACAAAGATGTCCACCCTTTTAAGAGCTTCCAGAAGAGCTTTGCGTTTATTGGCGATCCAGAAATTCATGCTGTCCAGCCCTACCAGGCGGGGCTTTTGCATGCAGCTTAAAAGCTTCATCTGGAGATCAGGATCGACATTGGCTAAAAAAACGTTCTTGATTTTCTTCTGACGTTCGGAGACTCCGGGGCAAAATTCCAGAAGCACCCCCAGCTCGGTCTTCTTAGTGATAGCGGAATTCAGGTCCTGCTTGTATTCCCCTGCCCACTTGAAAGTCTTTCCTCCGGACTTGATCAAAGAATCCAGGATTATACCTTTGCGCTTTAAAAAATCCACGTGTTTTTGAGGAAAATCTTTTCCGACAATAGCCGCCAGGTGGACTTCGGTGAATAAGCGCGCGGCCATGGAAAAATGCGCGGCTGAGCCACCGAGCATCTTTGTTTTTTTGCCGTGAGGAGTTTGAACGGTGTCCAGAGCCACTGTTCCCAAAACAACGATACTCATAGTCTTCCTCCGTTTACTTAGCGATAAGCCAGAACGCCAGGGCGACAATTATCCGGTATACGCCGAAATAAATAAAGTTATGGCGTTTGATGAACGCGAGTAAAAATTTGATGGCCAGAATAGCCACCGCGAATGAGACGATAAAACCCAAACCTAAAGAAAAAAGCTGTTCTCTGCCAAGAACGTCGGCGCTTTTTAACAGATCCAGCGCGGAAGCCGCAAGCATGGTGGGAATGGCCAGAAGAAACGAAAACTCGACAATAATCTTCCTCTTAAGCCCGACTGCCAGGCCTCCGATGATCGTGGCCGCGGCCCGGGAAACTCCCGGAACTATTGCTAAAGACTGGAATAAACCGATGGTTAAAGCCTGGGGATAGGAGATCGCGGAAAGGTCTTCGGTAGCTTCTTTTTTCTCGCGATAAACCAGCTCAAAAACGACCAGAAAGATGCCGCCGAGAAAAAGCGACCAGAGCACCAGATCGTTGTTAGCTAAAAAATATCTTTTGACGGTCTTATACAATGCCGCGCCGACGAGCGCCGCGGGGATAAAAGCAACCAGGAGGCGTTTCCAGACCTCCCGGCCCCTGACAAGCTTATGCCAGTACAGGACGACGACCGAAAGGATCGCTCCCAGTTGAATAACGATCTCAAAGCTTTTTACGAATTCCGACTGACTTATCCCCATTATCTTAGCGGTCAACATGAGATGTCCGGTCGAAGAAATAGGCAGGAATTCGGTGATCCCCTCTACGATACCGAATATAAGAACATGCAGGATGTTTATCGCTGCCTCCTCTAATAAAAGATATTATAATAAAGCTAAAACCCTCCGGCACAATCCGTTATTTTTAAATATCGCTGAAAACCCGGGCTATAGCCAAATCCACCAGGACATAGTCCCAGCCGTATTTAATCAGCTGCGCCTTTAATTCCCCGGGAGAAGCGGCTTGAGCTTTTTTCTCCCGGACAAAAGCAATCAAAATCTCCAGATTATATTCCTGAGCCTTGCTCAGAGCAAGCTTTATTTCATTTTCCCGCTCCGAACGGTTAAGAAAAAATACCCATATTCCAAAACCCAAAGGCAGGATAAGAATAAACAGGGCGCTTGTAAAAAGATAAGGCGTGCTTACCCCGAGTATATAGGCCGCTACACCCCAGAAGACGTCAAAAAGATAGTGGGCCACGATCAAAGGGACAAGGCCGTATCTTATAAAAATAAAACCCAGAAAAACCCCCAGCAGGGTCACCTCTATCCCTCTAAACCATATCGGAAATATCGCATACTGGGTGTGGCCGAACCCCCAGATCAAAGCGCTCAAGACGACCGCCAAAAAAGTATTCTTCAGATATTTTTTTAAAAAACCGATGCCGAACCCCCTGAATACGACCTCCTCGGTCAAGCTGGCGGTAGCCCCCAGAACAAAAGCGCTCAAAAAAGGGATATAAGCTGAAGAGAACTGGGTCAGCTTAAACCACTGTTTCCAGACCCCCAGATATTTTTGCCCCAGATAAAATATGACCGCCTGAAAACCGAGCATGACAAAAAATAAAAGATAACCTAGAAAGATCGAACCGGCCATGCTTCGGCCCAGGAAAGTCGACCTCAGAAACGGGGTGAAAGCCCTCGGACGCCTGGCAGAAAGTTCCTCTTCCAGGAGAGATTCTCCGGCGATGCCCGGCAAAGTAAAAGTGACGCTTATAAATAATACATAGGTCAAAGTACTCAAAAGATAGACGCCGATATAAGCGGAAAGCGATCCGCTGGTAAAATAATTATCCAGGACCTGCTGGAGGTCATTGAAGACCATGAAAGCGTTAACTATACCTAAAAATAAAGCCAGGGATATATACCATTTTTTTGTGATCTTGAGAATAACCGAATTTTTGAGCCTGACCACCAGGATGATCGAAAGAACTATCAGGAAAATGAATAAAAGTCGGGAGAAATTCGATACAAATTCCCCTAAAATAAACTGTTTTTGGATGTACCTGCGGAAATGCTCGGGAACGTCCAATTCGCCCAGATAAAATTCCCGGATCTCCTGCCCGGAAACAGTGACCCCGGAAAGAAGCTTAGCCTCGCCCTGCCCTTTTTTCCAAGGCACAAAAGCCCCTTTTTTCTCCCAGGAAAAAGAATAATCCGTTCTTTTGTCAAGACGCTTTACTTTTTCTTCATGAAAATCGTAATCGTTAAGGTCGATACCGCAGTAAGCGGTCAAAAATTCTCCGGCTTTTTTCTTCGCGACTTCCTTATCCAGTGTCTCGCGGGGCTGGATATCCTCGATAAGATGGCGAAAAGATATGATCTTTCCGGATTTAGGGCTGATCTCCAGATCATATTCTTCTTTCTGAAACTCTTTGAAGAACCTCACCCGCCAGGAGAAAAGTTCGTAGCCCTGCTGCTTGGCAAATCTCTCTTGCCCGGGCTGGCCGAGGGTTTTTTGGAGATACGTATCCGCGAGATTATCGGAACTGAAAACCACTGACTTTAAATACCCTTGAACGCTCACTCCGGAAGATTCCAGGTATTTTATCGCTTTTTCTACGGCCTGCCTTTTATCTAAGCTTAGGTTGACAAGAGAAAACTGCGGGTAGCTGAGCTTATACCACAGCCCTGCGCCGGAAAAAGCCAAAAGCATGAAAATTAGCCATTCTTTGAAAGACAGTCTCATATTTTGAACTTGTTTAAAGATCCCGCGGGATGACTGTTGCCGGAAAAATATATTAAAACATTTTTTCTTTTTTATTCCGGGTGCTTGATCAGAAAATTCTGCATATCCCGCGCCAAAAGCGACCTTGCCGCTACGACCTTGCCGCTCTCAGGATGTTTGAATTCCAGATAAACCGCGTGCAAACAGACCCGCCTGGCCCTTAAGGCGAAATCCCGGCGGAAAGCGAACTTGCTTTCTCCGACCAGAGGGTGGCCGATAGCCTTGAAATGAATGCGGATCTGGTTGGTCCTGCCGGTTTCCGGACAAAGCTCGACTATCGCAAATTCCCGGCGCTGATCAATGACCTTAAAACGGGTGGAAGCGAACTGTCCTTCGATAGCCTTTTTTATCCAGCCCTTTTCTTCTTTCATCCTGCCCTGAACAAAAGCTGTATAGACTTTAGCGATCTTGCGCTCTTTAAAAAGCCCCATCATCAGATTTTGATTTGATTTTCCCTTAGCGTAAATGATCAGCCCGGAAGTTTCCTTGTCCAGGCGGTGGCAGGGATAAAGACGGAGGGAAAGCCCGTTTTTCCGGGCATCTTCGTTAAGGATCTCGGTAAGGCTGCGGGACCTGCTTCCGGGGGAAGGAACGCTCAACAGACCCGGCGGTTTATCTACGATCAAGAACAGATCATCTTCGTAAATTACCGGGATATTGCTTAACATCTAAACTATCTCCAGCATCCGGTTGATCGCCTTTTGCGCCCTGCGGCGGATATCGTCGGAGACCCGCACTTCCTCGCGCAATTCTTCCAGGGCGAAAAGAACTTTTTCCTGGGTGGTCCGCTTCATATTCGGGCAAACCGCACGCTCGGATGCGGGATAAAATTCCTTATCCGGATTATCCTGCTTGAGACGGTAAATTATCCCCACCTCCGTTCCCACGATGAACTCTTTGGCCGGGCTATCCTTGACGAACTTGCACATCTGGCTGGTAGAGAGCGCGGAATCTGCCATGTCCACCACCGCGGGCAAACACTCGGGGTGCACAATGACTTTGGCCTTGGGATGGAATTTCTGCTCCCGCAAAATATCTTCGGGAGTGATCCTGATGTGCGTAGGGCAATGACCTTCCCAGCAGATAAGCTTGCGGCCGGTATTTTTGGCCACGTAATCCCCGAGGTATTTATCGGGGACAAAGATTATCTCCGGGGCGTCTTTCAGAGCTTTGACCACCGCTACCGCATTAGTAGAAGTACAGCAAACATCCAGCTCGGCCTTGACTTCGGCCGAAGTGTTCACGTATCCTACGGTCATTGCCAGCGGATGGTCTTTTTTCAGGGCCCTCAATTGAGCGGCGCTCATCATATTAGCCATCGGACAGTTGGCCCCGATATCCGGCATGATGACCAGTTTATCCGGGGAAAGTATCGAGGCGGTTTCGGCCATAAAATGCACCCCGCAGAAAACAATCACCCCGGCTTCGGTCTTGGCGGCGATCCGGGATAGCTCCAGGGAATCGCCCCGGTAATCCGCGATCTCCTGAACTTCCGGGAGCTGGTAATTGTGGACCAGGATCACGGCGTTGCGTTTCTTTTTGAGCGCCATGATCTTGCGGGCTAAATCGTCTTTAGGAGTTCTAAGCATAAGCGTCCTTTTCGGTAATTTCAACACCTGAGTGATTATACTCTATCTCCGGCCGGGCTGCAATATCCTTGTTCTTTACGCTTTTTCAGGACTCGGTTCCCGGGATATATTCCCGCATAACCAAGGTATAACCGATCCCGGCCATACCTTTTATTTTAAGGGGGATTTTTCTCTCATCTGCGCTGATCCAGATCTCGAACCTCTCCGGGGTGCTTTTAAAACGGTAGGCTTTAAATACCCCGGCAGCGACTTTCAGCTCTTCTATCGCTGCCAGCCGGATCAAAAACCGCTGAGTGGGAAGGTTGGCTTGAAAATTCCAGCCTACAGCCGGATCCGCAACCTGACGGACAGAATAAGGAAGCAGGATCGCGTTATGGATAACCGAGTCTTTTTGGAAATTTATCTTCTGATCGCGGCCGTTTTCGGTTTTAACGATATCCAGGGAGAACTTTTCCTGGTCGTAAACCTCGGTTATTTTCTCGTATTTCGGCCAAGAAGAGATCTCTCTTTCCACTCTTAAGGGAAGGAAAGTTCCGGGATG